>CAZDRM010000021.1:0-23637 GCA_964507745.1 uncultured Lachnospiraceae bacterium
GCACTGATCGGAGCTAAAATATTAGGACCTCGTATTGGAAAATTCACAAAGGATAAAAAAGGCAGAATCACAAAAGTAAATGCCTTTCCGGGGCACAATCTTCCTTTGGGATGTCTTGGCGTGTTTATACTGTGGCTTGGCTGGTACGGATTCAACGGTGCAGCCTGCACAAGCATAGAGCAGTTAGGCTCTGTATTTGTAACAACAACAGTAGCTCCTGCCATTGCAACAGTGGTATGTATGGTATTTACATGGATAAAATACGGCAAACCCGATGTTTCCATGTGTCTGAACGCTTCCCTTGCAGGTCTGGTTGCCATTACGGCGCCTTGCGACGTAACAGATGTGACCGGCGCGATTATCATCGGCGCTGTATCAGGTTTGCTAGTAGTATTCGGTGTGTGGTTCCTGGATTATGTTCTGCGTATTGATGACCCGGTGGGTGCTGTTGCAGTACACTGTTTAAACGGTATCTGGGGCACCATTGCAGTCGGTTTATTCGCTACAACCTCTGCACCTGACAACGATACCCTGACAGGTCTGTTCTATGGTGGCGGTTTTGGCCTGTTGGGCAAACAGCTTCTGGGATTTGCGGCAGTAGCGGCATGGACGGCAGTTACAATTACAATTGCCTTTTTGGTAATTAAAGCAACTATAGGATTGAGGGCGTCTGAAGAGGAAGAAATCGTAGGTCTGGATTCCTGCGAGCACGGTTTGGCATCAGCTTATTCCGGCTTCAGCATTATGGATATTTCCAATACCATGACCATGGATATCAATGAAAATACAAGCCTTGGCACCGATGACTACGAAGAGGCTTCACAGGCTGCCAAAAATGCGGCGGTTAAAGTGGCAGCAGTTCCTGCTGTTTCCGACAGCGGCATCTATAAAGTGGTAATCATCTCCAAGCTGTCCAGATACGAGAAGGTAAAGAAGGCTATGAACAATCTGGGCGTAACAGGTATGACCGTTACCCAGGTAATGGGATGCGGTATTCAGAAAGGCGCTGGGGAAATGTACCGCGGTGTAGAAATGGATGCTACCCTCTTACCGAAGGTAAAACTGGAAATTGTTGTCAGCAAGATTCCTGTGGAAAATGTGATCGAGGCTGCTAAAAAGGCGCTTTATACCGGTCACATAGGTGACGGAAAGATTTTTGTATACAATGTAGATAAAGTTGTGAAAATCCGTACCGGCGAAGAAGATTTCGCAGCGTTACAGGATGTGGAATAGAGATAAAACAGCTTACTCCAATTCCTTAGTTTATATAGCAAAGCCCGGGCGCTTCCACTGCCCGGGCTTTGTGCTGTCAGTGATAAGCCATAGACAGCCATGGCAATAATGCTGCCGGGAGATATGGCAAAACCTTGAAATAATTATCATTCTATGAAATAATAGGCATAGCCAAATTTGGAAAGAAATGGAAAATACAAATGATAGATGGATTGTTACATGCTCTGATACAAAAAGAATTTCATATCGGTAATAAGAAGCTTTCTTTTCTGGAGTGTCTGCTTGCGGTATGTGCCACAATCTTTGGCGTATGCATCCGCTTTTCCCTAAATGGAATTAACGGTGTTGTCTTGTCGGGTGCAAGGATTATGTTATATGCACTGCTTGCGGTCATGCTGGCATCCGCTGCCTGCTATCTGGTAGCGAAGCAGACGGGGAGTCTAAAAAGAGGGCTTTTTTGTTACACGGTGCTCTTGTTTCTTCCGACTATGCTTATGTGGGGAATGACTGCAAAAACTGTACATTTGTCTGCGGCAAGGGACGCAGGTCTGTTGTCGCTGGCATATCCGAATGTTTTTCAACTGACAGGCGTGGATGTATTGGTGCAGGGGTATGCAAGGGGGGCAGTCTGGTTTACGGCAGCGCTTGTCTGCATCGTGGTATTCTTTTTTCTTTCTGTTAAAATGCAGAATACAGTGCATATTTTATTGAAGGCAGCAACGCTGTTTGGACTGCTGCTGACTTATTTTCTCCCCTATATGCAATACGGCAACGGACTTCTTATTGATATTCTTTTTGTTATTCTGGCGTTTTTTAATCCCCGAAGAATTTATCGTGCACTGCTTCAGACGGCAATATCTTTTGGGGCATATACGTATGGGATGACGGGGGTCAGTGAGGTTCCCTTTTATGTGTTCAGTCTGCTGGAATTATTTTTACTGGTGGATCTGGGAATGGAGATTCTATGCGAGGGGCTGCATACGCTGCGTGAACCGGATACCCCGGGTACGCAGAAAAGGAGCCTGTTTAATCGCAGCGCTATCCGTATTTCGCTGTTTTTGTTTCTGATTAGTGTGCTGGCATTTCTTATCCGCTCTGCTTTTTTCAGCGTACCTTCCATGGATTATCTCACCTGTCTGAAGCCATGGGTCGAGGAATTCAAGGCGGTGGGCTCTTTTCGTGCGATTGCAGGTGATTTTTATAATTATACGCCTGCCTATATGTATATTCTGTATTTCATCAGTCTGCTCCCGTGTGAGCCGCTGCTACCGATCAAGCTGGTATCCTGCCTGTTTGATGTGGTCCTGGCAGCGCTTGGTTATCGGATTATCGCTAAACTGACAGGAAGCTCTGTCAGAGCGGCGCTGGCCTACGGTCTTATTCTCTGCCTGCCTACCGTCGCAGTCAACAGCGGTATGTGGGGGCAGTGTGACGTCATTTATGTGACCTGTATCATAGCAAGCTTGTATTTATTGTATGAAAACAAATCTAATGCTTCCATGCTGCTTTATGGGTTAGCCTTTGCAATCAAACTACAGGCACTGTTTGTCTTCCCCTTTTATTTGCTGATGTGGGTATATAAAAAATATAAGATTGAGCAATTCCTCTATATACCTGTCATGTATATTTTGACCTGTATTCCGGCGGCGTTGGCGGGAAAGAGCATAAAAGAACTACTGCTAATCTATGTAAATCAGGGAAATACAGAGCCGTGGATGCTGTCGTGGAACTGGCCGAATATTTATACATTGTTTGGACCGACCAACTTTTATGAAGTTTATAAGATGGCGGGAATTCTTGGGACCATTGCAGTGCTCATGCTGGTGGTGTATTATCTGGCAGTGAGGAGAGAATGTCACGATGAAGGAGAAATGCTCAAAGAAATGCTGGCATTTGCGTTGCTGGTGCCCTTTACGCTGCCCTATATGCACGAGAGATATGGGTATCTGGCGGATATTCTGATTGTGTTATACGCATTGGTTAATCCTAAAAAGCTGTATTTAGCGGTCTTGCAGATTCTGTTGTCCTTTATGGCATATCTGGGTTATCTGCATGGTACAAGTATCGTGCCGCAGAACTATGCCTGCTTTGCCATGCTGTTTTTGATTGTGGAGCTGATGTGGGATGTACTGGGCAATGACCGGCAGACAAAGCAGCGGAAATCCGGTTTGCTTTAGCTCCCTGTTCTCCCGGAAAAGCTTAGAGCTTTTCCGGTTCCGGATAATCCACGCCGAAGGTTTCTACGGTCATGGATTTAATTTTCTGTTCTTCTATGGGCCTGTCTGAATAATCAGTGGCTGTCTCTGCAATCTTGTTTACCACATCCATACCCTCTGTTACTTTTCCGAAAGCAGCATATTCCCCGTCTAAGTGAGGGCTTGTCTTGTGCATGATAAAGAACTGGCTTCCTGCCGAATCGGGAAACATGGACCTTGCCATGGAAAGAACTCCTTCTGTATGCTTCAGGTCATTTTCTACACCGTTGTGGGAAAACTCTCCTTTGATAGAGTAGCCGGGACCGCCCATGCCGTTTCCGTCGGGACATCCGCCCTGAATCATGAAACCTTTGATGACTCTGTGAAAGATTAAACCATCATAAAAACCTTTCTGAATAAGACTAATAAAATTATGAACGGAAATGGGGGCAATTTCAGGATATAACTCTGCCTTCATGACATCTCCGTTTTCCATGGTAATGGTTACAATGGGATTTTGCGCCATTTTAAAACTCCTCCTGTTTTTAGTTTGCATCATTATTTACCAATATACCGAAGTTAAGGGTATACAGATATATTGTAAAGGAAAAGCAGAAAAACGTAAAGAAAAACAAATAAATAGAAAGCGCATATGCCTCAACATGTGCTATACTACAGTTATAGGATGCGGGCGCAAAACCGGCGGTCCGTCTATAAGCGGCAGGAATAAAGAGGGGAATCTGGAAGAAGATGTGGAAAAAAGAGTGGAATATAGCAATCAGGGAAGTATGGTGCTATTTCTCTTCGGCAGTCTCCAAAAAAGAAATTGCGGACTGGCAGGAAGAGTTTAAGGAAGAATTTTCGGGGAAACTGGTCTTTCTGACAGACATAAGGCAGCTGGTCTTTTATGAAGGGAAGGAGACAAAGGAACAAGAAGAAGGGATTTTTCTGATTACGGATTCCAAGACTTTTTATGAGGCGGCATATAGGAAGAAAATTCCCTTTCTGCTTTATCTCCATGAAGGGAATACAATGGAAAACTTTACAAATGCTCCCTTTGCCACAACCGGGCTTTCGGGGATTGATTATGACTATATAGAAAAGATATACAAGCGGTTTTTCGGGATACCATGGACGATTCTCACAACGAAACGCTGTATTGTCAGGGAATTTATCGAAGACGACCTGGACGAACTCTATGAAGTATATGCAGATCCCTCCATCAGCCGGTATACGGAAGGGCTGTATGCAGACAGGGAACGGGAGCGGAAATATATCAGGGATTATATAGAGCAGGTCTATAAGCTGTGTGGATTCGGAATCTGGGCGGTTATTTCCAAGGAGACGGGGAAACTCATCGGCAGGGCAGGAATTGCATGGAGGGAAGGCTACGATACGCCGGAATTGGGATATGTGATAGGTGTTCCTTATCAAAGGAAGGGTATTGCATCAGAGGTGTGTAGTAAGATTCTGGAATTTGCCAGAGAGGGGCTTGGTTTTGAAAAAATTCGGGTACTGTTTGTAGAAGAGAACGAAGCATCGCTGCGTTTGTGCCGGAAGCTGGGATTTAAGAAGGACGATGACGTCTATATAGACGGGAAGCAGATGCAGCAATATATTTATATAGGAGAAGCTTGAAGTGGAGAAAGAAAGAAAAAGTTTTTTTACAGTAACGACTTTTTCATTGCTGGCATTGATGGTGTTGGTAACGCTCAGCGGAATGGCTGTGTTCAAGATGCAGTTTGATGCAAGAAATTCCATCCAGTCAGATGAAGAATATGTGGAATACGATAAGTATTATGCCATGATAACCGATAATGACAGGTCTGATTTCTGGCAGGCTGTTTATAACGGCGCTAGACAGGAAGGAATGGCGGGCAATGCCTATGTGGAGTTTTTTGCAGGGAATGTAGGCGCCAGATACACCATGGAAGAACGGATGGAAATCGCCATTGCAGCAGGGGTGGACGGTATTATTGTGGAAGGAAATGACAGCGATACCTTGCGTAATGTGATTGACAAGGCAAAGGACAACGGCATACCGGTAGTGGTCATCAGCCAGGATGTAACGGAGAGCGCAAGAATCAGTTTTGTGGGTATTGGCAGATATGATCTGGGACAGTCCTACGGTAGGCAGACCTGTGACTTAGCGCAGGAAATCCTTTCCCAACGGGAAGGTGGAGAAGGCTCCGGGAAAAAGCTAAAGATTATGGTGCTAATCAGTCAGGAAACGGACAGCAGTGGACAGAATCTTCTTGTGTCCGGGATCAGGGAAGAGATAGTAAAGGATTCCGTTTTGGAAAATAAAATTACGCTGGACACCTATATCATAGATGATTCGGGAGCATTTACAGCGGAGGAATCCATACGCGATATTTTTATGGGACAGGAAGATGTGCCCGATATCCTGGTGTGTCTCAGCGAGATTCATACAACCTGTGCATACCAGGCGGTTATCGATTACAACAAAGTGGGAATTACCAATATTATTGGCTATTATGATTCCGAGACTATCCTGGGCGGAGTGGATAAGGAAATCATTTATTGCACAATATCCATGGATACGGAGCAGATGGGAAGATACTGCGTGGATGCCCTTTCAGAATATCTGGAGGCAGGGCATGTCAGCGAATATTTTACAGTTGATACTTATGTGGTAAATAAGGATAATGTAAGCCAGCATGAGAAAGGAGCTGAATGATGAAAACGCAAAAGAAGTTTGCCAATCTCCCCATTCAGACCAAGCTGATTGTGGTGTATTGCCTAACAGCGCTGCTCATACTGGTAGTCAATCTTTTTATGTACCGCAACATTAACCATATGCTGCGCAGGCTGGACCAGATTTATGTGAGTAATATTAATCTGAATGAATTGTCGGATGCCCTTGACAATGTACAGAATGATATGACGAATTACCTGAATACCAAGACAACAGATGCCATGGAGGGTTATTATAAATCCTGCCAGGATTACACGGCACAAATTGAGAACCTTTCCGATGCCATTACCGGTAACGAATCCCAGAGGATGGAGAGGAATATCAAAGCCATGTCCTTAAAATATCTGGAGTATACCGATCTTGCAATTGAGGCAAAGCGCGGGCGGAATGTGGAAAAATACAAGACCTATAATGAAGAGGCAACAAAAATTTACCAATATATCAGCACCTATATCAACAGCCTGAACAACGACCAGTTTAAAAGCAATTCCGCCAATTATACCATGCTGTCCGTGTCGTTGCGTTATGTGGAGGTTGTTAATACCGTGGTCTTTTTGGCAGTAGTATTCAGCAATGTTCTGCTGGTTATCATGGTAATCAAGAATATAACAAAGCCTCTGAAATCCCTTTCGGAGGTAGCGGACCAGGTTGCCGGGGGCAATCTGGATGTAGCGCTTCTGGAAGTGAATTCACGGGATGAAGTAGGAGTAGTAAGCCGTGCCTTTAATCAGATGATTGTCAGCATACGCAATTATATTGCCCAGCTGAGGACCAGCATGGACAATGAAAGGGCCCTGAAGGAAAAAGAACTGAAGATGGAAAATCATTTAAAAGATGCCCAGCTGAAATACCTGCAGGCACAGATTAATCCCCACTTCCTATTTAACACGCTGAATGCGGGAGCACAGCTGGCAATGATGGAAGGGGCGGACCGGACCTATGAATATGTACAGAATATGGCGGACTTCTTCCGTTATAATAACAAAAAAGGGCATGACAGCGTCCCCCTGAAGGAAGAACTGGAACTGATAGACAGCTATATCTATATTTTAAATGTCCGCTTTTCGGGAGAGATTCATTATGAAAAGGATATTGACCCTTCCCTGGCAAATTTGATGGTGCCCAGTATGATTCTCCAGCCCATAGTCGAAAACAGTGTAAACTATGGTATAAGGGGGATTTCCTGGGAGGGGAAGATTGAGCTTTCCGTGTACAGGGAAAATGATAAAGCGTATATTAGCATCAGGGATAACGGAATCGGTATTGCGCCGGAAAAAATAGAGAAAATCATGTCCGGGAAATTGAAGGAAGCAGATATAAACGAAGGCTCTAACGGAATCGGCTTGGATAATGTAATCAGCAGGCTGAAGCTGCTTTACGACAGGGATGATGTATTTGAGATCAGCAGTCCGGGAAAGGATAAGGGTACCCGGGTGTTAATTTCCATTCCGCTTTAGAGAATAAGGAGGACGAGAATGTATAAAATCATGTTGGCTGATGATGAGGGCATTGTAATAGATTCCCTCCGGTTTATTATTGAAAAAGAATTCGGCGATTCCTGTGATATTGAATTTGCCAAAACCGGCAGAAATGTCATAGAACTTGCAGAACATTTTCGACCTGACATTGCCTTTATGGATATTCAGATGCCGGGTATAAACGGAATCGAGGCAATGAAAGAAATCAAGAAAAATAACGGCAATACACTTTTCATTGTAATGTCTGCATATGATAAGTTTGATTATGCAAAAGAGGCTATCAATCTGGGCGTACTGGAATACCTGAATAAGCCTGTGGAGAAAAGCAAGATTATTGAGGTGTTAAGACGGGCTATGGGCCTTATTGACAAAGAGCGAGAGAAACGTAGGCAGGACCTGATGATACGTGAAAGAATGGAGACGGTGGTGCCGATCATAGAAAATGGTCTTATTTACAGCCTGATGTTTAAAGAATACTTTGAAGAGGACGTGGAGAATTTTAAGAATCTGCTGGATATCACAGATGATTATTGCTATATGGGAGTCCTTGTTTTCGGGGAAAAGCAGGTGGGAAATCATATGACCAATGCGGTGGAAACATCAGTGCTCATCCAGGATTCCTATAATGAAGTGCGGGAAATTATCAGAGGATATTTCAAATGTATTGTAGGCTCTGTTATGGCAAACAAAATTGCGGTTTTAATTCCTGTGGCGGAGGAAGGGCTTGATTATAATGAAAGAATTGCTTTAATCGATAAAGCAAGGGAAATGGTGAGGAAGCTGAGAGAGCGGCTGGATATTTCTTTTCGTATGGGGCTTGGGCCTGTAGGAAGGCTGCGGGACTCTATGAAATCCTATAATGAAGCGCTCCGAGCTTTGCTACAGTCAGACGGCAGCGTTGCCCATGTGGATGATATTCCGGTGGGATGCGATTATGAAGAAAATTATCCAGTAGAGACAGAACAGGAAATTTTTGAGTATACCGAAAAAGGAAATATTGAAGAGCAGCGTTCCGCTGTCAACCGCTATTTTGATTGGATGGTAGAAAATTACGGAGACTGTGAAAGCGATATAAAATTGAAAATATTGGAGTTTGTTTTGCGGGCGGAGAAAATCGGTTACGAAGGGAGCACCAGGATTTATCGTTTTAAATCCAGACAGGATTACCTGCCGGACATTATGGGTATGAAAGGCGATATGGAGCGGATGCGTACCTGGTTTCTGGACAAGATGGATGCAGCAGTAAGAAATGTGGCAGACAACAAAGAGACCCGATCCAACGGGGTGGTGGCAAAGGCGAAGGCCTATATCAACGCAAATTTCCATAGAGAAATTTCCCTGGACGATGTATCCAGGGAGGTAGATATCAGCCCTTATTATTTCAGTAAGATTTTTAAAGAAGAGACGGGAAAAAACTTTATTGAATATGTGACGGAAATCCGTATGGAAAAGGCAAAAGAGCTATTGCAGTCTTCCTCTTTGTCCATGAAGGAAATCTGTGGGGAAGTGGGTTATGCCGATCCTAACTACTTCAGCAGGACATTTAAGAAAAATGTGGGTCTGACGCCGACCGAATACAAGGAGGGAAAAAGCAGTGAGAAGAATACCCTTTAGAAAATCCGGGAAAAGTTTGGCATTCTGGCTGATTGGGCTGCTGTTCCTTTGTATGCTGGGATGTTCGGCATCGGGGGAGGAAGAAGTGATTGTGGAAGAAGAGGACGGAAAAATCCAGATAGGCATCTGTTTCGATTCTTTCCTGATAGAAAGGTGGGAAAGGGACAGGGATGTCTTTGTTTCAACGGCAAAGGAGCTGGGAGCGGAGGTCAATGTACAAAATGCCAACGGAGATCTGGAGGAGCAGATTGCTCAGATTGAGTATCTGATTGAAAAAAAGATGGATGTCATCGTGATCATCGGTATTGATGGAGACGGCCTTGGCAAAGTGGTAGAAAAGGCAAAAGATGCAGGGATTATCGTGATTGCCTATGATAGAATGATTCATAATGCCGATGCAGACCTGTATATTTCCTTTGATAATGAAAAGGTGGGTACATTGATGGGGGAGGCTATGGTACAGGCCGGGCTTTCGGACAAAAAAGTCCTGATGCTGGCAGGTCCCACAACAGATGATAATGTGGCCATGGTCAACAGCGGATTTGAAAAAGTAATGAATGAAAACAATATTCAGGTTGTTGATGTCATGCATGCGGACAACTGGAAACCAGAATATGCATCGGATTATATCTATGATCATCCCGAAATACTGGAGGAAGTGGATGGGATTATGTGCGGCAATGACAGCCTGGCAACTCATACGGTCCGTGTGCTGGCGGAGAAGAGAAAGGCGGGAAAGATTGTTGTGACAGGACAGGATGCAGAGCTGGAAGCCTGCCAGAGAATTGTAGAAGGAACCCAGCTTATGACTGTGTACAAACCCGTGGAACGACAGGCAAGGGTGGCTGCGGAATGCGCCATTGCATTGGCAAAGGGAGAAGAAATTGAGGAAATTAATAGGACAATGAATGACGGAACCTATGAGATACCCGGCATCGTGTTGGAACCGGTTGCAGTAAATAAGGACAATATGGACGAGACCATTATTGAAAGCGGATTTCATCTCAGAGAGGAAGTCTATTTGAACGTATCCGATTCGAGAAGGAAAGAATAGCAAAAAATTGTTATTTAATAAAAAATCAACAAAAAAATGCTATTTGGAAAAAATTTGCCCGTGCACGCTCTCAAAAAAATGAAGAATTTCGCAAACATTTACTATCTGACCTATGATATATTGTTATCGTAGCAGGGGACTGCAAAGTTCCCAGGTAATTTACAATATTATAAAGGGAGGATTTTTAAATGAGAAAGAAATTACTTAGCGCATTATTGAGTGTTGCTATGGTAGCATCTCTGTTAGTAGGATGTGGCAGTAAGCCTGCAGCTACTACAAGTGAAGGCGGCGGACAATTAATCGGTGTATCAATGCCTACTAAAGATTTACAGCGTTGGAACCAGGATGGCGAGAACATGAAGAAAGAGCTGGAAGCAGCAGGATATACTGTAGACCTTCAGTTCGCAAGCAACGATGTACCTACACAGGTTTCCCAGATTGAGAACATGATCGCTAACGATTGCAAATTGTTAGTTATCGCATCTATCGAAGGTGATTCCTTAGGAACAGTATTAGCTCAGGCTAAAGAGAAAGGTATCGATGTTATTGCTTATGACCGTCTGATCATGAACTCTGATGCAGTTACCTATTATGCAACATTTGATAACTATCTGGTAGGACAGAAACAGGGTGAATTCATTGAGCAGGAGTTAGACCTCAAGAATGCAGCAGGTCCTTTCAACCTGGAGATCGTAACAGGCGACCCTGGCGACAACAATGTAAACTTCTTCTATGGCGGTGCTATGGATGTATTGAAACCTTACATTGATTCCGGCAAGCTGGTTGTTAAATCCGGTCAGGTTGAGAAAGCAGACGTTGCTACAGCTAACTGGGCTACAGATGCAGCACAGTCCAGATTTGAAGCAATTGTTTCTTCCTACTACTCTGACGGAACAAACTTAGACGTAGTACTTGCTTCCAATGACTCCACAGCTTTAGGTGTTGTAAACGCATTAGAGGCTAACTACACAGGCGAGTGGCCTATCATAACAGGTCAGGACTGTGACGTTGCTAACGTAAAGAACATTATCGCAGGAAAACAGTCCATGTCTATCTTCAAAGATACTCGTGACTTAGCAAGCAAGGTAGTAGAAATGGTTGACGCTATCATGAAGGGCGAGGATATCGCAGGTCTTGATACACAGACATATGACAATGGTACAGGTGTTATTCCTTCTTACCTTTGCGAGCCTGTATTCGCTGATGTAAACAACTATAAAGAAATCTTAATTGAGTCCGGTTACTACGCAGAAGGCGATTTACAGTAATTCAAATTTTATAAATGAACTAATGCAGGCGGGATTTTTCCCGCCTGCTGAATTCATGTGATTTATATTTTACTATGATGAAGGTAAATCAGTTTAGTCAGAATAATTAGATATTGGGAGGGATACAATTGGCGAAAGTATTACTTGAAATGAAAAATATCACCAAAACGTTCCCCGGAGTTAAAGCTCTTGACAACGTTAATTTGAAAGTAGAAGAGGGAGAGATTCATGCTCTCGTAGGTGAAAATGGTGCCGGTAAATCCACATTGATGAATGTTTTAAGCGGTATCTACCCTTACGGTACATATGAAGGCGACATTGTTTACGACGGTCAGATTTGTAAATTTAACAAGATTAAAGACAGCGAAGAAAAGGGTATCGTAATCATTCATCAGGAGCTGGCGCTGATTCCTTATATGACAATCGGCGAAAATATGTTCCTTGGAAATGAACGGGGACCCAAATTTGCAATTAACTGGAACGAGACCCACGGCCTTTCTGAAAAATATTTAAAGATGGTAGGCCTAAAGGAATCTTCCAGAACTTTAATAAAAGATATTGGTACAGGTAAGCAGCAGCTGGTGGAAATAGCCAAGGCTCTTGCCAAAAATGCAAAGCTTCTTATTTTGGATGAGCCGACAGCATCCTTAAACGAAACGGATTCCAAGGCGTTGCTGGATTTGCTGTTGAAATTCAAACAGGAAGGCATGACTTCGATTATTATTTCTCATAAATTAAATGAGGTTGCTTATTGCGCAGATAAAATTACGGTTATCCGTGACGGTTCCACCATTGAGACCCTGGATAAGAATAAGGATGATATTTCAGAAGACAGGATCATTAAGGGTATGGTAGGCCGTGACTTAACCGACCGTTTCCCCAAGAGAGCGGAAAAACATATTGGCGACATCAATATGGAAATCAAGGACTGGACAGTATATCATCCCATTTATACGGAGCGTAAGGTTGTTGACAATGTAAGCATCAACGTGCGCAAGGGCGAGGTAGTAGGAATTTCCGGTCTGATGGGGGCGGGGCGTACCGAGCTTGCCATGAGTGTATTCGGACACAGCTACGGTACAAATATTTCAGGTCAGGTTTTTATTAATGGCAAAGAAGTTAGTATGAGGTCCGTAGGAGAAGCCATTAAAAATAAACTGGCTTATGTAACAGAGGATAGAAAAGGAAACGGGCTTGTCCTTTCCAATTCCATAAAAATCAACACAACCATGGCTAATTTAAAAGAGGTCAGCAGTCATAGCGTGATCAATAAAGATAAAGAATATGCCGTGGCGGTGGAGTACAAAGAGAAACTGAGAACCAAATGCCCCAGTGTAGAGCAGAATGTAGGTAATCTGTCCGGTGGTAACCAGCAGAAAGTACTTCTTGCAAAATGGATGTTTGCGGATCCTGATGTATTGATTTTAGATGAGCCTACCCGTGGTATTGATGTAGGTGCAAAATATGAGATTTACTGCATTATCAACCAGTTGATTGCGGACGGCAAATCGGTTATTATGATTTCTTCCGAGCTTCCTGAAGTTCTTGGTATGTGTGACAGGATTTATGTCATGAACGAGGGCAGAATTGTTGGCGAGGTCAATGCGGAAGAGGCTTCTCAGGAAGTCATTATGTCTTATATTTTAAAGTCCAGCAAATAAAGAGTAAAGGAGCGTAAATGAAATGGAAAAAGAAAAAGTAATGACATTAGTCAAAAAATATACGATGATCATTGTGCTGGTTTTGGTTATGGTATTCTTCGGAATAGGCACGGGCGGTAAGCTTTTCTTCCCCCAGAACGTAACAAACCTGATTGCGCAGAACGCATATGTGTTTGTATTAGCGACAGGTATGCTGCTCTGTATTTTAACAGGAGGTAACATCGACCTGTCCGTAGGAAGCGTTGTCTGCTTTACCGGCGCGGTGGGCGCAACCATGATGGATAAAGGAATCAACTCAGTGGCAGCAGTTTTTGCGATGCTGGTTGTAGGATTGATTATCGGTGCCATTCAGGCTTTCTGTATCGCATATATCCATGTGCCTCCCTTCATTACCACTCTGGCAGGCATGCTTGCCTTCAGAGGTCTTTCCAACGTTGTGTTAAACGGTATGACGGTTTCTGTTACGAATGAGAAATTCCAGAAGATATTCGGCGGCGGTGCAAACTGCTTTGTTCCTGATTTATTCGGAATGAAAGGCTTTAACCTGACCTGTATGCTGGCAGGCATTATCGCATGCGTTATTTATGTTGCGATTCAGATAAACGGCCGAATTTCCAGAGTGAAAAAGGGATATGAGGTTGAATCCCTTACAGGAATGATTGTAAAGACAGTTGTAATCTGTGCAGCAATCTGTGTGATTGCCTTTAAATTATCACAGTACAAAGGTATTCCTACAGTGCTTATCTGGGTACTCCTGGTAGTATTGATTTACGGTTATATTACATCCAAAACAACCATCGGCCGTTACTTCTATGCGGTGGGCGGCAATGAGAAGGCTACAAAGCTTTCCGGTATCAATACCAACAGAGTATACTTCTTAGCATATGCCAATATGGGACTTTTGGCAGGTCTTGCAGGTATCCTTACCATAGCCCGTTTGACAAGTTCACAGCCTACATACGGTCAGAACTACGAAATGGATGCCATCGGCTCCTGCTTCATCGGCGGCGCATCCGCTTACGGCGGAACCGGTACAGTTCCCGGCGTTATCATCGGTGCCGTATTAATGGGTATCATCAACATGGGTATGTCTATCATGGGTGTAGACAGCAACTGGCAAAAAGTTGTTAAAGGTATTGTATTGTTATTGGCGGTTATCTTTGATGTATTGACAAAGAAAGAAGACAAATAAGTTATATACCAATATCTAATTTTTTAAGGGGGCTTTCGTCGAAAGATGTAAGTCCCCTTGCTGTATTAAAATATCTGTCGAAATAGTAGCATGGTTATTTTTATAGCCAAGGGGTATTAACTGTGGTAAAATACTGAATGATAAGAAAAGCGGATGTGGAACAAAATCCGGCCTGTGGAATAAAAACATTGTAAAAACCAATAATATCAAAATAAGGAAATATATCCGCAAGAAATACAAAAACGGATATATTGAATGAACTATATAGAATAAATATGTCAGGAGGAAAAGCATATGGCAGTAACAGAATTGACGGGCAGTAATTTTGAAGAGGCTATGAAGAGCGAAGGAAAAGCAGTGGTGGATTTCTGGGCGGAATGGTGCGGACCATGCCAGATGCAGGGGCCGGTAGTGGATGAACTGGCGGAGGAAAGAACGGATGTTGGCGTCTACAAAGTAAATGTGGATACGGAATCGGAGCTTGCAGTACGTTTTCAGGTAACCAATATTCCATCTCTCGTATTTTTTAAGAATGGACAAATGGCCAAGAAGGTCATTGGGTTTCATAGCAGGGAAGAGCTTGAGGAAATACTGGAGACTCTTTAATTCCTAAAAACACCCCCGCCGTTATGGCGGGGGCGGTAACTCCCGAAGCATTCCCATTGCAAAAAAGGGAAAAGAGGGAGTATAATGAGGACAGTTTTATATTGGAGACAGTCTTATGCTATTTAATTCATTGAGTTATCTGGCGTTTTTTCCCATTGTTGTGCTTTTGTATTTTGCCATACCGGGAAAGTGCCTGAAACTGCGGAATCTTTGGCTTTTAATTGCCAGCTATTATTTTTATATGAACTGGAATGCAGCCTATGCGCTGCTTTTATTCGCATCCACATTTGTTACATATCTGGCAGGACTTCTCATTGAAAAGGCAATGAAAAAGGGAACGCCGGCTCTTGCCAAATGGATACTGGGCGGCAGCTTTGCCATCAATTTGTCTATTCTGTTTTTCTACAAATACATTAATTTTTTTATAGATAACTGTAACAGGATTCTGGGAATTGCGGGCAGAGGGACAAGTCTGCCTTCTTTTGATATACTGCTTCCCGTAGGTATTTCCTTTTACATTTTTCAGGCATTGGGCTACACCATGGACGTATACCGGGGAACGACCAAAGCCACCGGAAATCTGTTCCGTTATATGCTTTTTGTGTCCTTTTTTCCCCAGCTTGTGGCAGGTCCCATTGAGCGCAGCGGAAATCTTCTAGGACAGTTTGACGAAAAGCATACCTTTGAGGTCGAAAGAGTCAGAAAAGGGCTTCTGCTCATGCTGTGGGGGCTTTTTATGAAAATTGTCATAGCGGATAACATAGCGGTGTACATTAATTCCGTGTATGACAATTATATGGCGTATACAGGTGTGGAAATCATTCTGGCCACGGTGCTTTTTGCCTTTCAGATTTACTGTGACTTCGGCGGCTATTCTTATCTCGCCATCGGAAGCGCTAAAGTGCTGGGCTTTACTTTGATGGAAAACTTCCATGCACCTTATCAGGCAGTCAGTGTCAGGGACTTCTGGAAAAGATGGCATATTTCATTGACGGGATGGTTTCGGGACTATCTTTATATTCCTCTGGGCGGAAACAGAAAGGGAAAGCTGCGCAAATATGTGAATATCTTTATTGTGTTCTTTGTCAGCGGCATGTGGCATGGCGCGGCATGGTCTTACATTGTATGGGGAGCATTAAACGGTATATACATGATTGCGGAAGAAGCGGGAACAGGCATAAGAAACCGTATAAAAAAATGGCTGAAGGCGGATGAAAGCCGTTTCAGCTACCGGTTGGGGTGCGGCCTTGTAACCTTTGCCCTGGTTGATTTTGCATGGCTTTTCTTCCGTGCGGAAGGCGTCGGGACTGCATTCCGTATTATAAAACAGACGATTGTGAGTCTGCAGTTCCCTCAACTGTTCGGACTGGCAGTTAACCGGATGGGCTTTACCATGCAGCAGCTGGTGGCAATTATAATTGCTTTCCTTCTGCTGATGATTGTGGATATTTTAAAAAACAGAGGCGAAGATGTGCCGGCTCTGGTGTTGAAACAGGGAATCTGGTTCCGCTGGCTGGTTTATATCGGTCTCCTCTTTATGATCATGACCTATGGAGCCTATGGACTGGACTATGCCCAGACGGAATTTATTTATTTTCAATTTTAAAACAGAGGATATCATGCCAAGATGGAAAGGAACATTGATGGAAAAACGGATGAGGAGAATCCTATGAAGAAGATAGCGGTATTCTTTTTGAAGTGTCTGATTATGCTGGGACTGGTGCTGGTGTTCTGCTTTCGGTTCGTTATGCCCCAGTATTTGAATAATTATCAGGCGGCGCTCATAGACAAAAATGAAAGATTGTGTTCCATTGAAGGTCCCAAGATCGTACTGGTGGGCAATTCCAATCTGGCCTTTGGAATCGATTCAAAAGCTTTGGAGGAAGCCTTTGGAATGCCCGTAGTGAACATGGGAATACATGGAGGGCTGGGAAATGCTTTTAATGAGCAGGCAGCTGTACAAAATATCTGTGAAGGGGATATTGTGATTTTAAGCTACAGCAATTTTGATGACGGGGACGTGATCAAAAATCAGGAACTGGCGTGGATTACCATTGAGAATCATCCCAAGCTGTGGAAGTATATCAGGCCTAAGGACTGGAAGGGAATGATAAAGGCTTATCCTTCCTATTTAAAAGACTGTCTGAACCTTTGGAGCCAGGGAATCGGAAATATGGACAGCGGGGATGCATACAGCAGGCTTCAGTTTAATGAGTACGGCGATAACGTGTATGACCGTCCGACATTAGTGCCGGATACGGATTTCAGTCCGGTGCACATACCCGAAATAGGCGAAGAAACCATTGAGCGCATTAATAAACTGAATGCCCGTCTTGAAAAAGAGGGGGCAACTCTTTTAATTGCGGCCTATCCCATAGCTATTTGCGACTATACGCCAAAGCGGGAGGAATACGAGGCTTTTTCGGATGAAATCGAAAGACTTCTGGATTGCCCGTTGATTTCACGCTACGAAGATTATATGATGGATAAGGAACTGTTCTATAATACCTATATGCACCTGAATAATGAGGGAGTAGGGATAAGGACTGCTCTGCTGATTGAGGATCTGCAAAACTATCTGGAAGAGAATGGAAGTTAGAGGAAAACAGAAATTTGCAGAAAAGAAGGAAATGAAAGATGAAAATGGAAGAAGAAAACAGAAATAAGTAGAAATGAGAAAAAGAAAGAAAAAGTAAGAAGAATCAAGAAGAAAGCGGAGGATAAAGCAATGATCATACAAAAATATAAGGATATGCTGGGAATGAAATCGGTTATTCGTGAAATATCCGAATATGCCAATAAAAGAGGGAGCGAAATCGGATATGAGAATGTATTTGATTACAGTCTCGGAAATCCTTCTGTTCCCGTTCCGGAGAAATTTAACAAGGTAATCAAGGAACTGCTCGATACGAGAGAACCTCTTGCCCTTCACGGCTACAGTCCCAGCCACGGTCTGCCGGAAGTGCGGCAGAAAATCGCTGATTCTTTAAGCAAAAGATTCGGACTGCCCTATAAGATGGAGGACATTTTTATGACAAGCGGCGCGGCGGGAGCCATTGCCCATGCGGCCAGAGCCGTTGCGGGTGCGGGAGATGAAATCATTACCTTCGCTCCTTATTTTCCGGAATACGGTCCCTATATAAACGAAACGGGAGCCGTGTTGAAGGTTGTCCCTGCGGATACGGAGAGCTTTCAGATTAATTTTGAGGCTTTTGCTTCCATGTGTAATGAAAAAACGGCGGCGGTATTGATCAATACGCCAAACAATCCTTCGGGAATCGCTTATTCTACGGAAACCATTGAAAAACTGGCGGGGATTTTAAAAGAAAAAGAAGAGAAGTTCGACCACCCTATTTATATTATTTCCGATGAGCCATACAGGGAAATCATTTTTAAAGGGGCGGACAGTCCCTGTGTTTCCCGAATTTATGATAATACGCTGATGTGCTATTCCTTCAGTAAGTCTTTATCCATCCCGGGAGAAAGAATCGGTTATGTGGCGGTATGTCCCAACTGTAAGGATGCGGCATTAATTGTGGATATGTGTACCCAGATTTCAAGGGGAATCGGTCATAACTGTCCGTCTTCCCTTATTCAGCTGGCGGTAGCGGAAATGCTGGAGGAGACATCGGAGCTTTCCGTTTATGAGACAAATATGAATATTCTTTATGAAGAGATGACAAAGCTGGGATTTACCTGTGTAAAGCCGGGAGGCACCTTCTACATTTTCCCCAAGGCGCCGATTCCCGATGCCAAGAAATTCTGTAAGGATGCGTTAAAATATGATCTGTGCCTTGTTCCGGGAGATACCTTCGGCTGTCCGGGATATTTCAGGATGTCTTATTGTATCCAGACAGAAAAGGTAGAGCGTTCTCTGGAGGCTATCAGGAAAATAGCAAAGGACTATGGCATGTAATAAGGAGAGAAGTTTTTATGGAAAATAAAGAATTAAATGAGAATTCTATTACGGAAGAGCATATGGTTAAAGGGGGACTTGTATTAGAAGGCGGCGGAATGCGAGGGATTTATACTGCAGGCGTTCTGGACTATTTTTTGGAGCAGGGCCTTTCCTTTTCAGATTGTTACGGCGTCAGCGCAGGAGCCTGCCATCTGTGCAGCTACCTGTCAAAGCAGAAGGGCAGGGCATACAGAGTAGGCGTGAATTATTTGAAGGATAAAAATTACTGCGGCTTTCGAAGTCTGATTACCACAGGGGATTTATTCGGAGTAAAGATGTGTTATGACAGAATTCCCAATGAGCTGGATCCGTATGATTATGATGCGTTTTCCGCTTATCAGGGCAGGGCATATGCAGTGGTTACCAATATTATTACAGGAAAAGCGGAGTATAAACCCTTAAGGGAGATGCATAGAGATATTATAGCTGTCAGAGCTTCGGCTTCCCTTCCTCTTATATCCAATAATGTATATATTGACGGCATTCCTTATCTGGACGGAGGGATAGCAGATTCCATTCCTATCATCCGCTCCCTGCGGGACAGAAATAAAAAGAATGTTGTGGTTATGACAAAAGAGGTGGGGTACCGGAGAAAGCCTGCTTCCAATATGCAGGCCATAAAGCTGCGCTATCATAGGTACCCGAATCTGGTAAGGGATATGGCAAGAAGGCATATCGTTTATAACAGAACTTTGGATTTTATTGAGGAACATGAGAAAAAAGGACACATTTTCGTTATCCGGCCCAAGGTAAACCCCAATGTGGGAAGGTTGGAGAAGAATGAGAAAAAGCTGAAAGCACTTTACGAAATCGGCTATGAAGACGCAAAAGAGTCCTTTGAAGACTTGAAAAAATATTTGAAACTCGGTTAGGAGGAGCGCATGATAGAAATTTTAAAAGCGATATTATTCGGAATTGTTGAGGGTATTACGGAGTGGCTTCCCATAAGCAGCACAGGGCATCTGATTCTGCTGAATGAATTTGTAACTCTGGATGTAAGTGAAGAATTCTGGTCCATGTTTGAGGTTGTCATTCAGTTAGGAGCGATTCTGGCGGTTGTGGTGTTATTCTGGAATAAGATTTTTCCCTTCTACTTTGGTAAAAAGGCGGAAGAAAACGGAGGAATTATCAGAAAGGACGTTTTTGTGCTCTGGTTCAAAATCATAGCGGCATGTATTCCGGCTGCTGTTGTAGGCCTTGCCTTTGATGATGTTCTGGAAAAATATTTTTACAACTACCCCACGGTTGCCGTCATGCTGATTTTGTTCGGTATTCTCTTTATTGTCATAGAAAATCTGAATAAAGGAAAGAAACCCAAAATCCGTTCTCTTAAAAGCATTACTTATACCACGGCAATTATTATCGGTGTATTTCAGCTCATTGCCGCGGTTTTCCCCGGGACCTCCCGTTCCGGCGCTACCATTGTAGGAGCGCTGCTTATCGGTGTATCCCGGACGGTTGCCGCTGAATTTACTTTCTTTCTGGCAATTCCGGTTATGTTCGGAGCCAGTCTCTTAAAAATTGTAAAGTTTGGTTTTGCCTTTACGGGCATGGAAATGGCGATTCTTCTGACGGGAATGATTGTGGCATTCATTGTATCCGTTGTGGTAATCAAGTTCCTGATGGGCTACATTAAGAAGCATGATTTTAAAGTGTTTGGCTGGTACCGTATTATTCTGGGAGTGCTTGTTTTGATATACTTTGTGACGGCGGGATAATTGACAAGTATCCATTTTTGGGGTAAACTCTTTTTGTAGATAAGAAAATTCTGGTAAAATGAAAAGAGAAAGATTTGTCAGACGCATATATATGTGAAAAGGAGGAAATATTATGGCAGAGGCAAAAGAGACAGCTAAAACAGCAGCTAAGCCTACAGCTAAGGCTAAAGCAGCAGTTAAGCCTGCAGCTAAAGCAGTAGCTACAAAGGCTGTGGCAGAAGCAAAGGAAACAGTAAAAGAGGTGCCTGCTAAAGCAGCGGCAGTTACAAAGACAGTTGCTAAGAAAGCACCGGCCAAAAAGGCAGCAGCGAAAAAAGCTCCTGCAAAGAAAACAACGGCAGTTAAAAAAGCTCCTGCAAAGAAAGCAACAGTCAAAGCGGTTGTTAATTTACAGTTTGCAGGAAAATCCTATACAAATGACGATTTAATCAAAATCGCAAAGGATGTATGGAAATATGATTTGGGCAATAAAGCAGCAGATTTCAAAAATATTGAATTATATGTAAAGCCTGAGGAAAGTCGCGCTTACTATGTAATCAATGGAGAAGTAAGCGGAAGCTTTGCTATTTAATACAACCTGCTGTTATACCGTAATACAGCACGTATCTGTTTGAGAAAAACGGGAAAACCTATACTAATGGTATATTATGATACTGTTGGGAGGTCTTGCCGATGGACTTGGAAGATATGGGAAAAAGAATACGAATGAAGCGGATCTCAAGGTCGATGTCGCAGGAAGAGCTTGCGGAGAAAACGAATTTAAGCGTCCCTTATATCGGAATGCTTGAAAGAGGAGAAAGAAAACCGAGTATTGATTCATTTATATTAATAACGGACGTGCTCAATGCAACAGCAGATGAATTGCTCTGTGGAAACCTTAAGAAAGGCTATCTGGTAAGGATGGCAAAATACGAAGAAAAGATTGCAAAGCTGACACCGGAGGAAGCCAAGAGATTTTATCGAGTTGTGGATGCGTTATTAGGAATGTAACAACAGACAATAAAAGATTCCAATAAAGGGACTGTCGTATGGAAAGATTATCAATACGAGTAGTTCCTTTTTACTTTGAAAAACCGGAAAATAAGGATAAAACAAAAAATGACTTTGGGAATGGGCAGGATAAAGCAGGAGGACGCAGAGAATGAAAAGGGTATTAATTCTTGAAGATAATATTGCGGCGGCATATTCATTGGAAAAGGCTGTTAAAAATATGGATTTTAATGCGGAAGTAACCTGTGTTACTCAATATGTAGATGCCTGTATGATGGTAACAGACAGATTTTTTGATCTGTTTATTGTGGATATTATTCTGGATAAAAGTTATGTTCATGATACTTCCGGGCTTGAGTTTATCAGTTTCTTAAGGAATATGAAGCGATATGAATTTGCTCCGGTTATTATTACCACCTCTTTGGACAGCCCTAAAATGTATGCATATGACAAGCTGCATTGCTATCAGTATCTGGAAAAGCCCTATGATATGAAAGATGTGGAGAGGGTTATTGAAGAGGCGCTGAGAGTTCCCCAGCGTATGGACGAGGATAATTATATTTATTTAAAAAATGAAGGCTATATCTGGCCGCAGCAGATCAATAAAATTGTCTATGTCTATTATAAGGACAGGAAAGTCATTGTAAAAAGTGTTGACAGCATTAACAGCTTTTTCTATAAGTCTGTGTCGGATATCAAAAATCATCTGCCCGGCAGTCACTTTTTTCAATGTAACAGAAATACGATCATTAATAAAAAATATATCCATAAGGTAGACGTTATTGGAAATAAAATTATATTGAAGAGCGAATACGGAACCTTTAAAATAGGAAAAGCATTCAGGAAAAAGGTTTATGAGGAACTAACGAATGGTTGAACGGGTTTATCTGCTATTTGAAATCATTACAATTTTAATAGGACTGCATGTATTACATAAAGGAAATAAAAGGCCTGGCATTGCTACCATGGTTTATGTGGCGTTGGCATTAATTACTGCGTCCGTCATTGAGGCGGGATGGATACACGGAGCCTTTGTAAATCTGATTTATCTGGGACTGATTATTGTATGCAAGCTGGAGTACGGGGATAAGATTTTTGATGCGGTTGTTTATGTTGTTATGGATATTGCCCTGGTTGGCGCGCTGCAGATGATTGGTGGAGTTATTGTTTGCTGAATTTTGCGGAAAAGTAATATATCAGGGATATTTTATTTATTAATTATTATATGTTCTTGTGTCTTGCTGTTATTGAGCAATAGATTTTTTAAATGGTGTAATTATATAGAAATTATTTTTTTGTATCTAGACAAATCAGTTTCTATTTTGGCATTTCCTATATACAATAAATCATGTTGAGGCTCACTATAACCATTCCCTTTATCAACCCCGTATGGTGTTTCAACATAATTAAATCCATACTTTTCTGCATCACAAGGATCATATGTTATAACATAATCGTAGAATTGATCACATATTTCCTTCAAATTTGGAACACACATCTGTACTTGTTCAAAGATATCGGTAAGCCAATACACATAGGTCATCTGAGGATTTATTTTCCTCATCTTTTTCATTATTAGCTATAGCAGCAGTTACATACATACTTCCAGTATAACAAATAGCATCAACATCTTTTACATCTTTGATAATAGGTTTTATACATTTAGTACTATCATTATCAGTTACCTTTATTTCTTCTATTATACGTCTTGCACTCATATATTTTATATCTAAATTATATTCATAGACATAATCATCCTTTGATATTTTAAAGTAATAATATTTATCGTCAGTATCATACTTTTCTGAAACATTAAATTCATCTAGTTCATAACTTATTTCATAACCTCTTGGTTTATTATAGGTATAGATAAATAAACCTATAATGCTTATTATTACTACTAAAAATAATATCAACTTTTTCATACTACCACCACTTACTTATAAATAAA
>CAZDRM010000022.1:0-23380 GCA_964507745.1 uncultured Lachnospiraceae bacterium
CATGGTCAAATTCGTCTGCAAGCAGCCGATTTGCCCCTGATGGTTTTCGCACTCGCGGGCTTCGCCCTATGAAAACCGACATGGTCAAATTCGTCTGCAAGCAGCCGATTTGCCCCTGATGGTTTTCGCACTCGCGGGCTTCGCCCTATGAAAACCGACATGGTCAAATTCGTCTGCAAGCAGCCGATTTAACCCTGACGGTTTTCGCACTGCTCATTGCCTACGCGCACATTATATCATAAATTATTCACAGAAAGGAGTATAATATGAAAAAGTTTACAGGTGTTTTATTTGCGGTTTTGGTTCTTGTGCTGGTTTTGGGACGGGCTTCTATGCAGGTGCAGGCACAGAATACGGAAGATGAAACTATTGAGACAGGCATTTATATCGGAAATGTAGATGTTTCGGGGCTGACAGAAGAAGAAGCCACCAGAAAAGTACAGGAATATATCTATCAGATTGGCGAATCGGAAATTACTCTAAACGCCATGAATGGTAATTCACATACAGTTTCCGCCAATGAAATCGGATTAATGTGGACCAATGCGGATGTTGTGGCGGAGGCCATTAAAATCGGTAAAAGCGGAAACATGGTTGAAAGATATAAGATATTGAAGGATTTAGAACATGAAAATCTTGTTTTTCCCCTTAATTTTGCAGTAGACAGACAGGCTCTGGTCAATATTATCCATGAGGAATGTGAAGAGTTTAATGTGGACGCAGTGGACGCTACCTTAAAAAGAGTAGACGGGGAGTTTGTAATCGAACCGGGACAGACAGGAGTTGTGATCAATGAAGAGGCTTCTGCCGATTCGGTCATTCAGTTTATGACAGAGGGATGGAATTTTGAAAACGCTACTGTGGATCTGGTAGTTGAGACAAAGGAACCCAGAGGAACAGAAGAGGAATTGTCTCAGATAACAGATATATTAGGAAGTTATACAACCAGCTATTCTACATCGGGAGCCAATCGTTCGGGAAATGTGGCCAATGGCTGCAGGTTGATTGACGGAACAACGATTTATCCCGGAGATGAATTTTCGGTTTATGAGGCAATTTCGCCTTTTACCGAAGCCAACGGTTATTTCATGGCAGGCTCTTATTCGGGCGGACTTGTGGTAGATTCCCTGGGCGGAGGTATCTGTCAGGTTTCCACTACCCTTTACAATGCGGTATTGCGTTCGGAGCTGGATGTAACGGAGCGTTCCAACCATTCCATGATCGTAACTTATGTGGATCCTTCAGCAGATGCGGCAATTTCCGGAACAGCAAAGGATTTCAAGTTTGTAAATAATTTAGACCACCCTATCTATATAGAAGGTTATACAAGGGATAAGAAAATTACATTTAATATATACGGCGTTGAGACAAGACCGGAAGGAAGAGAGGTTTCTTTTGAAAGTGAAATCTTAAGCACCACTCCCGCAGAGGGGGAAAAGGTGGTAGGCGATTCCAGCAAGCCGGTAGGTTATATCAGTGTACAGTCTGCGCATACAGGCTATGTGGCCCAGTTGTGGAAAGTTGTTAAGGTCAATGGCGTAGAGCAGAGCAGAGAGATTATCAATAAGAGTACCTATAAGGCCGTGCCGAGAACGGCGGCGGTGGGAACTGCTACGGGGGATCCCAATGTTTCCAGTGCCATTCAGGCAGCCATTGCTACACAGAGTATTGATTATGTAAGAGCGGTATTGGCTGGAGGAGCACCGGCTGCAGGGCCTACGCCTGAACAACAGGCGGCTGCGCAACAGGCGGCAATCCAACAGCAGCAGGCACAGCAGGCTTTGGAAGCTCAACAGGCACAGCAGGCTATGCAGCAGCAACAGCAGCAGGCCGCTCAAGATGCAGCCCAGGATGCCGTAGCGCCTTAATACGGATATGATGTAATAAATTTTTCCTTTAGGAAGTCTGTTCAAAGCGGAACGGGCTTCCTAAAGTTATATGTAATGATATTCGGAATTGTGAAACGGAACATAAGAAAAGCCGGTATAAACAGTGTTACCGGCGGCATAAGGATAGAAAAAGATGAAGATAGGAAAAGTTCCTGAGAACGTATTGAAACGTTCTATCTTAAAACAAATAAAGACCAAAAGGCCCGAGGTCATTTTGGGAGCGGGAGTAGGCGAAGACTGTGCGGCAATTGCTCTTGAGCCGGATGAGGTTATGGTTCTGTCCACAGACCCTATTACGGGAACAACTGCCGACACGGGCAGATGGGCGGTAATGATATCGGCAAACGATATTGCCTCCAGCGGGGCAGAGGTGGTCGGAATGCTGATTTGCGCCATGCTTCCGCCGGATATTACAGAGCAGGAAATAAAGGCGGTTATGGAGCAGATAGAAAGTGCCTGTGAGGAATTGAAAATTCAGGTGGTAGGCGGCCATACAGAAATTACGGACGGTGTTGTAAGACCGATTCTGACTGTTACGGGAATCGGAAAGGTTAAGAGGGATAAGCTTCTTGCCACAAAGGGTGCGAAGCCGGGACAGGACATTGTGATTACTAAATGGATAGGCCTGGAAGGAACTGCCATTCTGGCAAAAGAGCGGGAAGAAATGCTTCTGAAAAGATTTCCGAGGCATATGATAGATGAAGCCAAGACATATGAAGAGATGTTGTCGGTTATTCCGGAGGCTGCGACGGCCATGAAGTCCAACGTAAGCGCCATGCATGATATTACAGAGGGCGGTGTATTCGGAGCCCTGTGGGAAATGGCGGAAAGCGCAGGCGTTGGACTGACAGTTGATTTAAAGGAACTGCCCGTTAAGCAGGCAACCGTGGAGATTTGTAACTTTTTTGATATTAATCCTTACGAACTGATGTCATCCGGAAGCATGCTGATTGTGACAGACAACGGGCACGATCTGGTCAGAGAGCTTGAAAAAGCCCATATCCATGGCGCCGTTGTAGGAAAGATAACGGACAGCAACGACAGGATTGTGGTCAACGGCGAGGAGACCAGATTTTTGGAACCACCGAAAACCGATGAATTATATAAAGCCTTGGCGATATAAATGGCTGACGGCCCGGTCGTTTGCGGGGCATATCAACCATAAAAATATCACAGCAGGCGGAACGGAGAGAAAATGAGAGAAAAGATATTAAGTATTATTGAAAAAAACAGCAGAATTGAAATTAAGGAGCTGGCAATCAGGCTGGATGTTCCTGAGATTGATATTGCCAATGAATTGAAAGCTTTAGAGGAAGAAGGGGTTATCTGCGGCTACCATACCATGATTGACTGGGAAAAAACCAGTATTGAAAAGGTTTCCGCATTGATTGAGGTCCGTGTGACGCCTCAGAGAGGACAGGGCTTTGATACCATTGCAGAGCGTATTTACAAATACCCTGAGGTAACTTCCGTTTACTTAATATCCGGAGGGTATGATCTTTTGATATCTCTGGAAGGAAAATCCCTGAAAGAGGTTTCCTCCTTTGTATCGGATAAATTATCCACAATGGAATCCGTTTTAAGCACGGCAACCCATTTTATTTTAAAGAAATACAAGGACCATGGAACGATTTTAACAAAAAAATATACAGATGAAAGAATGAAGGTGACACCATGAGAGACCCGTTATCCAAACAGATTAAAGAGATTAAACCCTCAGGAATCCGTAAGTTTTTTGACATCGTAAGCGAGATGACGGATGCGATCTCCCTTGGTGTGGGAGAGCCGGATTTTGATACGCCCTGGCATATCAGGGATGAGGGTATTTATTCCCTGGAAAAGGGACGTACTTTTTATACTTCCAATGCAGGCCTGAAGGAATTGAAAATTGAAATATGCAATTATTTAAAACGCAGTCAGAATCTGGATTACGATTTCAACAAAGAGGTAATTGTTACCGTAGGAGGTTCTGAGGCTATTGACATCGGACTGCGGGCCATGCTGGATCCCGGGGATGAGGTTTTGATTCCGCAGCCCAGCTACGTTTCCTATGAGCCTTGCGCGATTCTGGCAGGAGGCGTTCCGGTTATCATTGACTTGAAGAACGAAAATGAGTTCCGGCTTACGGCTCGGGAGTTAGAGGAAGCTATTACGGAAAAAACAAAAGTGCTTATTCTGCCTTTTCCCAATAATCCTACGGGAGCCATTATGGAAAAGAAAGATCTGGAGGCTATTGCGGAAGTCATTATCAGGCATGATTTGTTTGTGATTTCCGATGAGATTTATGCAGAGCTTACATATAAGGGAGAGCATGTTTCTATTGCCACCCTTCCGGGAATGCAGGAAAGAACTATTTTAATTAACGGTTTTTCCAAGGCATACGCTATGACCGGATGGAGGCTGGGATATGCATGCGGCCCGGCAAATATAATTGAGCAGATGATAAAAATCCATCAGTTTGCAATTATGTGCGCACCTACGACAAGCCAGTATGCGGCTGTGGATGCATTGAAAAACGGCGATGAAGATGTAAGGGAAATGCGGGATGCATATAACCAGAGACGGCGATATCTGATGCATGCATTTAAGGAAATGGGACTGCCCTGTTTTGAACCCTATGGCGCATTTTATGTATTCCCCTGTATTAAGGAATTCGGCATGACCAGTGATGAATTTGCCAGCAGATTTTTAGAGGAAGAAAAGGTTGCGGTTGTACCGGGAACTGCTTTCGGAGATAGCGGGGAAGGTTTTTTGAGAATTTCTTATGCATATTCCTTAGAGGATCTGAAGGTGTCCATCGGACGGCTTGGGGATTTTGTGGCAAAATTGCGGAAGGAACAGGCTGGTAAATAATATGCATATTGTGTTACATCAGCCGGAGATTCCGGCAAATACGGGCAATATCGGAAGAACCTGTGTGGCTACGGGGACCAGTCTCCATTTAATTGAGCCCCTGGGTTTTTCCTTGAGCGAAAAGGCGTTAAAGAGAGCGGGCATGGATTACTGGAAGGATCTGGATGTCCATACCTATGTGAATTTTGAGGAGTTTAAGAAGGAGCATCCGGATGCAAAAATATGGATGGCGACTACGAAGGCGAAGCATGTCTATTCGGATGTGAAGTTCGGACCGGATGATTATATTATGTTCGGAAAGGAGAGCGCGGGAATTCCGGAGGAGATTCTGGTGGAGTATGAGGAGACTTGTATAAGGATTCCTATGGAGCCGGCGATCAGGTCGCTGAATTTGTCTAATTCGGTGGCGGTTGTGCTTTATGAGGCATTGCGGCAGCAGAATTTTGCTTCCATGCAATTGGAAGGGGAACTGCACAGGCTGCATTGGAGGGGAGAAGCGTAGAAAAGTGACTCGGTTTAAATACCGGGGTGCGGCGGAGAAAAATTTTCGGCCGTACTCCGGTATTTTTATATGAAAAAGGCATTATCTGTGTGATTATGATGCAACTTTGATGCAAAGGTATTCTATAATGGGTGTAGAAAAGGAAAATGAAAGATAATTTTAATTAAGAGGTATTCTTACATGAGAGCGAAGAAAAAAATCCTATTATTATTTATGGCTGTTGTTTTGCTGACGGGATGCGGAAGAGGTAAGACGGAGCATTCAGGAAAAGCCGGCAGCATATTGTCGGCAGAGATAAAGATATGTGGATTTGGGGAAAATCTTGTTGAAAATATAGATATCCGGAAAATGTCAGGGGTTTGTATAAATGCGGATATACAAACCGGGGATACGGACAGCCAATATAGACCGCAAATAGATGAATCTGTGCTGCGTAATTTATTTGCCGGTGTGGAGGAGGAAAAAAAGAAGGCCTATACTATTACCTGTATAGATAGGCTGTATTATGAATTGCAGGAAAATCTGAGTCCGGAAGATTGGAAAACTTTTCAGACATATCTGCCTGTATTGCGGGGAGAAACCACCTTTTACTATGTGTCAGCTATGGACCATGAAAGTCGGATAAAAAAAACGGCGGAGGATGGCAGCTTTTCAATTTCGTTTCCTTATATGGAGGAAATGACAATTAATGACTATGCCGAATTTCTGGAGCAAATGTGGTATTCGCACGATTGGATCAGGTGCGTTTCTCTGACGGATCTGGATGGTAACGGAGAAAAAGAATTGATAATCCGTACTGTCTATGACAATCGGACGTTGGTTCTGCACCGGGAAAATAATAAAATTTACTGGATTGATTTCTGGTACAGGATGTTTGAAGATTTACAGGAAAACGGTATACATATGGGGTCAGGGGGAGCCGGCTCTCAGTCTTATAGTCAACTGATATTTCAGGATGGGATGTTTATCTGGAAGAATTTGGCTAAACGAGAGAATTTGCAACATTATATTGGGGGACGGGAAATATCGGAAACAGAATTTGAAGAATGGATAGCGGTTCATATGAACCAAGATGCCCGGTGGTATGAAATGGATGCGGAAAAGGATGAGATTTCCTCCTCTTATGACCAGCTTGCAGTTTTTGCAGAAAACTATAAGGAATGGATGGAAAGCAAGGGAGATAACTATGATTACTGCATTTATGATTTTGATCAGGATGGAAGGCTGGAACTGCTGGTTACGGTAAAAAATGAGTATGGCGTGAAAAATTATTTTTATCAGGTAGAGGGAGAAGATATTAAGGAATTAGCGCAGGATTATTATGGCATAAGAGGAAAGGAATTTGATATTTGCAGCGGAATGATAGGCGCTTATTGCGATAAAAGTACAGGAATCATTTATTATAGGAGCCGGAGTCGGGAGGATTACAGCGGATCGGAAAGTTATGGCTATTTTTATATGGCAGAGGGGAAAGTTCATCATGTTCCGGTAAGCGTTGTGAAAAATGAAGAAGGCGGGATAGAGCATTATTTTGACGTAAACAAAACAGGTAACGAAGAAATTGACGGAGATACATTTCAGGAGCTAAATTCTGAAATAGAAGAGGGAAAAGTAAAAGTGCCGGCAGATTTGGAATTTGTTGAAGGGGAAAATGAAAGCAGCCTTGTAAATTATGATTATGTACTGTCAAATCTGATAGCCAGCTATCAGGGAGGAGATTACTAGAATATAATACCGTAACACCCCTCAAGCCTGAGGGGCGTTATTGTTATTACCCAGCTGGCGGATATATTTTTTTATGTTTTCAAAGCTCTGGGGACCCAATTCCAGCAGCATCTGATGGAAGGCTTTGTCGCTGTAGGCATCGCCCCAGCAGTCCTTTGCCAGATTTTTGCATTCCAATATTTTTAGGTAGCCGCCGTAGTATGTAATATAGGTGCCGGGTTCCATGACAATGTAATCGTAAATGGTCTGGATGTCTTCATCCTTTGTAATGCCGATTTTGTAGAGATAGGGGCGGATTTCGGCAGGTGTGGCGTTTTCGTAGTGGATCATGATGTCCATGATGGAGTAGAGGTTTAGGCAAATGCTTCTGTTGTAATAGAGGTAATCATAGTATAGGGAGGCTTCGTCGCTGCCGGTAAGTTCAAAGGCGGCTTTTTTGGCGTAGTCGTAGGAGAGAAATTCCACATAGGTGGCGTAGCCTTCCGTGTATCCGCCAAATTGGGCAATGCCGGAAAGGGAAGGTAGGTTAGCGGAGGCTGATGACCGGGCAGTGGTAACAGACTGGTATAGGTGTCCGGGGAAGCCTTCGTGAGCAAGGGTGGTAAAAAGAGTAATTCCTTTCGGGGTCTGGCTGCGGTTTACGTAGATAACATTCCGGGTGGGGTCATCAACCGGGGGCGTAAAATAGTAGGCGGGGTTAGTATAATTTTCCATGGCGGAAGAAACGTCTTTTAAGTCATAGGGATAAATTTTTTCATCGGGAGAGGAAAAGTCTTTGGAAATCTGCTGCTTTAAGATTTCGATGCATTGCTCGGGATTTAGGGAACGCAAAGGGTCTCCGGCAGCTTCGTTGCCCATTAATTGAATAAAATACTGGGGGTTGGATTCCAGAATTCTGTTTAATTCCGTAAAATCCGACATCAGCTGGCGGCTGAAGGCGTTCTTTAAAGCGGGAATATTGATGTCTTCTCCTAAAAGGGTGGACACATAAATTTCATAGTACTGACTGCCGCCTTCATAGGCGCAAAGTCCCTGCTGTATGGCTTTTCGCTCTCCTGATTTCAGCAGGGTCAGGCTGTCACCGGTTTTTTCATAGGCAGGCATCAGCACGGTGGTAATCAGGCGCTGATTCTCGTCTATATAATAGCGGTATTCATCTTCTGTAATTTTACCTGACTGTAAAAGGGTCTTAAGTTTGGTCTCAAATGTAGTTAAAAACGGATTATCCACATCGTTCAGTCCGCAGAAATGGTCCAGGGACGCAATGACCTTGTCTGCCATGGAATCGCTCATAAACATACCCTTCTGAGCCTTTTCCTTTTCATACTGGCATAATCCCCCCAGATAGTCGGGAATTAAAGCAAGGATTTGAAGATATTCCTCCACATCTTCTTTATCCTCAAGAGAAAACTCCGTCAACAAAATAGGAAGTTCATTCTGGACGCCGCTGTAGGGAGAAAAAGGCTCCTCAAAATATCCATATTCCGACAGCTTAATGCTGTGGGACAAATAAAAACAAAGGGAATCCCGCAGCAATGTTTCCTTTAAATCCGTTTCCCGCAGATTCAGGGCGTTTAACTGCTCGTAAAGAGCCTTGGTTTCATTAAGCTGTTCCTCCTCTCGTTCCAAAGAGTAGAGAGGCATGGAAATGGTTTTGTCCATCCCGGCCTTTTGGGGATCGGTTATAAGAAAATGGGCAAGGAGGGAATTGCCGTCCAGATTTTGCACTAAGAGCTTCTGGGTAATTTTTTTAAAATCCCGTTTGGGAGCGGTCTGTATGTACATAAAAGAAGTGATGCCCAGACTGAAAATTACCAGAAAGCTGAATAATAAGATGGTAGCGCGTTTTTTTAACATGGATAAACACCGTTTTTTTCTATATTAATATGAGCATAGGCTTGTCACAAATTACAATAACCGGCATTTGACATGGAAAGGCTGCTGTGTTAGTCTAACAATTAGATAAGTATCCGTTTTTTTATCTATATGCAAGATGGATAAAAACGTTAATTATAGGAGGCAGAAACAAATGAACAAGGGAAAATATTATATGACAACGGCCATTGCCTATACTTCTGGGAAGCCTCATATCGGCAACAGCTATGAAATCGTGCTGGCAGACAGCATTGCCAGATTTAAAAGGAAAGACGGCTATGATGTCTTTTTCCAGACGGGAACCGATGAGCATGGGCAGAAAATCGAACTGAAGGCGGCAGAGGCGGGAATCACACCCAAAGAATTCGTAGATGATGTGGCAGGTCAGATTCGGGAAATCTGTGACATGTTAAATACATCTTATGATAAATTTATCCGTACAACCGATGACTACCATGAAAAGCAGGTACAGAAAATATTTAAGAAGTTATATGACCAGGGAGATATTTATAAAGGAGCCTATGAAGGTATGTACTGTACCCCCTGCGAGTCCTTCTGGACGGAATCCCAGCTGGTGGACGGCAAATGTCCTGACTGCGGAAGGGAAGTAAAGCCCGCAAAGGAAGAGGCATATTTCTTCAAAATGAGCAAGTATGCGGACCGGCTTATTGAGCATATCAATACCCACCCGGAATTTATCCAGCCGGTAAGCCGTAAAAACGAGATGATGAATAATTTCCTGCTTCCGGGATTACAGGACCTTTGTGTATCCCGTACCTCTTTTAAGTGGGGAATTCCCGTTGATTTTGATGACAAGCATGTGGTTTATGTATGGCTGGATGCGCTGACCAACTATATTACCGGTATCGGTTATGACACGGATGGCAGCAGCGAACAGTACAAAAAGCTGTGGCCTGCAGATTTACACTTAATAGGAAAAGACATTATACGTTTCCACACCATTTACTGGCCCATCTTCCTGATGGCGTTAAATGAGCCCCTGCCTAAGCAGGTATTCGGACATCCCTGGTTATTGCAGGGAGATGGCAAAATGAGCAAATCCAAGGGAAATGTGATTTATGCCGAGGACCTTGTGGATTTCTTTGGCGTGGACGCTGTCCGCTATTTCGTGCTTCACGAAATGCCCTTTGAAAATGACGGAGTGATTACATGGGAACTGATGGTGGAGCGTTTGAATTCCGATCTTGCCAATACTCTCGGAAATCTGGTAAACAGAACCATTTCCATGAGTAACAAGTATTTTGACGGCGTAGTTGCCAATAAAGGCGAAAGCGCGGATGAAGCTCAGGCGGCAATCGATGCTGATTTAAAATCGGTTGTGACAGGAACCTATAAAAAGGTATCCGGAAAAATGGATGATCTGCGGGTGGCTGATGCCATAACGGAAATCTTCGGATTATTTAAACGCTGCAACAAATATATTGATGAAACGGAGCCATGGGTGCTGGCCAAGGACGAGGAAAAGAAGGATCGTCTTTCTACTGTTTTATATAATCTGGTGGAAGGCATTGTAATCGGCGCGTCTCTGTTAGAGCCCTTTATGCCGGAAACATCCGCAAAGATTGTGACACAGTTAAATACTGATATCCGCGGCTTTGACGATATTGAAAAATTTGGCTTATATCCTTCCGGAGGCAAGGTTACAGACAAACCGGAGATTTTATTCCAGAGACTGGACATGAAAGAAGTCATAGAAAAGGCGGATGCTATGTTTGCTGCCAGAAAAGCGGAAGCAGGCGTTTCGGAAGAAGCAGAGGAGGAGCCGGTTATCGATATGGAAGCAAAACCGGAAATAACCTTTGAGGATTTTGAAAAAATGCAGTTCAGGGTAGGAAAGATCATTGCCTGCGAAGCGGTGCCGAAAAGCAAGAAGCTTTTGTGCTCCAAGGTCAAAATCGGAAGTGAGGTCAAACAGATCGTATCGGGCATTAAGGCATATTACTCCCCGGAGGAAATGGTGGGCAAGCAGGTTATGGTGTTGGTAAATCTAAAGCCTGCCAAGTTGGCGGGAGTTTTATCCGAAGGAATGTTATTATGCGCTGAGGATGCAGAGGGTAATCTGGCGCTGGTTACACCGGAGAAGCCTATGCCGGCAGGAGCGGAAATCTGTTAAAGCATGACATGGAATTCAGAAGTTAAATGCCGTATGGCAGAAACGTATCATTAAATTGTGTTGTTCAAGGTGTATAGGGTAAGCTATGGTAAACAGAACTTATTTTACATTTCCATCCAGAGATGGCATTCATACCATCCATGCAATGAAATGGCAGTCGGATGAAGTGGAGCCCATTGCCGTATTGCAGCTTATACATGGCATGGCGGAATACATTGCCCGCTATGAAGAGACTGCCGTTTACTTTGCAGAAAAGGGCTTTATAGTTGTGGGGGATGACCATTTAGGACATGGGGATACGGCAAAGGAATACGGGGATTACGGCTTCTTTTGTAAAAATGATCCGGTTACGGTTTTGGTCAGGGATGAACACCGCCTGAAGAAAATTGTCCAAAAGGAGCATGAAGGACTGCCTTATTTCATTTTGGGGCACAGCATGGGCTCCCTGATTTTGCGCAATTATCTTTGCCGGTATGGAAAAGGAATTAACGGTGCGGTCGTATGCGGAACGGCCCATCACGGAAGAATGTCCTTGTTTGCAGGGAAAATTTTAACAGGATTTTTAAAAATGGCGGGAAAAGAAAAGAATAAAAGCGCCTTTTTAGATGAAATCATATTTGGTTCCTATAACAAAAGAACCGAAAAAAGAACGGAATTTGACTGGATCTGTTCCGATGAACGGGTGGTAGACGCCTATATGAACGACCCCGGCTGCGGTTTTCTTTTTACCGTAAACGGTTTTGATACTATATTGGAGTTAATAAAAAAATTAAATAAAAAGTCCTATCTGGCAAAAATGCCCAAAAAACTGCCTGTATTATTCATAGCAGGAACAGAGGATCCGGTGGGAAATTACGGGAAATCGGTTCAGGATGTTTATGATACTTTCCTGCATTTGGATTTGACAAAAGTGCAGATAAAGTTATATAATGACGCCCGACATGAACTTTTAAACGAAAAGCAGAAGATGCAGGTTTACGAAGATGTGTCTAACTGGCTTTCCAAAGTGATTTATGAAAAATAGCTTCGGCGTTTTCCTAAGTCCTGCAAGAAGGAGGATGAAAATTATGAAAAAATGGATTCGTGCCGTTTTGGGAACGATTCTGCTGACTCTTATGTTTAGTATAACAGCTTTGGCGGCGCCAAAGGAAGGCACCATTATTGCCCTGGGAGCGGATTTGACGCCGGAACAGAGAGCAACCGTGCTGAGCCTTATGGGTGTAACTGAAGAGGAATTGTCTTCTTATACAGTCATTACTATTACAAACAGCGATGAGCATCGGTATCTGGATGCCTATCTGGATTCTTCCGTAATCGGAACAAAGGCTTTGTCCAGCGTTATGGTAACGCCGGCAGAAAAGGGACACGGGGTTATGGTCACTACCCAGAATATTAACTACTGCACCACGGGTATGTACCGGAATGCACTGCTGACGGCAGGTGTGGAGGATGCGGATATACTGGTAGTGGGACCTACGGAAATTTCCGGAACGGCAGGCTTAATTGGCGCTTTAAAGGCATATGAGCAGAATTCCGGAGAGGCAATTTCAGATTCCACCATGGATACGGCTTTAAATGAGTTGATTGCAACAGGGGAAATCGCTTCCAAGAGCGCTAACAGCGAAGAAGTGGAAGAACTGGTTGCCTTTATCAAAGCGAAGCTGGCGGCGGGAGAACTGGAAACGGAAGAGGATATCCGCAAAGCCATTGCCGAAGGCGAGCAGCGCTTTGGAGTTTCCTTAGATGAAAGTGAAATCCAGCAAATAGTGGACGTTATGATGAAGATCAAAAAGCTGGGGCTGGATCCCAATGTACTGTTGGACCAGGCGGCGGATTTGTACGACCAGTTTGGCGATGAGCTGTTAACCAAGGCTTCCGACGAAGGATTCTGGAAAAGCATTTGGGGATTCTTTTCAAATTGCGGAAGCTCTGTAATTGATTTCTTTAAAAATTTGTTCAGTTAAGTATAAAAACGGAATAATTGCGAAAGATGATAGTGAAAGTTCCAAATGGTTTCAACAAGAAAGGAAAATCACTATGAAAATCGCATTTTACGCTACAAAGCCATATGACCGTATCTGGTTTGAACCACTGGCACGGGAATATGGCTTTTCTATTCATTTTATTGAGCTCCCCTGTAATGAGGACACTGTTTTTTTGGCAAAAGGCTATGATGCCATTTGCATTTTTGTAAATGACAGAGTAAATGCCAAAATGATAGATGAACTTTATAATATGAATGTAAAAGCAATTTTATTGAGAAGCGCAGGCTTTAATCATGTGGATATAAAGGCGGCGGAGGACAAGATTGCCGTTTTGAGAGTCCCCAGTTATTCCCCTGAAGCCGTAGCCGAATATGCTGCGGGTCTGCTTTTATCTGTTAACCGATGCATTCATAAAGCCTATTACCGTACAAGGGATTTCAATATGAGTATCCATGGCTTTATAGGAATGGATTTAAACAATAAAACTGCCGGAGTTGTAGGAACCGGAAAAATCGGCCAGGCCATGATACGCATTTTAGAGGGCTTTGGAATGAACATTTTAGCCTATGACCCCTATCCCACAGAAGGTCTGGGCGTGGAATATGTTTCTTTAGAGACATTATTTAAACAATCGGATATTATTACCCTGCATTGTCCTCTGACAAAGGAGACAAAGCATATTATTAATAAAAAGAATATTAAAATGATGAAGGACGGGGTTTATCTGGTCAACACCTCCAGAGGTTCCCTGATTGACTCCGAGGACCTGTTAGATGCTCTGGTAGACGGCAAATTTGGCGGCGTGGGCCTGGACGTATATGAGGAAGAAGAAGGAATCTTTTACGAAGACCGTTCCACCGATATTGTAGAAGACGAAATTTTAGCCCGTCTCATGACCTTTCCCAACGTCCTGATCACATCCCACATGGGTTTTTTTACAAAAGAAGCAATGGAAGCTATAGCCATTGAGACCCTTGAAAATGCCTATGCGTTAGAAAATGGTTTGCCGCTGTTGAATAAAGTGGTATAATGTTCGTATAGGCAGAGTCAAGTATCTGCAGACACCTTGGCCCAAGCTTGCTTGAGCCAAGGTGCCTGCGGATATTTGACGAGCGAAGCGACCTTGTAAAAACGCAGTTTTTACAAGGCTCTGCCGTGAGCTGTCGACCCCTCTTTTTACGAGTGGCAATTTTTCATACCTTGTCGATCCCTCTCTCCCCGGCCCGTTTCTCTCGTCCCTCGCTCTCTGCCGCAAGCTGTCGATATCCTTTTCAAAGCCCAGCGACTTTTTTCCTCGCTGCCCGATATCCCTCAGCTTCCTTATACAAGGAGTTTACACATATGAAAGCAGGAATTGAAAACATTCGGGTTCGTCCCATCACAATTGAAGAATGGGAGACTGCCATGGGTCTGGCATGGAAAACCTTTCTTAAATTTGAGAGCAAAGATTACGAGCAGGAAGGAATTGACAACTTCCAGGACTTTATTACAGACCAGACCTTAAAAAAAATGTTCCAGTTGGGCGAATATCATCTATATGCCGCTTTTTTAGGCAGTCAAATGGTAGGAATCATTTCCCTGCGGGACAAAGAACATATATCACTATTATTTGTAGATGAGGTATTTCACAAAATGGGAATCGGAAGAAAGCTCATCTATGAAATACAAAAATTAGAAAAACGTCTTGGAGGATACCGCCTGACGGTAAATTCTTCTCCTTATGCGGTAGGCTTTTATCACAGAATCGGGTTTGTAGACACTAATCTTGAGCAAAAAAAGGACGGAATCCGATACACCCCTATGTCATGGATTTTTTAAGGAGCACCTATGGATTTCATTAGCAGTAAAAACATATTCCTGTTAACCAGGGATACATTAAAATTAATTGATAAGCGTCTTATGAAGCATGGTTCGAGGACGGGATATATCCTGTATAAAATGCTGAAGCAGCGGGGCGGATATGAAAAATTTGAAATGGCGGAACTGGTAATGTTAGCAACCCTGCACGATATCGGGGCCTACAAAACGGATGATGTGAAGAATACTTTACGGTTTGAGGCAAAGCATTATATGGCCCATTCCATTTATGGATATTTGTTTTTAAAATATCTCTCCCCCATGGAGGAAAAATCCAAAATTCTTTTATATCATCATGTTGATTATGAAAAGATAAAGGACCTTGCTTATACATATAAAGAAGAGGCTGCATTTCTTAATTTTGCCGAGAAGCTAGACATTTACAGGGTGGCTTTGCAGGATAAATTTGATATTTCCGTACTGGGCCAGTATATAGGAACCCGTTATTCAGAAGAATCCTTTGAACTGTTTGGGTTAGCCAACCAGAACGGAGAAATTTTTAAACATCTTGATACGGAAGAATACGAAAAAGAACTGGATGAACTGATGGATTACATCATGTTTACCAACGAAGAGAAAAAGCGGTACATGGAGATGCTGATGTACTGTCTGGGTCTTCGTTCCCCGCAAAAGGTAGTGGACAGCGTAACCAGCATCTGCATTTGTGAAGAATTGGGAATACGCCTGTTTCTGAAAGAAAAAGAAGCGGAGAAGCTGTATTATGGCGCATTGCTTCATGATATCGGTATGCTTGCCATGCCGGATGAAATCGTGGAAAGGGATCGTCTGCCTACGCCGGAAGAAACAAAAATTCTTAAAACACATGTTGAAATATCAGAGGAGATATTAAAGAACCGCCTGGAGCAGGATGTGATAAATATTGCCACAGCCCATCACGAAAGGCTGGACGGCAGCGGATATCCAAAAAGATTAAAGGATATACAGATGAATATTTCCCAGAAGATTTTACAGGTGGCGGATAAAGTAACCGGTCTGATAAACGGGGAATTTTACGAACATGCTCATAGTAAAGAGCAGATTGTTCCTATTCTGATAGAAGAAGCGGACCGCAGAAAGCTTTCAAGTCAGGTTGTAGATATTATGATATTGTTTTATGATGAAATCATGGAAAAAGTAAAGCTTGAATCGGAGCAGATTCTTCTTTTACATAAAAAACTGGCAGCACAGTTTGAAAAGATACAAAATATGGGAAATGAGCAGCAAGAGGGCATGTAACCGAAAACAGGATGGAATCCGGGGGGAGGTATTATGGAAAGAAAAAATAAAAAAGAAAAAAATACCGTTTTACAGATGCTTCTTCCGACAGTTATATTTGTAGTTTTTTCTTTAATAGTTCTTTCGGTGTATTCCCAAAAACTGAATACGATTTTTGCTGTTTCGCTTGATGAGCAAATGAGAGAAACAGCGGTTCTCTATAGTACAAGACTGCATCAGGAGATAGCAGGTATGGCAGCAGCTGCGGATCTGACGGCGGATTTTATGGTTTCCGGCGAAAATGCAGATGAAAACTATCTGGAGACGCTGGCGGCAAACTCCCGTGCGGACAGAGTGGCTTTGGTTGAAATGGACGGAAGCGGAATTGATTCCGAGAAACAGGCCTTAACCTGTGATCCGGAGCTTTATACAGATGACCTGCGGATAGGGAAAAGTACCTATCATTATTTCGGCGAAGGAACCATAGGCGTTATTACTCCGGTTATAAAGAATGACGATATAGAGAAACTGCTTCTTCAGGAATATCACACGGAGCAGTTTGACGAGAAATTCAATAATCTCAATTTCGGCAAAGAGACATGGGTTATTCTGATAGATGACGAAGGTTATATTATGTACCTTTTCGGAGGGAAAAATCCCGCTTACATTTCAGTAGATGAAAATTTTATTGAAAGAGTATCGGACATGGAAAATACTGACGTGGCGGAATTTCTGGACAATCTTACCAAGGATACTTCGGGTAATATCAGTCTGGATTTTGACGGGGATACTAGAGAGGTTTTCTATAAATCTCTGGGGATTAATGATTGGTATCTGTTAATAGGTATGCCCCAGTCATACATGGAAATACGGAATGCATCAAAGCATCAGACAGTTTCCGAGATGATACGATGGATGATAGCAGGCATTGTGCTGTTTGTGATTATGATTATTTTTATCAGCATTATGGACAGAATCCGCGGGAAAGTAAATAGCGACGGGCTTATCCAGCTTGCGGAGACGGATCAGCTTACGAATTTATATAATAAAGTAACAACCGAGAAAAAAATCAAGGAATATATAGCGGAACATCCCGATACACAAAGCCTCATTTTTGTACTGGATATTGATAATTTCAAGAAGATCAACGATACCATGGGTCATGCATTTGGCGATGAGGTGCTTCGGACCATCGGACAGAGAATTAAAATGGAATTCAGGGCTTCTGATATTATCGGACGTGCGGGCGGAGATGAATTTATTATTTTCTTAAAAGGATTGAAAGAGGAAGAAGTCATTATCCGGGAGGCTGTTAAAGTGGAGAAATTCTTTAAAAACTTCAAAGCGGGAGACGGATATGTAAAATACTCCGCAACAGCAAGTATCGGATGTGCCATATTCCCCAGAGATGCCAGTGACTTTGAAGGGCTGTATAAGGCGGCGGACCAGGCTCTTTACCAGGCAAAACAGAGAGGAAAAAACCAGCTGGCGTTTTACAAGAATCCGGAAGGGTTTGGGCAAAGTGTATAATTTAAAAAAGAAATTTTGTATAATCGTGGTATAGGCAAAAAACAAGCCGTAATATATACTAGTCACATAGGCGAAAAATTGCCAATTGACTATATTATTTTAGGAGGAATTGAAATGGCAAACTTATCTTTAAAAAATGTCTGCAAGGTATATCCTAACGGATTTGAGGCAGTTAAAGATTTCAATCTTGAAATCCAGGACCAGGAATTCATTATTTTCGTAGGACCGTCCGGATGTGGTAAATCTACCACACTTCGTATGATTGCCGGTCTGGAAGATATTTCTTCCGGAGAATTATGGATCGGGGACAAATTGGTTAACGATGTAGAACCCAAAGACAGGGATATTGCGATGGTATTCCAGAGTTACGCTCTGTATCCCCACATGACCGTTCGTGACAACATGGCATTCGGTCTGAAATTAAGAAAAGTACCCAAAGACGAAATTGATAAAATGGTAAACGAGGCAGCTAAGATTCTTGACTTAACTCCTCTCCTTGATCGTAAACCGAAGGCTTTATCCGGTGGTCAGAGACAGCGTGTTGCTATGGGTCGTGCAATCGTTCGTAATCCCAAGGTATTCCTTATGGATGAGCCTTTATCCAACTTGGACGCAAAACTTCGTGTACAGATGCGTATTGAGATTGCAAAATTACACCAGAGATTAGGTACAACCATCATCTATGTAACACATGACCAGACAGAGGCTATGACTCTTGGTACCAGAATCGTTGTTATGAAAGATGGTATTGTTCAGCAGGTAGATTCTCCTCAGAACTTATATGAGAAACCCGCAAACTTATTCGTTGCAGGATTTATGGGATCTCCTCAGATGAACTTCTTAGATGCAGTTGTAGAAGTTGTAGACGATACAGCAGTATTAAAGGTTGCAGGACACTTTATCCCGCTTCCTCCTTCTAAATCCAAGAAGCTGATCGAGGGAGGATATAACGGAAGAACCGTTACATTCGGTATTCGTCCTGAAGACGTATATGATTCCAATATGATGGTAGAGGCTTCTCCTCAGAGCACATTCGAAGCTACTGTAAAGGTATACGAGTTGCTTGGTGCTGAAGTTTACTTATACTTCGATTTAGAAGAATTCCCTATGACAGCAAGAGTAGATCCTCGTACAACAGCAAGACCCGGCGATGTTGTTAAATTCGCTATTGATGTTGAGAAAATCCACATCTTTGACAAAGAAACAGAAATGGTTATTACCAACTAGTTTTAAGATTTACACAAGGGAGATACTAAGGTATCTCCCTTTTTTCTTCTAATTTACAATGGTGGTTCACAGTTAGTGGGAAGGAAAACGGAGAGGAAGTGATTGTTTGTTAGCAACACAGGTTATACAGACGTGCATTGATGATTTAAAAACGATTACAAAAGTAGAGTTAACGGTTTTGGACAGTACAGGACTGGTAGTTGCGGCTACGGGAGAACGGGAAGACTTTTTATCTGATGAAATTGAACGGTTTGCAGAATCCAAAGCGGAATGCCAGACCATTAACGGACATCATTATTTAAAAGTATTTCATGAAATGGATGCGGTCTATATTGTAGTATGCAGAGATGTAAATGAGGATCTGATGATTGCCAAGATTGCGGTCAGCCAACTGGAAAATCTTTTAATTGCCTATCGGGAAAGAATAGACAAAAATAATTTTTTCCAGAATCTGCTGTTAGACAATCTGCTGCTGGTAGATATTTATAATCGTGCTAAAAAGCTTCATCTGGAAAGCACCTGCAGGAGAGCGGTTATTTTAATAGAGATAAATAAAGAAAATGATAATGGAACTATGGAGATGTTAAAGAATATGTTTTCTCCACAGTCGGGGGATTTTGTTACATTTGTAGATGAAAAAAATCTCATTGTTATTAAGCAGCTGGACGAAAAGGAAAGCTATGAGGAATTGGATGATGTGGCGGATAAGATTCTGGGTATGATGAATACGGAGGTTATGGTCAACGGCAGGATTGCTTACGGTACAATTGTCCGGGAGTTAAAGGATGTTTCCAAGAGTTATAAGGAAGCTAAAATGGCACTGGATGTAGGAAGAATATTTTATGCCGAAAGGAATGTGGTCGCTTACAATACGCTGGGCATCGGCCGCCTCATCTACCAGCTTCCCATTAACCTCTGCAAGATGTTTATTGAAGAAATTTTCGGCGCGGAGATTCCGGAAGAACTGGATGAAGAGACCTTAAATACCATTAACATGTTTTTGGAAAATAACCTGAACGTATCGGAAACTGCCAGACAGTTGTATGTTCATAGAAATACCCTTCTGTATCGCTTAGAAAAGCTGCAGAAGGTAACGAATCTGGATATTCGGATTTTTGATGATGCATTAACTTTAAAGATAGCGTTGATGGTAGTAAGTTATATGAAATATCTGGAATCTATGGATTACTAAAGTATTAACATAATTTGTCCCACCTTCTCATAATAATTAAGTAGGAGGTGGGATTTTTTTGAGAAAAATTTGGTACTTAAAACAGGAAAAGGGGCAAAAAACAAAAACTGCAAAGGTGTTTTTATATGAAAAAGACGGTCATGTGGAAGGAAGAATGGATTTATCGGCATTTTGCAATTGCAAAGAGGAAGAGCGAAAAATACTTCTATTACATATGAAGGAAATTTCCGGAAAAGAAGTGGGGAAAATAAGCTTAGAGGAAGGAACTGTTTCATATGAAAGCTTTTTTCAGGGAAAAGGGAAATTAAAAGAGGAAATGGCGGACCGTCTCAGGGTTTTGAAGGGAGAAGCGGTATTATCCGTAACCGCAGGCCAGGAGCGGTATTTGTCGGAGGGCTGGACAGATGAGGAGATTGTGCCGGAAAAAGCGGAAAGGGAAAGAGAAATAGAAATAGAAGAGGCAGAACAGGAAAATAAAGGGGAAACAGAAAAAGAAGACGGAGAAAGAGAACAAGCGGCAGATGAATTAGAAGCGGAAGAGCTATTGGAAGAGAAAAGAGAAGAAAAGCGGATTGTACAGTTGCCTGTTTTGGAGGACGAATTGCTTTTCCGTTCTTATGTTCATAACAGCTTTCTCCTGCACGGGTATTATAATTATGGACATGTCATGATAGATGAAAGCGGGGCGGAACCCCGGCTGGGAGTTCCCGGCAATTATTATGAACGGGAACAGATGGTGGCGGAAATGTTTGGCTTTCCTGTTTTCGAGGCCGCAAGGGAAGGGGAAAAAATTACCAACGGAACTTTCGGATATTTCTATACAAAGGGATAGTGTGGTATACTGTTGTTAATATCTGACAGTATATTTGAATTATGATAAACGGAGATAAATGAATAGAATGCAAACAGGGTAAAAAGAGCAGGAGAAAATAATGGAAGAGAAAAAAAGGCAGGCGGAAAAAGAACAAAAAGAAAAAACGCGTGGAAAAAAGACATTGATAGAAACAGAAGAAGAGGATTTGAACAAAGAAATTTTCCGGCTTATGGATAGATATGAAGAATTAGGTAAATCAGAGCGCCGTCGGCTGGCAAGGCTGAAAAGGAAAAAGGAAGCTTTTGAAGAGGAAAGGCGCAGAGAGCAGGAGCAGGATATCATTGACTGCAAATTTATGAAAGAGGCGGTAAAGCAGGCACAAAGAGCGGTTAAATTGGGCGAGGTACCCATAGGCTGCGTCATAGTAAAGGATGGAAAAATTATAGCCAGAGGATATAACCGGAGAAACACGGATCACAGCACCCTTTCCCATGCCGAAATAAGAGCCATCAGAAAAGCAAGTCAGGCGTTGAATGACTGGCGGCTGGAGGACTGTACCCTGTATGTGACGCTGGAGCCCTGCCAGATGTGTGCCGGAGCCATTGTACAGGCAAGAATTCCCCGTGTGGTAATGGGCTGCATGAATCCCAAAGCGGGATGCGGCGGTTCCGTGTTGAATATATTGCAGATGAAGGAGTTTAACCATCGGGTTGAAGTAAAACGGGGAGTGCTGGAAAAAGAATGTTCGGAAGTACTGAGCGGATTTTTTAAAAGCCTGCGGATTCATTGACTTTTTGAAAAAAAACAAGTATACTAAAATCTACCGTGCAGCCGGGGCAGTAGCGGAGCCTTGTACCTGCAATCCGCTTTAGCAGGGGTGTTGGCCGGCAGAGGGTTTTTGCTTTTATGGCTGCCCTTTATAAGTGGCGTTGATATCCGGGTCTTACGCAATGGGAATCCACGAACCGTGTCAGGGTAGGAATACAGCAGCACTAAGAGGAAGCTTCCATGTGCCGTAAGGGCGCCTGGGTTGAGTTAACTGTAAAGGTAACGCATAGGGGTTTGGCTCGAAGCCGGGCGCACGGTATTTTAAATATTTTCTTTTATGCAAATTTCTACAGATGTATAGTTATACTCCTGCTTAGGCGGTTTGCCCGTGGCAAGGTAGTCAAACAGGATTTGAAGAGGCAGCGTGCCCTGAATGCGGGGCTGCTGGCAGATTGTGGCAGAAATTACATTCTTTTTTATCATTTCCACAGTTGTGGCAATTTTATCAAAGGTAATGATTTTCATGTTTTGTTCGCGACCCGCGGCGAGAATGGCTTTACATCCGCCATATGTACCGCTGGCTGCAAAAAAGACGGCATTCATTTCCGGATGGTCTGCCAACATTTTGGTGGTTTTTTCGTAGCTGATGAAGTCATCATCCTTATTTTCAAAAAAATCGACGACGTGAAGATTGGTATAATGTTCCAGACAGGATTTGAACCCTGCAATTCGCTCTGTATGGCATAAAATCTGAGAAAAACCGCTGACAATACCGATATACAAATCTCCGGATGCCATTAGATGCATTAATCCGGCTGCAGTCTGTCCGCACTTATAGTAATTGCTGCCTACGTAGGCGATTCGTTTGGAACCGCTGATATCTGTGTTGAAGGTAACGGTAGGAATTCCCATAGCATACAGTTCGTCGATTTTATTGGCAATAGACGGATCGTTTTGGGGAGAAATGGCAAGACCGTTAATTTCTTCCTTCACAAGGGAATCAATTGCTTCTAATTGATCCTCTACTCCGAAGGTGGAAATTCTTCTGGCCAAAACGGTACAATTGTAGCTGGACAACTCCTCTTCTTTTTCTTTGAAGCCGGTATTGACATCATCAAAAAAGGGGTTATCGCTACCATACATTACAATGCCCAATTTGAATTTTTTCTTCTGTGCCGCAAGTACAATACCTGCTCTGTTGGGCTTGTAATCAAGCGCTTTGGCAATTTCCAGAATTTTGGCTTCTGTTTTGGGATTCACTGCACCCCTCTTATTTAAGACTCTGTCAACAGTACCTCTGGAAACGCCTGCAAGTTCTGCTATTTCTTTAATGGTAGCCATGTAAAACTCCTTAACATTAAATGAAAATACAATAAATCAATAATAGAATACAGATTACCCCAATGTTCTACATATATTTTATCAGCCTTCATGAAAAAAACAATAGGAAATGTGAACCGCGCACGGATATCGTGAAAATGCACAATACTCAAAAAATGTTTTATATAAAGTGCCGAATTTTAACATTTAAACAAGTTTTTGGAAATTGATATTGATTTTTGAAGGGAAAAAATATATGATAAAAATGTGTGCGAGCACAGAAAAACAGGCAATAAGAAAAGCAATTTACATGGGAGGCGCAAAAATGTTATATATTGGTGTTGATTTGGGTACATCGGCGGTAAAACTTCTCTTAATGGACGGAGAAGGTAAGATTCAGAATATTGTATCAAAGGAATATCCTTTGTACTTTCCTAATCCCGGTTGGTCGGAACAAAAGCCGGAGGATTGGTATGCGCAGGATATGGAAGGAA
>CAZDRM010000023.1:0-2767 GCA_964507745.1 uncultured Lachnospiraceae bacterium
GCAGGATATCTGAGAGGAGCTGTCCTTAGTACGAGAGGACCGGGATGGACGGACCACTGGTGTACCTGTTGGCGGCCAACGCCATGGCAGGGTAGCCAAGTCCGGAAGGGATAAACGCTGAAGGCATCTAAGCGTGAAGCCCCCCTCAAGATGAGATATCCCAGTTAAGTAAGACCCCTTAAAGAGTATGAGGTAGATAGGCTCAAGGTGGAAGTGCAGTAATGTATGGAGCTGATGAGTACTAATCGGTCGAGGGCTTGACCTAAGGAAGAGGAAGCATCTGAGGAAAAAGCGGATGTGGAAGGCATGGATGGAAGCTTCAGCCGGGGAGAGGATTTCCGGTAAGAGTCATTGTTCGGTTTTGAGGGTACTGTCTTATATAAAACAAAAAGTTCCGTATGGGACTTTTTTTTATGTATTTTTTATGTTACAATGAAGTAAATGTGGGGAAAGGTTTATACAAGTCACAAAAGATTTGTATTGGAGAGGTAAACAGATGGATACAAAGATTTTACTTGAAAATGGTACTAACGAATTAGAAGTTCTGGAATTTATGCTGGATGGAAATTATTATGGAATCAATGTGGCGAAGATAAAGGAAATAATTAATTATACTCCTGTGACGCCGGTTCCCAATGCACATCCCAGTATTGAAGGCATATTTATGCCGAGGGATACAATGATTACGGCAATTGATTTAAAGAATTGTCTTCAGAAAGGGGCATCTGATTCTTCGGGATTATTTATTATTACTAATTTTAATAAGCTGGATATTGCCTTTCATGTGGATCAGGTAATCGGCATACATAGAGTTTCCTGGACAGAAATCATTAAACCCGGAGCTGCCGTATCCACAACAGAGGATGGCGTAGCCACAGGAATTATTAAGATTGACGGCAAACTCATTATTATTCTGGATTTTGAAAAAATAGTATGTGATATCAGTCCGGAGACAGGGCTTAAGCTTTCGGATGTAGACCAGTTTGCACACAGGGAAAGAAACAATGTGCCGCTTTTGGTAGTAGAGGATTCGCCTTTGTTAAACAAATTGATTGTGGATTGTCTGCATAAAGCGGGATATGAGAATCTGATGCATGTGGAAAACGGTGCTGCCGCCTGGGACATTATAAAGGAATGTATAGACAATGACAGCTTGAAGGATCATGTACAATGTGTTATTACTGATATAGAAATGCCGCAAATGGATGGACATCATTTAACAAATCTCATAAAGCAAAACGACAAAACAAAAGATATACCGGTTGTCATTTTTTCCTCACTGATTAATGAAGAAATGAGAATAAAAGGGAATTCATTAGGGGCAGACGCACAATTAACCAAACCTGAAATAGGAAATTTGATTAATGTAGTGGATGAATTAGTGTTATAAAGTAAAATGGCTGGGAAAGTTGAATCCCAGCCAGTTTTTTGGTGCAATAATGTGCTGTATAAAAGGAGCTATAAAAGTAAAATGAAACTGATGAATGATGGAGAACTGACCGGTTTTATAAAGGATGCGGATCTTGTTTTAATCGGTATAGGAGAAGAATGGGGGATTTCTTTTGAAGAAATGATAAAAGAGCCTTCTTTTAATGTACAGTTTCAAAAACTAAAAACAGAACAGGATAAGGAACAATTTGTGCCCTATCTTCAAAGAGCCTATTTAAAAGAATGTCAGAATGAAGAATTGGTCAAGGCTTACAAAAATCTTCTTTGTTTATTAGAGAATAAGGACTATTTTTTGATTTCCATGAATAAGGACAGATTTCCGCTGCAGATGGGGTTTAAAGAGGATAGATGTGTTTTTCCCTGTGGAAGCTATGAATATCTGCAATGTGACAAGGGATGCAGCAGCGAACTTTTGGAGGCTTCTGACATAGCGGACAATATATATCAGGAAATATGCCGGGGGGAGGATATGCAAAAAATAGAAATTCCCCGGTGCAGGGATTGTGGAACTTCTTTGGTATTTAATAATATTGAAGCGGAAAAATATGTGGAAGCCGGATATCTTGAAGCATGGGACAAGTATATGAAATGGCTTCAGAAAACGGTTAACAGAAAATTATGCATTTTGGAACTGGGAGTAGGATTACGATTTCCGTCAGTTATAAGGTGGCCTTTTGAGAAAACCACATTTTATAATCAGAAGGCACGAATGTTCAGAATACATCATAACCTGAGCCAGTCGGCAGAGAATATTCAGGACAGATGCTGTTCAAAAGAAGAAGATTCTTTAACCTATATGGCAAATTTATTTGTTTCATAATGGTTAATATGATAAAATAACAGTATTGTTAAAAGGGCAGTGAGAGGAGCGTTTAAAATGGGAGCAGATGAAGAGTATTTGGACAGCCTGTTAAAAGCGGCGACAGATCCGAAAACGAATGACGATGTACCATCGAATTCGGGTAATATATATGATTCGTTATTGATGGACGACCAGCAGTTGGCCGAGATAGATGAACTGTTGGGGTTGATTGATGAAAAAGACGACAGTTCTGAAAGCGACAGTGGAAATGATGACAATGACGGTAATGAAAGTGATGCCGGAAATACAAGCAGCGAAGACGAATTTGAACAATTGCCGGAAGATATGGAACCGGCTGTAGAGGAAGAACAGTTTGATTTCGATGTAGAACCGGCTGTAGGGGAAGAAGCAATTGATTTCGATGCAGAACCGGCTGTAGGAGAAGAAGCAATTGATTTCGATGCAGAACCGGCTGTAGGGGAAGAAGCAATTGATTTCGATGCAGAACCGGCTGTA
>CAZDRM010000023.1:2867-22976 GCA_964507745.1 uncultured Lachnospiraceae bacterium
CGGTGCAGAACCGGCTGTAGGGGAAGAAGCAATTGATTTCGATGCAGAACCGGCTGTAGGAGAAGAAGCAATTGATTTCGATGCAGAACCGGCTGTAGGGGAAGAAGCAATTGATTTCGGTGCAGAACCGGCTGTAGGGGAAGAAGCAATTGATTTCGATGCAGAACCGGCTATAGGGGAAGAAGCGATTGATTTTGATGCAGAACCGGCTGTAGGGGAAGAAGCGATTGATTTCGGTACAGAACCGGGTGTGGTGGAAGAACCGGTTGATTTTGGCGCAGAAGAAAACGGGATAGAAGAAGACTTTGCATTGGATGAGAATCTGTTTTTGGAAGACGAGTCTGTAACCGCAAAGGAATCTGATACGGAAGAAATTCAGGAAGATACAAGAGTGGATTTAGAACAGCAGCTGGAAAGCGCCATGCTGGATAATTCATACTCGGGAGAATTGGAGATTGATTTAAACAGTCTGGAGGAGTTGGATTCTCTGCTGGGGATGAAAAATACATCATCCGAAGAGAAGGAGAATATCGGTAATACCGAAAATGATGAAGATAAGGATCTGGGAGAGCTTCTGGACGGATTAGGGGATGACGAGGAGCTTGCCGAAATTAACGAACTGTTAAAAAAATCCCAGAATAATGAGTTTGTAGATGAAGATAATGATATGCTTGCGCTTTTGGAAGGAGCGGATGGTAATACTTTAGAAGATATACCGACGAAAGCTTCTGCCGAACATGATGAAAGCAGTGAAGGCGAAGAAGAAATTCCCAAAAAGAAGAAATGGGGAAGAAAGAAAAAGGCGGCACAAACAGAAGAAGAACAGTCGGATGCTTTGGAATCAGGAGATAAAAAAGCACCCAAAGGATTTTTCGGAAAGCTGTTTGCAGCTTTGACGGAAGAGGAAGAAGAACCGGAGGATATTAATCCTTTTGGCGAAGAAGGCGCGGGCGAAGAAGGCGCACAGCAGGAAGGCGAGCAGCAGCCGGCACCAAAGAAAAAAGGTAAGAAGGCAAAGAAGAAAAAAGGCAAAAAAGGAGCAGAGACCAACGAGGAAATTTTAGAGGAAATGGATGCGGAGGATGCTGCTAAAAAGGCCAAGAAGAAAAAGCCTAAGAAAGAAAAGAAACCCAAAAAGGAAAAGCCGGAGGTAATCGAAGAAAAGGGTAAGAAAATACCCAGGAAAATGATTATCAGGATTTTTGTGCTTTGCTTTTCCATTATGGTTGTTATTATTCTGCCTTCCTTATTTTTACCACAGATGCTTCAAAAGAGTGAGGCAAGAAGCGATTTTTATGCAGGAAATTATCAGGAGGCATATGAAGGTCTTGTTGGATATGATTTAAGTGACAGCGATGCCATTATATTTAGAAAGGCTGAACTGTTATCGCAGCTGGAGAGAAAGGCAAAATCCTATGAAGCATACAGGCTGGCAGGAGAAAATGAAAAAGCCTTAAATGCTTTGCTGGAAGGTGCTTCATATTATCAGATTAATCTGGAGGAAATTACCACTCTGGGAATACAGGACGAGGCGTTTACCGCATACGGAAAGCTGCTTGGATTACTGCAGAGTGAATATTCTCTGGGAGAAGATCAGGTTATAGAAATAATAGGCTTAGAAAAACTGGAGTATACTTACAAGATAAAAGAACTGATAGGAAGCAGTGTGACATCACAGCAAGGAGAGGGAAACTTGTCCGACGGGGAAAATGATGGTCAGAATGGAAACGAAACCGGCGATGGAGATTTACAGCCGGCAGAAACGCCTGAGTCAAATCCGTCCGGAGAAGAGGCGGTAACATCGGAACCTTTAGAAGATCAGCTGGAAGAAGAAATGGATTAGTCCGTTATAAAGGCAGGATAAAATGATAGCAATAATTGATTATGACGCAGGAAATATAAAAAGTGTGGAAAAGGCTTTCCAGTTTCTGGGAGAGGAAGCCGTTCTTACCAGAGACAGGGATGTGATTTTAAACGCTGACGGAGTTGTTCTGCCGGGTGTGGGAGCATTTGGAGATGCTATGGAGAAGCTGCACCGTTATGGGCTTGTAGAGGTCATTCATGAAGTGGCGGACAGGAAGATTCCTTTCCTTGGCATTTGTCTGGGATTGCAGCTTATTTTTGAAAAAAGTGATGAAAGTCCGGGAGTAGAAGGACTTGGATTGTTAAAAGGAGAAATTCTTCATATACCGGAGGAGGCAGGTTTGAAGATTCCTCATATCGGATGGAATTCTTTAAGTTTTCAGGGAAAGGGCAGACTGTTTAACGGGCTTTCCCAAGGCTCTTATGTGTATTTTGTGCATTCCTATTACCTGAAAGCGGAGGATGAAAGCATTGTGACTGCCGTTACGGAATACGGAACCACCATTCACGCTTCGGTGGAGCAGGGAAATGTGTTTGCCTGTCAGTTTCATCCGGAAAAAAGTTCCGAAACCGGTCTGCAGATTTTACGTAATTTTATTTCCGTTACAAAGGAGGGAATATAGATGCACACAAAGAGAATTATTCCCTGTCTGGATGTAAACGGCGGAAGGGTTGTAAAAGGCGTAAATTTTGTAAATCTTATAGATGCGGGAGACCCGGTGGAAATTGCCGAAGCCTATGACAAGGCGGGGGCGGATGAACTGGTATTCTTGGACATTACGGCAAGCTCTGATGCCAGAGAAACCGTTGTGGATATGGTGCGCAAGGTGGCTGAGAAGGTATTTATTCCTTTTACGGTAGGCGGCGGTATCCGGACAGTGGAAGATTTTAAGGCGATTTTGCGGGAAGGCGCAGATAAAATATCCGTTAATTCCGCGGCAATTAACAATCCCCGGCTGATTAGTGAGGCGGCGGATAAATTCGGCAGCCAGTGCGTGGTCGTTGCTATCGATGCAAAAAGGCGCGCAGACGGAAGCGGCTGGAATATTTATAAAAACGGCGGCAGAATCGATATGGGAATCGATGCGGTGGAATGGGCCATACAGGCTGACAGACTGGGAGCGGGAGAAATTCTTCTGACCAGCATGGATTGTGACGGTACAAAGGCGGGCTATGATATTGAATTGACCCGCATTATTTCAGAGAATGTATCCATTCCGGTTATTGCGTCGGGCGGAGCAGGAAATCTGGAGCATTTTAAGGATGCTTTGTCGGAGGGAAAGGCTGATGCGGCACTTGCGGCATCCCTGTTTCATTTTAAGGAACTGGAAATAAAGGAAGTCAAAGAATATTTACGACAGGAGGGAATCAGCGTAAGGCTGTAAACTATGGCTGCAATTGCGAATGATTGGTTAGAACCTTTAAAACCGGAATTTTCCAAACAATATTACAGAGAGCTGTATCAAAAGGTAGTAGAGGAATACAAAACCCATCTGGTATTCCCGCCGTCTGATGATATTTTCAATGCCTTTGCATTGACGCCTCTTCACGAGGTCAAGGTGGTTATTATCGGTCAGGACCCTTATCACAATGTGGGACAGGCCCACGGACTTTGTTTTTCCGTGAGACCGGATGTGGAGATTCCTCCGTCTTTGGTAAATATTTATAAGGAATTGCATGATGATCTGGGATGCTATGTGCCCAATAACGGTTATCTTGTAAAATGGGCAAAGCAGGGTATCCTGCTTTTAAATACGGTATTGACGGTCCGTGCCCATCAGGCAAATTCCCACAGAGGAATGGGCTGGGAGCAGTTTACGGATGCGGCTATCAGAGTTTTAAATGAAGAGGACAGACCCATTGTGTTTATTCTCTGGGGTTCGCCTGCGCAGACAAAGAAAAAGATGTTAAATAATCCCAAACATTTGATTTTAGAGGCCCCTCATCCAAGCCCGCTGTCGGCTTACAGAGGTTTTTTTGGGAGCAGGCCTTTTAGTAAGACCAATGCTTTTCTGGAGGAAAACGGTCTGACGCCTATTGACTGGCAGATAGAGAATGTATAGGCATTCCTGAAGACTAAGTGACAGGTATTAAAGATTATATAGAGCAAGAAGGACAGGATACATATAAAGCAGAAGTGTGGAGAGCATATAAAGCAGAGGTACAGAGCATATAAAGCAGGTACAGAGCGCATATAGCGAGAATCTATAAAAATGTACATAAAGATACTTGGAGGAGAAGATTATGGAAAAGAAACCGTTTGTAACGAAAGAGCAGTTGGATGAGATTGTGAAAAAATATCCCACGCCCTTTCATATTTATGATGAAAAGGGGATTCGTGAGAATGCCAAAGCTTTAAAAGAGGCTTTTGCCTGGAATCCCGGATACCGGGAATTTTTTGCGGTAAAGGCGACGCCCAATCCCTTTTTAATTGATATTTTGCGGGAATACGGCTGTGGAACCGATTGCTCCTCAAAGACGGAACTGATGTTGTCCAACGCCATGGGAATAGAGGGAGAATCTATTATGTTTTCTTCCAATGAAACCCCTGCCAGCGAGTATGAGTATGCCAATAAAATCGGAGCTATTATCAATCTGGACGATTTTACCCATATTGATTTTCTGGAAAAAACCCTAGGCAGTCTGCCTGAAACTTTGAGCCTTCGTTACAATCCCGGCGGCGTATTCAAAATCAGCACCAGCATTATGGATAATCCGGGAGATGCCAAATACGGTCTGACTACGGAACAGCTTTTTGAAGGCTACAGGATATTGAAGGAAAAAGGGGTTAAGCGTTTTGGAATGCATGCTTTTCTGGCAAGCAATACGGTTACCAATGAATATTATCCCACGTTGGCAAAGACATTGTTTGAAACGGCTGTTCGCATTAAAGAACAGGTTGGTGTATCCTTAAGCTTTATTAATTTATCCGGCGGTATCGGCATTCCTTACAGCCCGGATCAGGAGCCCAATGATATCCGGCTTATCGGACAGAAGGTAAAAGAGGTCTATGATGAGGTTCTGGTTCCTGCGGGACTTTCTGATGTGGCGATTTATACAGAGCTGGGACGTTTTATGATGGGACCTTTCGGACATCTGGTTACAACGGCGATTCATGAAAAACACACCCATAAGGAATATATCGGCTGCGATGCCTGTGCGGTAAATCTTATGAGACCGGCTATGTATGGTGCATATCATCACATTACCGTGGCAGGAAAGGAGGATGCTCCCTGCACCTGCAAATATGATGTGGTAGGTTCTTTATGTGAGAATAACGATAAATTTGCTATTGACAGGATGCTTCCCAAAATTGATACAGGCGATTATATTGTCATTCATGATACGGGAGCCCACGGTTTTTCCATGGGTTACAACTATAACGGCAAGTTGAAGAGCGCGGAGCTTCTCTTAAAAGAAGACGGAAGCGTACAGCTGATCAGAAGGGCGGAAACAGAAAAAGATTATTTTGCCACCTTTGACTGCTTTGATATTTATGACAAACTGGATTTTGAAAAATAGGGTATCATAAAGAACATAAGGAATGAAGGTTGAAAGAAAATCTTTCAACCTTGATTTGAGGGTCAAATGAACATGCAAGCATGTTTGCTTGACCCATGGAGACAAATATGATAAAAAAGAGCGGAAATAGAAATCCGCTCTTTTTTGATGCCGGCGATGGGACTTGAACCCATACGTGGTTGCCCACAACAGATTTTGAGTCTGCCTCGTCTGCCATTCCGACACGCCGGCCCGGTTGTTTTCAACAGCCGAAATATATATTATCATAGGTGGCAAAAAGAATCAAGTAAAAGAACCATAAAAAACAGATAAAAATAAATATTCTTGTAATAATGATGGAAAAGAACATTGTTTTTTGTTAAAATGGTAATTGGGTGAATAGGATGACTTGTAAAGAAATTGAAAAGCAGATTCCGGCGTTTCTGAAGGATTCCTTAGACGAGGATAATCTGACTGAATTTGTCAATCATATAAAGCAATGCAAGGATTGTGAAGAGGAACTTGCAATTCAGTATTTAACTGTGGAAGGGCTTGCCCGGCTGGAAGCAGGAGCTTCTTTTTCCCTGGATGATGAACTTCATTATAAGTTAAATCAGGCTGCCCATAAGATAAGAATCAGACGCACTGTGGAGAGAATCTGCAGACAGATAGAGGTCATCGCTATTTTTGCTTTGGGCTTTACGATTCTTTACATGGTCTGGTAAAAGGGCAGAAAAATCCGGCGCAGTACGGGAAAGAAAACTATCCGCAGGGGATGTGTCTTTTGGCATGCTTTTGCGGAAATAAAGATTAAGGAAGTCATGAGAATATGTCAAAGAAGCTTGTATTAATAGATGGGCACAGTATTTTGAATAGAGCCTTTTACGGAGTGCCTGAGCTGACCAATTCGGAAGGCCTTCATACCAATGGGATTTATGGATTTTTGAATATTTTGTTTAAACTGCTGGATGAGGAAAAACCGGATATGCTGGCAGTTGCTTTTGATGTGTCGGCGCCTACCTTCCGCCATGAAATGTTTAAAGAATATAAAGGAACAAGAAAGTCTATGCCGGAGGAACTCAGGGAACAGGTTCCTGTTATGAAACAGGTGCTTGCGGCTATGAATGTACTGATTATGGAAAAGCCGGGATTAGAGGCTGACGATATTCTGGGAACAATGGCAAAAAGAGGAGAGAGGGAAGGCTTTGAAGTATCCTTAGTATCCGGAGACAGGGATCTGTTACAGATTGCCACGGAGCATATCAAAATCAGAATCCCCAAGACCAAGGGCGGAAGAACGGAAATTGAAGATTATTATGCAAAGGATGTAAAGGAACGGTATCAGGTAACGCCGGAGCAGTTTATAGAATTGAAGGCGCTGATGGGAGATACGGCGGACAATATTCCCGGAGTGCCCAAGGTGGGAGAGAAAACGGCCACGGGCCTGATGGTGGAATATGGTTCTATCGAAAATATTTATAACAATCTGGATAAAATATCCAAGAAGAGCATTAAGGAAACCCTGGAGAATAACAGGGATCTGGCGGATTTAAGCTTAAAGCTTGCCACGATCCGCATAGATGCAGAATTGCCTTATGAGTTAGAGGACGCAGTTCTTGGGGATCTGTTCACAAAAGAGGCTTATGACTGGTGTCTGAAGCTGAATTTTAAAAATATGCTTTCCAGATTTGATCAGACAAAGGTTCTGGAGAAAAATGAGAGAACCTTTCAGGCGGTTACGGATTTGCCCCAGGCAGAGACGCTTTTTGAAGGCTGCAAAGAAAGCAACAAATGTTCTGTATGCTTTTTTAAGGATAAAGAAAAATTATATGCCGTAAGCATTTGTATAAAGGAAGAGGAATTGTATTGTCTGTTTATGCAAAATTTTATTACGGAGGAATATGTCAGCTCGAGGCTGAAGGAACTGGCGGAATATTTCAGCGGTACAGCAGGAAAAATACTGGTGTTTGACGTAAAGAAATATTATGATCTTATTCCCTGTGAGAATACGGATGTGTTTTTTGACTGTAAGCTTGCCGCCTATCTGTTAAATCCCAATCATAAGGAATATCTGCCCGAAGATGTGGCAGGGGAATATGGCGGAGTAAACTGCAGGGACTATAAGCAGTGGTTTGCAAAACAGCCCTTAGGGGATGTGGCAAAGGAGGAAAATGGGGACTTTTTGGAATATGCCTGTATGGAAAGCCTTTCCTTATACCGCGCTTATGAGCCTTTGGAAAAAGAGCTTTCGGCAGAAAATATGCTGTCCTTGTATGAAAAGATTGAAATGCCTCTGACTTATGTTTTATATGACATGGAAAAAGAAGGCATTATGGTAAAAGGCGAGGCATTAAAGGAATACAGTATCAGTCTGGGCGAAAAAATTGAAGAGCTGGAGAAGCGGATTTATGAGCAGGCCGGAGAAACCTTTAATATCAATTCTCCGAAGCAGCTGGGAGAGATTCTATTTGATAAAATGGGCTTAAAAGGCGGGAAGAAGACCAAGACCGGTTATTCCACTGCGGCTGATGTGTTGGAAAAGTTAGCTGTTGATAACCCAATTGTGGCGGATATTCTGGAATACAGAGGGCTTGCGAAGCTGAAAAGCACTTATGCCGACGGACTTACGGAGTTTATAGATGAAGAGAGCAGAATTCATTCTTCCTTTAATCAGATGATAACTGCAACGGGGCGAATTTCTTCCACAGAGCCCAATTTGCAGAATATTCCCATGCGGACGGAAATGGGAAGAATGATCCGCAAGGTTTTTGTGGCAAAGGAAGGCTGTCTTTTGATGGATGCGGATTATTCCCAGATCGAGCTGAGGATTCTGGCTCATTTATCAGGCGATAAGGAGCTGATCGGCGCTTATCATACGGATGCGGATATTCACAGAATTACGGCATCAAAGGTATTTCATACTCCCATGGAAGAGGTAACCTCCCTACAGAGAAGAAATGCGAAGGCGGTTAATTTCGGCATTGTTTACGGTATCAGCGCATTCGGCCTGAGCCAGGATATCGGAACCTCCCAGAAGGAAGCTGCAAAGTATATGGAACAGTATTTTGAAACCTATCCCGACGTAAAGCGGTATCAGGAGGAAACGGTTAAAGGAGCAAAGGAAAAGGGCTATACAGTTACAATGTTTGACAGAAGGAGACCTATGCCGGAGTTATCCTCCAGTAACTTCATGCAGCGGCAGTTCGGGGAACGGGCTGCAATGAACGCGCCCATTCAGGGAACAGCGGCGGATATTATGAAAATTGCTATGATAGATGTTTATAGAGGATTAAAGGAAGCAGGGCTTAAGTCCAAGCTGATTTTACAGGTCCACGATGAGCTTTTGATTGAGACCTATGAAGAGGAACAGGAGCAGGTAAAAGAAATTTTAAGCACAAAAATGAAAAATGCCGCAGCTCTTTCGGTCCCTTTAGAGGTGGATTTGAATGTTGGAAAGAACTGGTATGACGCCCATTAGGGTTGGAAAGATTCATAAGATATCCGTTGGTATTGGGAAAGCAACGGGATATAGCCGGTTAAGAGATGTTGGAGAGACCTAATATGAAAACCATTGGTATTACAGGCGGCGTAGGTGCAGGAAAATCGCTGGTTTTGGATTATATAGAAAGCCGCTACAGAGCAAAAATTTATAAGGCGGATGAAATTGCCAATTTTTTGAAGGAGCCGGGACAAAGCTGCTACCGTCCGGTTGTGGATCTGCTTGGAGAAGAAATTCTTTTGGAAGACGGCAGGATCTCAAAAGAAAAGATGGCGGAGCTGGTGTTTTCGGATGCGGGACTTTTGAAGGCTGTGAATGCCCTGATTCATCCGGCTGTAAGGGAATTTATCCTTCATGAGATAAAAAAAGCGGAAGAAGAAGGAAATTATGACTTTTTCATTTTGGAAGCGGCGCTTTTAATAGAAGAACATTATGATGAAATTCTGGATGAATTGTGGTATATTCATACAGAACGGGAAATCAGAAAAAAACGTCTGAAACAGACAAGACAGTATTCTGATGAGAAAATCAGGAATATCATGGAAAAGCAGCTTTCCGACGGGATTTTTAAGAAACATTGCAGGGTTATCATTGAAAATAATGACAAACCGGAAGATACCTATAATCAGATTGATGATAAACTGGGGGAATACATAAGTGCAGAAGGCAAATAAAATGAAAGGTTCCTATGTATACGGACTGGATATCGGAACCAGAAGCATTGTTGGGACGGTGGGCTATCGACAGAAGGATCGTTTTGTGGTAACAGCCCAGCAAATAAAAGAGCATGAATCCAGAGCCATGTTAGACGGACAGATTCATGATATCGGCGCAGTCAGCGATACCATACGGGAAGTGACGGAGCTCCTTGAGGAGCAGACGGGAGAAAAACTGAAGCAGGTGTGTATTGCTGCGGCAGGACGTGTGTTAAAGACCGTGACCGTACATGTGGATATGAATCTGGAAGGAGAAAAAACGGTAACCAAAGAGGAAATCCATTTGCTGGATTCCTATGGGATTGAAAAAGCCTACGAGCAGTTTCAGAAGGAAAATGATTCCGACATGAAATTTTACTGCGTGGGTTATTCTGTTATGCATTATTACATGAACGGTTATCCCATGGGGAATCTGGAAAACCATAAAGCAAAGGAAATCTCCTCGGACATGATCGCCACATTTTTGCCCGATGATGTGGTAGACGGATTGTATAAGGCTGTGGAATTAGCGGGTCTGGAAGTGGCAAACCTGACTTTGGAGCCTATTGCTGCCATAGAGCTGGCGATTCCGGATATGTACCGCATGCTAAATATTGCGTTAATCGATGTAGGAGCGGGCACCTCCGATATATCCATTACCAAGGATGGAAGCATTATTGCTTACGGCATGCTTCCCGTTGCAGGAGACTGTCTGACAGAGGATATCGCAAAACATTGTCTGGTGGATTTTAAGACGGCGGAGCAGATCAAACGGAATATTGAGAACCGGGATATAGTGGAATATAAGGATATTATGGGAATCCCCCAAAAAATCTCAAAAGAGGAAGTGCTTTCCGTTGTAGAAGGAAATCTGGAAGATATGGCAATGCAGGCTGCGGAAAAGATTAAGGAGTTAAACGGGGATAAGCCGGTAAGCGCTGTCTTTGTGGTAGGAGGCGGCGGCAAAATAGCCACTTATACCGACAGGGTTGCAAAGCATTTGGGAATTGCTCCTGAGCGTTGCGCCGTCAGAGGCGAAGAGGTTATGATGAAAATTGACTTTGCCGGAAAAGATGTGGTAAAGGATTCCCTGATGGTAACCCCTATCGGCATCTGTTTAAATTTTTATGAGCAAAGCAATAATTTCATTTTTGTTACCTTCAATGATAAAAGAATCAAACTTTATGATAATAACAGGCTGGCTATTGTGGATGCGGCTATTATGGCGGAGTTTCCCAATGAGGATTTGTTCCCCAAAAGAGGAGAATCCCTGGAATTTGAACTGAACGGAAAGTCTGTGACCATCAGAGGCGGCAGAGGAGAGTCGGCAAAGGTGGTTTTAAACGGAGAAGAGGCAGATATTCATACCTCTATCAGAAATAACGATATGATTAAGGTAATTCCTTCTACAGCGGGGGAAAAGGCGTCTATGGAGGTTTCAAGACTGCCTGAGTATGAAGGAAGCCTGACTGTTCATCTGGATGATAAAGATATTTCAGTGCCCAAACTGGCAAGCGTAAACGGACAGCTTCAGTCCGCATATTATGAGATTCAGGACGGGGACAGAGTGGAATTGCTCAATTACTATACAGTCCGCCAGATTTTGGAATTTATGGATATTGCAACTGCTGACGCCGGACAGATTATGGTAAATCATGAACCGGTGGATTTAGATGCCAGAGTATACGATAATTTTACGATTTCATTCCATATAGAAGAACAGCTTCCAGAAGAGGAGTCCCATGAGAATGAAGCTGTGGCAGAAGAATCCTTACAGGGAACAGATAAAGAAAGCGGAAGTATCATAGAAACAGAAGCTGTTAACGGGGAGAAAGAGCCTGATGAAAAAGTGGAAGAGGGTCCTTCGGAAAATAAAGCTTCGGGAGAATCTCCTTTAGAGAGGGCAAAAAATGACGCCAGAAAAATTGTAGAACAGCTTCAATATGAAAGGGCGGAGGAAGCGCTTTCTAAAATGATACAGGCGGCGGTGTCGGGACAATCGGCTATGCCGGCGCAGACGGCGGCATCACGGAATGCCCAGGGAAATAGTTCCCGGAGTAATGCAGATCAGAATAGTGCCAATCAGTATAAGGCTGAAGAGCAGCCTCTTCGTGTGGAAAAAAGCGTCCGTGAGCTTTACGGAAGCCTTCAGAATAACTTAAACCGCCTGAAAAGTGGCACCTCCATTAAAGAATTGCGGAAGGAAGCCATAGAGGAAGAAAACCGGAACAGGGATAAAGGCGAAGGAGCGGATGAAAAAGAAGAAGTAATAAAGTCAGGGATAAAACCGGAAGATGTATCGCCGGAAAAAATAACGGATAGAGAAGAGCGGAATGAAATAAAGGACCAACAGAACGAAACGGCAGAACAGGGAAAAACAGTAAAAAATATCCAAGTTCCGCCTGCAAAAACGGAAAATGTCAACGGCGCTCTGGTTCAGACTATTTATGTTGTTGTCAATGATGATGTGGTGGAGATGACGGGAAAGCCCGATTATATCTATGTGGATATTTTTCAATTTATTGATTTTGATTTATCAAAGCCTCAGGGAACAGCTGTGGAGACATTAATAAACGGAAGAAATGCCCAGTATACGGAGCCGCTTTCCAATGGCGACCGTCTGGATATTTTCTGGAAGGATTAAAAATGATGCGTTTACTTAGTATTGCCAGCGGAAGCAGTGGGAATTGTATTTATGTAGGGGATGATCATACCCATATACTGGTGGATGCGGGCATCAGCAAAAAGCGGATTGAAGAAGGACTGAACGGAATCGGACTGACCGTTGATGATTTAAGTGCAATATTTGTAACTCATGAGCATATTGACCATATCGGCGGGCTGGGTGTTCTGACAAGAAAGTGCCAGGCTCCCGTATATGCTACCGGCGGAACCATCAGGGGAATTTTCAATACGGCTTCACTGGGGAAAATAGATGAAGAGCGTTTTGTGGAAATAGAAGAGAACCAGTGCGTTACCATAGGGGATATTCAGGTGGATTCCATGAAAATTTCCCATGACGCGGCCCAGCCTGTGGCGTACCGTTTTTTCGGTCATGGTAAAAAAATAGCGGTGGCTACGGACTTGGGAATGATAACAGAGGAGAACGAGGAAAAACTGAAAGGGATGGATGCCCTGCTGTTAGAAGCTAACCATGATGTGAATATGCTTCAGGTGGGACCTTATCCTTATTATCTGAAGCAGAGGATTCTGGGAAACAAAGGACATTTATCCAATGAAAATGCAGGAAAGCTTTTAAGCCGTATTGTCCATGATAATTTGCAGCATATTTTTTTGGGACACTTAAGCAAGGAAAATAATATGCCGGCACTGGCATATGAAGCGGTGCGCCTGGAGATTACTATGGGAGAGAATCCTTATAAGGCTTCGGATTTCCACATAGATATTGCGAAAAGGAGCGAACCCTCCCTTGTGGTAAACGTTTAGGCGGAAAGGAACAGTCAATGAAATTAACGGATGATTTTGATAATGATAACAGTATTAAGTCGGGTGTTTCTTTAGGCGGAATGATAGCGGGTATTGTGGTCTTTATGATCATACTGGTTGCAGTGGTTTTAGGTGTCAATAAGCCCAAAAGTTCCGGACGCAGCCCTATGGCGGACAACCGTAACCAGACGCCGGGAACGGAAACAGTTTCCGTAAACGATACGGAGGCGGCCGAATATCCCATAGGGGAATCCACACTTGTATCCGACGATCTGGACTTCTGGAATATGTACAAGGTAGATACGGATTTGGATAAATCTCTGGACCATACGGCTGAAAAATATGCGGAAAATCTAAAGGAAATAGAAGAGGAAGAAAAGGAAGAGGATTTATCCCAGAACGGCACAAAGACGGAAGTGATTTACCCCGACGGCACATCCCAGTGGGTCATGATCAATGCCTATATAGCCAAGAATAACTATGATTATACGGGACTGGTTTATGAAGAGCCGTATATGCGTTATTATGCGGATGGAAAGAAGATTTCCAGACAGGGTATCAAAATAGATGACAGCTACGGAACCGTTAATTTTATCCGGGTGGAGGAAGACGGAATTGATTATTGCATCATCCGCATCGGAAAACGGGGATATGCCACAGGCGTAATCAGTATGGATGAAAATTACCTTACCTATATGAAAGAGGCCAAGGAAGCAGGATTGGGAATCGGAGTATCTTTTTATTCCCAGGCGGTAAATGAAGAGGAAGCCATTGAAGAGGCAAATCTTGTGGTACAGGCGCTGCAGCAGGCGGAAATAAAGCCGGATTATCCTGTTATTTTTGATATGGAGCTGGTAAATAACGATGCATCCAGAACGGAAAAACTTACAAAAAATCAGCTTACGGCAATTACAAAGGCTTTTTGCAATACCATCAGCCAGAACGGATATACACCGGCGATTTACGGAAATAAATACTGGCTTTTGCGCAAACTGGATCTGACCCAGCTTTCCGGTTACAATATCTGGCTTTCAAAGGAAGGCGATATGCCGGATTATCCCTATGAGTTTGCCATGTGGGAATATAAGCAGGATGCAAAAATAGACGGCATTGCAGGAAATGTCTCTATGAGCATCAGTTTTATTGATTACGAAATGAGATGATACAGTTTTTGGGAAATTTTACAGTCGGAATACAGGGCGGCATAGTCTGAAGGAGACATGCCGTCAATATAGTTATATGCATAATTTTTCCGGATTCCCTGTCCCTTAACCACATCTATGGCTTTGTTGTAGGCAATGGCAGCAAGAAGAGCGGATTCATAGGTTCCTACAATGTAATTCCCCTTTATATGAATTTTGGCAAGATAACGGAAGGTGCCGTTCTTCTTGATTCTTGTAACGCCGAAATACGGATTTATGCAGATGACATTGGCATAGCGGAAATCTCTGTTGTCCCCGTTGGCAAAATAGTAATCCCTGCCTTCCACGGCAAAATTGCGGATGCCGTAACGGTTCAGGATATTAACCTGCATTCCGTAATCGGCCACGAATAAATGGCGGCCCCGCTTCATGATTTTATGGCTGGCATAATAAAACAAATCGTCAATGTCAAAGGTATAAATAATATCCTGACTGTAATAATAAAAGAAAAATTTGTTTTTAATATAGATGGGATTTTTGATATATAGAAGATTATCCCTGAAGTTCATTAAAGTTATGCATTTCCCAAAGGAGAGAAGCCTGGGGGTATAGGTGTCGGGAAGAAGTCCTTTATCCTCCAAAAGCTCTCCCGCTTCTAAATAGGCGCCGTTTGCATCTTTTGCACAGGAAAAACTTCCCAGGCTGATATGCTTGCCCCGGAAGGTAATGCCCGACCGAAAATAGCGGGTCCCGTCTTTTTTTGTCGCTTCATAGACTCCGGTGTATTTTTTCATGTACAAAGTATAACATTATAATAGCTAAAATTCAATTTTGGAAATATTTTAAGGACTGCTTGTATAAAATAATTACTAAGTTGTTAAGAAAATATTACGACTTAAAGAAAAGGAGCAGTCTATGAAAAGAAAACACGGGAATATGCTGGTGTTATTTTATCTGGCATTTCTTAGCATTCTTACGATAGAGATAACTTTTCAAAGGATACAGATGACAAATGAAGAGGTACAAACAGAAAAAATGGAAATCCGGGTAGGAGATGGCGGAGAAGAAGATGTAGAAAGGACAATAAGGGTATTACCGGAAGCGATTTCTGAAAGAAGGACGATTGTAGAGCAGTCCGTTACCAGGGAAATGGTATATGAAATCAGCGAAGAGGATTATTATACTTTACTGAGAATTGTAGAAGCGGAAGCGGGCTGTGAGGACGAAAACGGCAAGCTTTTAGTGGCAAATGTTGTATTAAACCGTATGGAAAGCAGCCGGTTTCCATCTACGGTAAAGGAAGTGGTCTATCAGGCAAACGGAGGAAAGATACAGTTTACGCCTGCCTATAACGGAAGGCTTCAATCCGTCAAGGTGTCGGAGGAGACCGTAGAGGTGGTGGAACGGGCGTTGTACGGAGAGGATATTTCCGAAGGGGCCTTATATTTTGTAGCCACGAAAGTAGCCGGGGAACAAAAGAGCAGCTGGTTTTTTCATCATCTGACCTATCTGTTTGATTATGGCGGGCACAGCTTTTTTAAGTAGTTCATTGCTATTCAAAATCGGGTGTGCTATAATAAACGCCGTAAAGATAGAGACGAAAGGGAAAAAGCAATGGAAATATTATACAAAAGTACACGAAGCGACAGCACACCCGTAACGGCATCCCGTGCCATCCTAAAAGGACTGGCGGACGATGGCGGATTATATGTTCCTATGGAAATTCCGGCACTGGATGTTTCCTTAAAGGAGCTTTCTAAAATGACCTATCAGGAAGCCGCTTATGAGGTTATGAAGCTGTATTTGACGGACTTTACGGAAGAGGAACTGAAAAACTGTATTTGTAAAGCTTATGATGATAAATTTGATACAGAGGTTATTGCTCCCCTGACAGAGGCGGGAAATGCTTTTTATTTAGAGCTTTATCACGGTGCAACCATTGCATTTAAGGATATGGCGCTTTCCATTCTTCCGCATTTACTGACAACTTCAGCAAAGAAGAACGGGGTAAAAAATGAAATTGTTATCTTAACTGCTACCAGCGGAGATACGGGAAAGGCGGCTCTTTCAGGTTTTGCGGATGTGGAAGGGACAAGAATTATTGTTTTTTATCCCAAAAACGGCGTAAGCCCCATCCAGGAAAAGCAGATGGTAACCCAGAAGGGCGCAAATACTCATGTTGTAGGCATTCACGGTAATTTTGATGATGCCCAGACCGGCGTGAAAAAGCTGTTTGGAGATGAAGCCCTTTCAAAGGAAATGGATGAGAAGGGATTCCAGTTTTCTTCTGCAAACTCCATTAATATCGGCCGTCTGGTGCCTCAGATCGTATATTATGTATATTCCTATGCAGCCTTGTTGGGACAGGGAAAGCTTACGGAGGGCGAGCCCGTTAATGTGGTAGTTCCCACCGGAAACTTCGGTAACATTCTTGCTGCATATTATGCAAAAAATATGGGTGTGCCTATTCATAAGCTGATTTGTGCATCCAATGACAATAAGGTCTTGTTTGATTTCTTTAAGAGCGGAACCTATGACAGGAACAGGGAGTTTATTCTTACCAGTTCTCCGTCCATGGATATATTGATTTCCTCCAATCTGGAAAGGCTGATTTACAGAATTGCGGGCAATGATGCAGAGAAAAACGCGGCTCTTATGAAGGCTCTCTCGGAAAAAGGCGTATATGAGATTACCGGAGAGATGCGGGAAGAACTGAAGGATTTTATCGGCGGTTATGCCGGCGAAAAAGAGTGCTTTGCCATGATTAAGAAGCTTTATGATGAATTCAGCTATGTGATCGATACCCATACGGCAGTTGCTGCAGCGGCATATGAAAAATACAGGGAAGAGACAAAGGATACTACAAAAACGATTATTGCATCCACGGCAAGCCCTTACAAATTTACAAGAAGCGTCATGAAGGCTATTGATGAAAAATTTGATGCTATGGGCGATTTTGAGCTGGTGGATGAGCTGTCACGGATTTCCGTTACGGATGTACCCAAAGCCATTGAGGAAATCAGAACAGCCCCTGTTTTGCATGATACTGTCTGCGAAAAGGATGAAATGAAAGCTGTCGTAAAGAAATTTCTCGGCATGAACTAAGTAGAAATATAAAAACCTGTTTTGAAAGGAGCGGTTTGTGGAAACGCCTTTCAGAACAGGTTTTTTTATTATTTTCTCTTATCCAGCTCTTTATAACGCAGATCCCCGTGAATAGGTTTGTAAGCGGGACGGATAATTTTGCCGTTGTTGGCAAGCTCTTCCAAACGATGGGCGCTCCAGCCGCTGATTCTGGCAATGGCGAAAATCGGCGTATATAATTCGTAAGGAAGATTTAACATTTTATATACGAAACCGGAATAGAAGTCCACATTGATGCTGACACCTTTATAAATTTTGCGCTCCTTGGCAATTACCTGGGGAGCCAGTTTTTCTACGAGAGAGTACAGGGCAAATTCCTTTTCCAGTCCCTTTTCCACGGAAAGCTTTTCCACGAAGGATTTGAAAATAACCGCACGGGGGTCGGATTTGGAATATACCGCATGGCCCACACCGTAGATTAAGCCGGAATGGTCAAAGGCTTCTTTGTTGAGCAGCCTTGCAAGATAATCGGAAACCTCTTCTTCATCTTCCCAGTCGGAAAGCTCATTCATCATATCCTCGAACATGCCTACAACCTTAATGTTGGCGCCGCCGTGTCTGGGCCCCTTTAAGGAACCGATTGCCGCGGCAATAACGGAATATGTATCGGTCATGGAGGAAGTAACAACATGAGTGGTAAAGGTGGAGTTGTTACCGCCGCCGTGCTCCATATGTAGAACTAAAGCAATATCCAGAATTTTGGCTTCCAGAGGCGTATATTTGCTGTCGGGCCTTAAAATCTGCAGAATGGTTTCCGCAGTGGACAGCTCGGGCTTGGGTGAGTGGATAAATAAGCTTTTGCCGTCATGATAATGCTTGTAGGCATTATACCCGTAAATGGTAAGCAGCGGAAACAGACTGATAAGCTGCAGGCACTGCCTGAGTACATTGGGAATAGAAGTATCGTCTGCACGGTCATCATAGGAATACAGCGTCAGCACCGAGCGGGAAAGGGTATTCATCATATCCTTGCTGGGCGCCTTCATAATAATATCCCTTACAAAGCTTGTAGGAAGCGTGCGGTATTCCCCAAGCAGCTTTTGGAAGGAGGCCAGTTCCTCTTTGTTGGGCAGCTTGTCAAATAAAAGGAGATAGGTAACCTCTTCAAAGCCGAAACGGTTGTCGTTTGTAAAACCGTCAACCAGATTCTTTACATTGTAACCACGATAGAACAAATCCCCGTGGATGGGAATCTGCTCCCCGTTTACTATTTTGGAGGCCCGTACATCGGAAATATTAGTAAGTCCGGCCAAGACGCCTTTTCCGTTTAAATCGCGCAGACCGCGCTTAACATCGTATTTGGTAAACAAATCCTGCTCGATAACGCCGGCATTCCGGGACATCTCGGCAAGATGGATAATTTCGGGTGTAATTTTTGAGATGCTGTCATGTTCCATAGTGATACCACCTTTCTAAAAATTTGAAATACATGTTTATATAAACATCAGGGGTTAAACATCAAGAAGATGTGGATAATTCGATTTGAATGCGCAAGAAGCACATAATATGAATGAATTATAACACCACTATAACATGAAAATAAGGGGGGAATCAAGAAAAAAGAATGTGTTTATGAATATTTCACATTTTATTCAGTGTTTCTTTACAGGAAATAACTGGATTTTTTTGCGTTTTCATTATAGAATAGAAAAGAATGATAAACGGAAAACAAAAGAAGGGATTATGATTTATGGACAGGAAAGAAATTGTTGCGCATGTTGACCACACCCAGTTAAAAGCTTTTGCAACATGGGAGGATATAGAGAAGCTTTGTGAGGAAGCGGTGGAATTTCAGACAGCTTCGGTCTGCATTCCTCCCTGTTACGTAAGAAGAGTTCATCAGAAGTATGGCAACAGGCTAAAAATATGTACCGTCATAGGCTTCCCCTTAGGATACAGTGTGACGGAAGCCAAAGTGGAGGAAACCAAGAAAGCCTTGGAGGACGGGGCGGATGAAATCGATATGGTGGTCAATATTTCCGATGTAAAAAACGGAGATTATGATAAAGTGACTCAGGAAATCATCAGCGTAAAGAGAGAGTGCCTGAACCACGTTTTAAAGGTCATTGTTGAAACCTGTTATCTGACGGAAAAAGAAAAGATTGCTATGTGTCATGCGGTTACAGATGCAGGTGCGGAATATATCAAGACATCCACGGGCTTTGGCACGGCGGGAGCGGATATGGCGGATATTTCACTGTTTAAGGAATATATCGGAGATGCAGTCAAAATAAAGGCGGCAGGCGGCATCAGGACAAAAGAAGACATGGAAGCCTTTTTAGAGGCAGGATGCGACCGCATCGGTTCCTCGTCAGCCGCTGACATCATGAAATAAAAGTAAAGAGAATATGAAAGTTGAAAGATTTTTCATTTCTTTGGGCCCTAGATTATTGACTTTTTAAATTCCTTTTGAGATAATACAAAAGGTGTACGAGGTCAATGCGCCCGTACGGATTAGTCATAAGCCGTTTATAACGGTAAAAAATACAAATCAAGGAGGACAATTGAATGTCAACAAAAGCATACTATCCAATTGATGAGATCGGTAAAGGAAAAGTTGGTTTTTCCAAAACACGTTCTATCATCGAAGCTGCTTTCTACGGAAACAACGTAGTAAAAGTAAACACATTAAAAGAAGCTTACGAATTAGCAAAAAACTCCCCGGGTACTGTTGTAACAGATATGCCCATTAAGGACGGCGAGACATTCGGTCTTGAAAAAGATGCAAAGGTTTTATTATTCAATGATGGTGCAGTTACAGGTCGTTATGCTGCAGCACGCCGTATCAAAGGCGAGCCCGGCGTTGATGATGTAAAGC
>CAZDRM010000024.1:0-22810 GCA_964507745.1 uncultured Lachnospiraceae bacterium
ATACTACGCCGGAAGATTTGTATGGAAAAATTGCTTATTATCTGGAACATGAGGAAAAAAGGGAACAGATTGCCCAAAAAGGATATGAGAAGGTTAAGGCTGAGCACACATATGACCATAGGGTAGCGCAGATTTTGAAGATATTTTAGTGTAAAACGACATTACAATCCTACGGGCTGAGTCAGAGGAACGATTTTGTGAACATTTCGTTGATTTGAATATTTATAATGTAAGTGCTTTCAGCCGTTCCAATGCAGGTGCGAAATCCCCGCATTTTTTATAATATTGAATTGCTTTATCTTTATATCCGCTGCATTCATAAATAACGCCCAGATTATGCCATGCCCGGAAGGAATTGGTGCCTACCACTTCAGCGGTGTCAAAGGTGGTGGCCTTGTTGAATTGAGCTACTGCATCTTCAAAAAAACCGTTATTTAAATAAATCATACCCATTAAAAATACAAAATCCGCTCTGTTTCCGAAGGTGTCATAAATGCCTTCCAGATCCAGGGCTTTTTTGTATTGCTTCAGGTTCAAAAGGGTGTATCCGTAGGAAACAACCATGGTATTGACATAATCCAGCCTGGGATCAACATCTTCTGCCAGACCCAGATCATAATAATAAAGAGCTGTTTCAAAGTCTTCCATCATGTAATAGCTCTGCCCTAATTGAAATAAAAGATAGGGGTCGTGAGGTTTTTTCTGAAGTTCTTCCTTTAACAGCTTAATATTGCGCTCCGATTTAGCCGTAAGCTCTTCGGGACTTCCGGAATAGGTAGAGTGGTCTGCTTTGATATCCAGCATGAAGCAGGGGTGTCCTAATTCCCGGTTGAAGGGTTCAAGCTGCTCATGAATTGGGCGCTCAAAATGAAAATGCTTACGATTATACAATCTGTATACCTTGGCATTGGAATCGTACCGGTTCGTCCCAAAGCCGCAGGCGCATAATAAGGAAAAGCCGCCTATGGCCTTTGGATGCTTTGCAATCTTGTCCTGTAAATCATGTTCGTTCCATGAAGTAATAAATTCGTCACTGTCGATACAGAGAATCCAGTCGTTTGCAGCATGCTCGGCAGCAAAATTTCTTGCAGCTGAAAAGTCGTTGACCCATGGAAATTCATAAATGCTGTCCGTATATGTCTTGCACATCTCCATGGTATCATCTGTAGAACCGGTATCCACCACCACGATTTCGTGTCCACCATGCTGTGCATGGGGAGTTAATCGGTCTAAACATTGTTTTAAAAGACCGCTTTCGTTTTTTGTAATGATACAGATGGAAATAGGATGCTTTTCTGCCATGGCTGCCGGTTCCTTTCGGTTTATTTCCGTTTCCTTTTATGAGGTAATTTATGCTATAATGATTATAGCAGTTTTTAAAAAGTGTGTCGATAGCGGAAAGTTCAGATAAAAGAGCAAAAAACATAAGGGAGAATAGTAAGGGAGAGAAATAAAATGGACGGAAAAACTACTGCAGCAAAAGACGGGGAACAGGAAGAATTAATAAGCGTCATCATTCCTACCTATAATCGCGTGGGACTGTTAGGACGTTCTATTCAAAGTGTATTGTCCCAGACTTATACCAATCTGGAGCTTTTGATTATTGATGATTGCTCTAATGACAATACCGGAGAGTTTGTAAAAGGTCTTTCTGATGAAAGAATACGTTATCACCGGAACGAGCATAATATGGGTCTTGCCGGGGCAAAGAATGTAGGTGTGTCTCTGGCCAAAGGAGAACTTCTGGCGTTTCAGGATGATGATGACGAGTGGCTGCCGGATAAGCTTATGCGCCTGATGGAGGTCTGGAAAAAGGAGAGCAATGAAGAAACGGGAATGATCTACCATGAGATGCAGGAACAGGGAGCTTCCACGTTTATTCCATCAAGAGATATTCCCTTGGAGTGGAAATCCAAAGAAATTTTCCAACATATGCTTTTATACCCAATGATTGGCGCAACGGCATCTCTTATCAGGAAATCCTGTCTGGATGAACTGGGCGGATTTAATGAAAAGCTGGGAAGTATTGAAGATTATGAATTTTATTTGAGAATGGCAAAGAAATACCGGATCCTGTTTGTGGGAGAACCTCTGATGATCATTTATGATACGCCGGGAAGCGTCAACAAGAGGTTCAAGAGCAAAATAGATACGGAGCTGTATGTTCTGGATACCATGTATGATTCTCTCTGTCGTTATGATATCCTGCAGAAAAAACTAAATCTGATCAGGCAGCAGGCGGAAAACTATGACTGCGAAGACTATTTTTATGAGCAGGCGTTACAGCTTTGCGAAAGGCTTGAGGAAGAAGCCCCCGGGAATGAAGCGGAGGAGAATGCAGGGGATAGCGGAGAAAAAACGGATGCCGCCTATAACCTTGAGAAGGGAAGGCGTATCAGGGAATGCATAAGAAATGCCGCAAAAGAAGTAAGCCGGACCGGAGGCGGAGACAGGGCGGAATATTACCAGAATGCGGCAGGGCAGATTCAAAGAGTGGTGGAAGGTCTGACCAAACTGCAGGGGAACCTGAAAAAGAATCCGGCGGTGCTGTCACAGAACAGGACTGCCGTTGTAGAGGCTCTTTTGGATATTATAAAGGATTTGGGGGATTATTCGGATTTGGCCCTCCATCCCGTGCCTCAAAAACAAAGAATGGATGAGCTTTTAGAAAAACTGACAAAAGGGCAAAAGTCCGATAAGGTTATAAAGTCCGTTCTGGATGATACTTTAAAAGAAGCGAAACAGTTGTTTTCCCAGATTGGAAAGGCAAAATGCCTTTGTACGGTGTGCGGGAAGGAAGTGCGCTTTTTACCTCCATCTTCTTATAAAAGGGTTATGCGGGAGCATTATGGTTATGAAGGGGAAGCTGTGGAATTCCTTTTTGAAGGAGAGGAAGACCGCTGCCCTGTCTGCGGTGCATCGGAGAATATCCGGTTTTTGCTGGGTTTTCTGGAGGATATACAGCCTGAAGGCAGTGAGAAACTAAAAATATGCTGTATGGAAACGCCGGACGCAAAGAATACGGGAATGCAGGAAAGGATTAGAAAATATGCGTCTATTAAGGAATATCTGGAATATATTTCCCCGGAGAACATAGGGGGAGCAGAAGGCGAAAAAATAGATGTGATAATATGTGTGGATCTATTTGAACGCGCAGAAGACGATTCCGAAATACCGGAAAAAATCATGAAAATGCTGAGCGATAGCGGGGTATGTATTGTCATGACTCCGGCTCTCTTAAGGGATGCGTCTGCAGACCTTATTGAGCAGCTTTCAGTTGATTCTGCTGAAGAAAATTCTGTTAGTGTTTTCGAACAAAGCGAAAAGGAGAGTTTCAAAAAATTCGGTCTGGAAGGAATCAGACGGGTTTATTCGGAATGCCGGATGACGAAAAAATTCGAAGAAGCAGGCTTTAGCGTCGGGTTAGTGGACGAAAACTGGTTTGGCGGAGATTATTATGAGCAGTGCGGATTCGGAGAAAAGGCAAAAATGTTTATGCTGACAAAGGAATTATAGAGGGATATAGAAATGATAATCAGCGAACGGATTTTTGAATTGCTGGAGGAAAAGAAAATTTCCCAGAAGGAATTTTCGGAACGGACGGGAATTGCCCAGAGTACGATCAGCGATTGGAAAAGAAAGAAGACAAATCCGGCATCGGATAAAATTATGCTGATATGCCAAGTGTTAAAGGTAACGCCTTATGAATTATTGTCGGGTACGAAAAGCGGCGGCTGTGAACCGGACTATGTTCTGGTTGGAAAAGGAACGGACGAGCATACACTGATAGAGCAGTACCGTTCCTTAAAGCAAATAGATAAGGGGAGAATTCTGGGATATCTGCAAATGCTGCAGGAAGGTAAAAAAGAAAGTTGACAAATATTTATTGACAAGGAGTAAATATAGGATTATAATACGTATATACGGATTGATAATGTTAATGCGTATCAATATTATAAAATTTACCTAAAAAAACCATTTTCTCCCCTTATTCCTATATACTTCTTTCTTCAAATCCTATATAATAAATTTGCCCATCTTTGTTTAACGGGCATTGCACAAGGATATTGGAGGAGAATAGTATGACAGCATTGGCAAAATCAAAAATTTTAAAGAAGGAAATACTAAATCAGTATAAGAGCATCAGGCAGTTTGCTTTGGAAATGGGAATTCCTTACAGTACATTGGTTACCGCTCTTGATCGTGGTATTGAAGGTATGGCGTATGGAACCGTCATCAGAATATGTGATAAATTAAACTTAAATCCTGTGACATTCAAAGCCTTAGAGGATACAACTGTTTCCGAGCAGCTTTTAGAAAATCAGGTTATGTCCTATTATGTAAAATTAAATCAGGAAGGCAAGGATAAGATTCTTGGCTTAATGGATGACTTTGCTTCCATTAAGAAGTACAGGTTAAAATAATGCACTATGATTATCTGGTAGTTGGCGCAGGTATTTTCGGAGCGGTTTTTGCTTATGAGATGAAGAAAAAAGGCAAAAGATGTCTTGTGATTGATAAAAGGAGCCATATTGCCGGCAATATTTATACAGAAGATGTAAATGATATTCAGGTACACAAATATGGTGCACATATTTTCCACACATCTGATAAAGAGGTCTGGGACTATGTGCAACAGTTTGCGTGCTTTAATCATTACATTAATTCTCCTGTGGCGGTTTTTAAGGACGAATTGTACAATCTCCCTTTTAATATGAATACTTTCTCAAAAATGTGGGGAATTCGCACGCCGGAACAGGCACAAAAAATCATTGCTTCCCAGATTGCTGAGGCGGGAATCACAGAGCCCCGGAATTTAGAGGAGCAGGCCATTTCCCTTGTGGGATATGATGTGTACAAAAAACTGATAGAGGGATATACAAGAAAACAATGGGGGAGGGACTGCAAAGAACTGCCGGCGTTTATTATTAAACGTCTTCCCCTTCGCTTTGTGTACGATAATAATTATTTTAATGACCCTTATCAGGGAATTCCTAAGGGTGGTTACACGCAGATTGTGGAGAGAATGTTAGAAGGCATTCCGATACTGCTTAACACGGAATACAAGGATTTTATAAAAGAATCCGGCAAAGATACCTTCGGAAAAATTCTTTATACGGGAATGATCGATGCCTATTACGACTATTGCTTTGGCGCTCTGGAATACAGGTCTCTCCGTTTTGAAGAAGAGGTCCTGGAGGATTGTGACAATTACCAGGGCAATGCCGTGGTAAATTATACGGAATGGGAGATTCCCTATACACGGATTATTGAGCATAAGCACTTTGAGTTTGGAAAGGGAAAGGGAACGGTTATTACCCGGGAGTATCCCGCATCGTGGCAAAAAGGAGACGAGCCCTATTATCCGATTAACAACGAGGAGAATAATGCTCTCTATCAAAAGTACAAAGAGCTGGCAGATAAGGAATCTCGTGTCATATTCGGGGGCAGGCTGGGACAGTATCAGTATTTTGATATGGATAAGGTAATTCGATGCGCTCTGGATATGGCGGAAAAGGAATCGACGGCATTATAAATTAAAAACAGGGCAGAGTATGGGCTGAGAATAAAAATAGAAAGAGAAATTGCGAAATTTCCCTTGCAAAATGAGGAATGTCTGCTATAATAGTTTGAGAATCAAAATATTTGAAACAAAAATAATATGAAGCTCAAATCTTGGAGGTCTGTAAAGATGAATTGGGATGACGCAATTAAGGAATTGGATGCCCGAAGGGAAAAAGCCTTACTCGGCGGCGGCGCGGCAAGAATTGAAAAACAGCATAAAAGCGGTAAACTGACAGCAAGGGAAAGAATTGAAATACTTCTGGATAAAGATACATTCGTGGAGGTTGATAATTTCATAGAGTCCCGTATTGATGATTTTGATCTGGATAAAAGACGTGTACCCGGAGACGGTGTAGTAACGGGATACGGTAAGATTGACGGAAGGCTGGTATTTGTAGCCAGCGAGGATTTTACGGTTATCGGCGGAACATTAGGGGAATATCATTCCTTTAAAATCACACGGATTCAGGATATGGCTATGGAAATGAAGGCCCCCCTGATTTGTATTAATGACAGCGGCGGAGCCAGAATTGAAGAAGGTATTTCTTCTTTTAGCGGTTATTCGGGAATGTTTTTAAGGCATACACAGGCATCCGGCATGATTCCCCAGATTGCGGTTATTTTGGGACCCTGTTCGGGAGGAGCCTGCTATGCGCCTGCTATCTGCGATTTCATTTTCATGGTCAGGGAGACCTCTAAAATGTTTATTACCGGTCCCAATGTGGTAAAGACGGTTATAAATGAGGAAGTAACGGTGGAAGAACTGGGCGGAGCCATGGTTCATGCGGAAAAATCCGGCGTTTCCCATTTTACCTATGATAATGAACGGGAATGTCTCATGGGTGTGCGGAAACTGTTGTGCTATCTGCCGGGAAACTGGGAGGAAAATCCGCCGGTTATAAAAGCCGGAGGAGAAGAAGGCAGAAGCGGCATTCAAAAAATGCTTGGAAGATTAAACAAGAGTATGACAAGCGCATCCAAATCCTGTACAAAGCTTCAGAAAATTGTACCTGATAATTCCCGCCATGCTTATGATGTCCATGATGTTTTAGAGTGTGTTGTAGATAAGGATTCTTTCTTCGAGGTGCAAAAGGATTTTGCGAAAAATGCAGTTGTCGGTTTTGGCAGAATGGAAGGGAAATGTGTGGGCTTTATCTGCAACCAGCCGGCGGTAATGGGAGGTTCCATAGATTATCACGCTTCAGACAAAATGGCGCGGTTTATTCGTTTTTGCGACTGCTTCAATATTCCTCTCGTTACTCTGGTAGACGTGCCTGCATTTTTGCCGGGTACCAAACAGGAGCATAACGGCATTATCCGCCACGGGGCAAAGGTTCTCTATGCTTATTCCGAGGCAACGGTGCCTAAGATTACCCTGATTATGAGGAAGGCTTACGGAGGCGCATATATCGCTATGAACTCCAAGGAAATGGGAGCGGATCTGGTATTTGCATGGCCCATTGCGGAGATTGCGGTAATGGGAGCAGACGGAGCGGTTAACATTGCCTTCAAGCGGAAAATCAAGGAGTCCTATGATCCTGCTGCTGCAAGGGAGACTTATAAAAAGGAATACGAAAAACGCTTTTTAAATCCTTATGTGGCGGCGGCCAGAGGATATGTGAATGAAGTGATTAAGCCGGAAGAAACCAGGGATAAGCTTCTCAAAGCCTTAAACGGGTTAAAAAATAAGAAAATAAAGAATCCCAAAAAGAAGCATGGAAATATCCCTTTATAGAAATATTGAGCAAAGTATCAGATAGAAGAACAAAAATAAAGCCTATTGAAAAATAGGCTTTTCTATTTTATAATGCAACCATGTCCGGATGATAACTGTCTGATATAATGAGGCAGAGCGGATAAACTATAAGATATGGCGTGCACAGAGCGGATAAACTATAAGATATGGTGTGCACAGAGCGGATAAACTATAAGATATGGTGTGCACAGAGCGGATAAACTATAAGATATGGCGTGCACAGAGTGAATAAACTATAAGTTGTGGCGCGCACAGACCGGATGGCATATTAAAATAAGATAATTGAGGATTAAATAAGGAAACTGAGGAAGAGAAAATGTTGACAGAGAAGAAAATTCTGGCGGTCATTCCTGCCAGAAGCGGTTCTAAAAGTGTGAAAAATAAAAATATCAGAATGATCAACGGAAAGCCCATGCTTGCTTATTCCATTGAACATGCTAAGGCCAGCCGGTATATCAACCGGATAATTGTGACCACGGACAGCGAAGAGTATGCTGCAATTGCCAGGGAATACGGGGCGGAAACTCCTTTTATCAGACCGGCGGAATTTGCTACGGATACGGCTCTTGATATTGATGTTTTCCGTCATGCGTTATCATGGCTTCGGGAAAATGAAAATTATGAACCGGATATTATAGTGCAGCTGCGTCCTACAGACCCATTTCGGGATGCGGCGGATATTGATAAGATGATTGAGTTAATGCTTGAGGATGAAACGGTAGACGCGGTCAGAAGCATTAAGGAAAACGAAGTAGTACCTCACAAAATGTGGTATTTGGGAGAGGACGGATTGATCGAGCCCATTCTGAAAGATATACCGGAGGCTTATAACATGCCCAGGCAGGAGCTCCCCAAAACGTATTATCAGAACGGAAATGTGGATCTGCTGCGTCCGTCCAATATCTGGAATTACAATTCCATGACCGGAAAGAAAATAAAAGGCTATGTCATGAAAGAAATGTACGACGTGGATTCGGAAAAGGATTTTGACCGGGTGGCGGATTTCATGAGGATTAAAGAGGGCGGCAAACAGTTTGTTTTTGACATTGACGGTGTGATTGCCTTAAAGAGGGAAGACCTGGATTACGGACAGGCGCTGCCAAATGAAAAGATGATTGCCATAGTCAATAGGCTTTATGATATGGGAAACCGTATTGTGCTTTTTACGGCAAGAGGGTATGTGACCGGTATTGACTGGAAGCCTACAACGGAACGGCAGATGAAGGAGTGGGGGGTAAAATACCACGAACTGAAAATGGGGAAACCCAACGCGGACTTTTATATCGATGATAAGTTTTTGGATATGAATTTCCTTTATAAGGAATTTGGCAATTGACAGAGAGGCTGCTTTCAGCACGGCGCAGAAAGAAAAATGGTAAAAATAAGGAAATGAGAGAAATTGTGCTCTCATTTCCTTATTTACATTTATAATTTCAAATTTCAATTTTTAATAGTGGCATCAGCAATAGCTGTTAAAAAGCATTCCGCTGTATGCGCTTGTGATGTAAGGCGAAGCATAATTCCTGCCGGGGTTCTTATAAGACACAACGGTATTTTCCACATAAGACATAGGATTTAGTGACACCTGGCTGGATTTGCGGAACAGCGCTTTGGTAAAATCCTTAATCTGGTCAAAGTCTTTTTCGATATTTCCCGCTAATACCGATTGCTGCAGTAAATTCTCATCAATTTCTATAGTGCCGTTTTCCCCCACGTTCATACCGATATCGGATAAAGGCTCTGCATAGCTTCCGGCAAGATGCCACATCTCGCTTACAAGCTGGTTGCTTTTTGGATGCTTTTGTGTATATTCCATTGCCGAACGGAGAAAATGATTATAACCGCCTGCCAGCTGGCGCAGGTTTGCGGTTAAGCTCTCTATGTCGGTCTTCATGCCGATATCAACGGGTGTTCCGTCCTCAGGGGTAAGACCCCTTAAATTAATGCGGTAATTTTTGTCAAATGCAAAGGTGTTGGATGGCTCCGAATAGGGAACGCCGTCAACGGTAAACTCTGCATTGGAAGGAACACGGGTTATGGCGTCGATTCCCAGATATTCAACAATGCCTGAGGTTTTGCTGGTTTCGCCGTCGGAGATGTGGAAAACCGGTTCCCCGTCAGATGAAATACCGCTTTTCTGGGAAGTCAGCTTTAAGCTGGCATTTCCTTCATTATCATTTATAACCTCTGCCTTAAGTCCGATGTTGGCATTATTGATCAGACGGGTAAGGCGGTTCTGAATATCCAGATTGGTATCCGTATCCCGAACCTCGAATTGGAATTCGTAGTTTAAATCGTTAATACCTAAATCAAAAGAATAGGTTTCGGGCTTCAGGTCTACCGGTAAATCGGCAGGAATGAAATTTCCCATATTGACCTGGGGAGAAGCCAGAGAATGAACCTCCAAGGATAAGGTGGGCGCATCTGCCGCAGCTTCCCTGTCTCCGATATAGGAAACGGACGCAATGGACTCGTCGCTGGAAAAGGCTTCTTTCTTTTTGAGAAGGGCGGCTTCATCCAGACCGCCTAAAGAAGCCAGCGTGTTCTGGAGCTGTCTTGCGTCTTCTTTTAGATCAATAGCAAAAATCTTGGATTCACTGCTGGTGTTCGGAAGATACAGGGGAGACTCTTTATTAAGTTTGACAATTGAATTATAAATATTGCGCAGTTCACTTTTTTTATGAGTGTCAAAAGACGTAGTGCCTTTTGATGCATATGAAGTAAGATAGTGATTGTATACACTAAGCGATAGTATATCAGCCATATTGCCCCCTCCTTTCTTCCCTGAATGAATATAGACAGTATGACAAATCCGTTGTCCTGTCTGGGCATAATAACCTAATTTCTTGTATTTATAATACCACTCTTAAAAGTCAAATGCAAGAAATTAGTTATGAAAAAATGCTATAATTTAAAGAAAATATCTACTTTTTTTAAAAACTTTTTGTTGACGGACAGACATCCTTATGATATATTAGGCAAGTGAAGAGATTTAGCTCTTTTTTTTGTGCAAAAAAATGAAAAGGGCGGCCTTCAAATATGGAATGAACAGGACGAACAGCACGCGGAGGTGGAAAAGAAATGCGTACAAAAATTACTTTGGCATGTACAGAGTGCAAAAATCGTAACTATAACTTAACAAAGGATAAAAAAACACATCCCGACAGGATGGAGACAAAGAAATACTGCAGATTCTGCAAAACTCATACATTACACAAAGAGACCAAGTAAATTCGATTGAAACGAGGAAATAAAAATATGGGAGAAACAAGCAGCAACAAAAAACAATCCAACAAGCTGGAAAACTTTTTTAACGGCTTGAGCGCGGAGTTTAAAAAGGTTATGTGGCCTGATAAAACGACTCTGTTAAAGCAGACTGTTACAGTAACGGTTGCATCTGTCGTTTTGGGCCTTTTTATTGCTTTAATCGATACAATCGTTCAATATGGTGTAAACTTCTTGACAATGTAAGAGTGAGGGAAATAGCATGGCAGAAGCAAATTGGTATGTAGTCCATACCTATTCCGGGTATGAGAACAAAGTAAAAGCCAATATGGAAAAGACCATCGAGAACAGACATCTGGAAGAGGAAATCCTGGAAGTAAGGGTTCCCATGCAGGATGTGGTGGAAGTGAAAAACGGAGCCAAGAAAACGGTTTCCAAGAAACTGTTTCCGGGCTATGTTTTAATCAATATGGTTATGAATGATGACACTTGGTATGTTGTAAGAAATACCCGTGGTGTAACCGGATTTGTGGGACCGGGAAGCAAACCGGTGCCTCTTTCCGAAGCGGAGATGAAGCCTTTGGGAATTAAAGTGGAGAATGTTTCCGTTGACTTTAAGGAAGGCGATTCAATCGCAGTTGTTGCCGGCGTTTGGAAGGATACGGTGGGAATTGTCCAGAGAATGGACTTTGGCAAGCAGACCGCTACCATCAATGTGGAAATGTTCGGCAGAGAGACTCCTGTGGAAATCAGTTTCGCAGAAGTTCGTAAGATGTAAATTGTACACTTTATATGATGTACAGTTCCGATTTGTATATTCGGGTTGCTTTTTTATGCAATTTGGAATATAGTAACAAGTGATGTTCATAGAAGACCCCTGGTTGAATATTATATGATTTGAGTTTCGCCGAACGATTTGTTTGCGGATGGGGATATCAAATCCAAGGATATAATTTGTCAGGAAGGGGTTTGGGTATGAGCTGTGGGAGGGTTGCTTCGACCCGCCACTACCACAATTTATTAGGAGGTGCCTAAAATGGCAAAGAAAGTAGAAGGATACATTAAGTTACAAATCCCTGCTGGTAAAGCTACACCAGCACCACCGGTTGGTCCTGCATTAGGTCAGCATGGTGTAAACATCGTTGAATTTACAAAGCAGTTCAACGCAAAGACAGCTGATCAGGGAGATATGATCATCCCTGTAGTTATCACGGTTTATGCAGACAGAAGTTTCAGTTTTGTTACCAAAACTCCCCCTGCTGCAGTTCTTTTAAAGAAAGCCTGCAACATTAAATCGGGTTCTGCAACACCTAACAAAACCAAGGTTGCAACGATTTCCAAAGCAGATCTTCAGAAGATTGCAGAGACAAAGATGCCTGATTTGAATGCAGGAAGCCTGGAAGCAGCAATGAGCATGATTGCAGGTACTGCAAGAAGTATGGGAATCGCAGTTGAAGAGTAACGGTTAATACGTGGGAGGAGTGTTTAGCTCCGCCACTACCACAAGGAGGGAATACAAAATGAAACATGGTAAAAAATATAGTGATGCGGCAAAAGCAATTGACCGTATGACACAGTATGAGCCTACAGAAGCAATTGCATTGGCAAAAAAGGCAGCTGTAGCAAAATTCGATGAGACAATTGAAGTGCATATCAGAACAGGCTGCGACGGACGTCATGCAGACCAGCAGATTCGTGGAGCAGTTGTACTGCCCAACGGAACCGGTAAGACCGTCAGAGTTTTGGTTTTCGCAAAAGGCGATAAGCTCAATGAGGCTGAGGCGGCAGGAGCTGATTTTGTCGGCGGCGAAGAGCTGATTCCGAAGATTCAGAATGACGGCTGGATGGATTTTGATGTAGTTGTTGCTACACCCGATATGATGGGCGTTGTAGGACGTCTGGGTAAGGTTTTGGGACCGAAAGGTTTAATGCCCAACCCTAAAGCCGGTACTGTTACAATGGATGTTACAAAGGCTGTAAATGATATTAAGGCTGGTAAGATCGAGTACAGACTTGATAAGTCCAATATCATCCATGCACCTGTAGGAAAAGCTTCTTTCACTGAAGAGCAGTTAAAGGAAAACTTTGACGCTTTGATGGAAGCTATTGTAAAGGCAAAACCCAGTACATTAAAGGGACAGTATTTGAGAAGCATTTCTCTGGCGCCTACCATGGGACCCGGAGTAAAAGTAAGTACTGCAAAGTTCTAATTTTATATGGTATAATAGGGTACGGCAATGACCGTACCCTTTTTATTTTTACATGGATGCAGGAGAATTTATGAAGAGAAGGAAAGGCAGAAAACGACAATTAGCATATTTTTTAATCACTCTGGCTGTTGTGACAGGCATAGGAGTCGTGGCTCTGTATCTGATTTCAAAAGCATCGGAAGGTAAAGCACGGTTGACGCCTTCGGAAAACCTGCAGGCGGAAAGCGGAGAAAAGGCCCCGGATGACGGTGGGGGCGGAAATATCGGGCTTCCTGAAATAACAGAGTTGGCAGCGCCGGAAAATGAAGAGAAAGAACCGGAAGAAAATCCTGAGCCGGAGCCGGCCCCGGAAGTAAAGCCCATAACCATGGCATTCGGCGGCGACGTATGCTTCCATGACGAATATGCCAATATGCATTCCCTGAAGAACAGGGGAGGTAAAATAGAAAGTTCCTTATCTTCGGATTTGCTGGAAGAAATGCGTCAGGCGGACATTCTTATGGTTAATAATGAGTTTTCCTATTCCCTGCGGGGAGAACCCATGCCGGAAAAGGCATTTACCTTCAGGAGCCGTCCCGGAAATGTGGAGCTTCTCCATGAAATGGGCGTAGATATTGTTTCCCTTGCCAACAACCATGTATATGACTGGGGCGAGGATGCCCTTTTTGATACCCTTGATACTTTAAAAGATGCGGGAATTCCTTATATTGGTGCGGGAAGGAATCTGGATGAAGCCAAGGAACCTTATTATTTTGAAATAAACGGCAGAACCATTGCCTATGTTTCCGCAACTCAGGTGGAAAGAAATGATAATCCCGATACGAAAGGGGCCACAGAGGTAACGGCGGGAACCTTCCGCTGTTTTTCCAAGGAGGAATTCGGGAGGCTTTTAGAGGTTGTGAAGGAAGCGGACGCCAAGGCGGACGTGACAATCGTATATATTCATTGGGGAACGGAAAATACCGATGAGCTGCACTGGGCACAGGAATGGCAGGCGCCGGAGCTCGTGAAGGCCGGAGCGGATCTGATTGTGGGAGACCACCCTCATTGCCTTCAGGGGATTGATTATATTGAAGGCGTACCTGTATTTTACAGCATCGGGAATTTCTGGTTTAATTCCAAAAGTCTGGATACAGGACTTTTAAAAGTAGTGTTGGATGAAACGGGCGGTCTGACCTGTCAGTTTCTGCCGGCCCTTCAGCATAATTGCAGGACGGATTTGGCGTCAGGAACGGAAAAGCAGAGGATTCTTCAGTATCTGCAATGTATTTCCCCTGACGTGACCATAGATGAAAACGGATTTATCAGGGATGTGCCCTACAGCGGACCGCCTATTGACTATGATGCGGTGGAGAGAGTGCCCGCGCCACGGGAAGAGCCTGTGAAGGAGGGAGAGACAGGAGAAGGAGCGGCGGCGGGAGAGCCAATGTCCGAAGGGGCAACAGCGGAATGAGTAGGAACTGCCGTAAGGGAAACGGCAGAACGTTTAAAGTGATAGGAATGCCCGAAATAACGGGAATGGGTAATGGAATCAAAAGTAGAGAAAAATAGTATTAAATGTAGAGAAAATAGAATTTAAAGTAAGGTTAAAATAAGGTAAAAATATATTCTAAAAGTATTGACAACATAGATTTCCTATGATAAGTTAATTAAGGTCTTACGAGACTTTGCCGAAGACAGCAGGTGCCCACTTTAGGGCGTAAGCGAGTCGCCTGCCGAGGAAAGAAAGAGTATGTTTGTGACTTTTTGCCTTCCGGTCTTCCGGGAGGCTTTTTATATGCATGGCGTAAGCCATGAAAACATAAACACTCCTATTGGCAACAAAATCTATAAGGAGGTAAATGTGAAATGGCAAAGGTTGAATTAAAGCAGCCAATCGTGGAAGAAATTTCCGGTTATCTGAAAGACGCACAGTCTGTTGTGTTAGTTGATTACCGTGGACTTACCGTTGAGCAGGACACACAGCTCCGTAGAGCTATGCGTGAAGCCGGCATAGTGTACAAGGTATACAAAAACACAATGATGAACTTTGCGTTCAAAGGTACAGATTATGAAGCACTGGCACCTTATCTGGAAGGACCCAGCGCAGTTGCTATCGCAAAGGATGATGCGACAGCACCGGCAAGAATCCTTGGCAAATATGCAAAGGATATTGAGGCACTGGAAATCAAAGGCGGTGTAGTGGAAGGTGTTGCTTATGATGCAAAGGGAATCAGCGCAATCGCAAGCATTCCCGGCAGAGAAGAACTGCTTTCCAAATTGCTTGGAAGTCTCCAGTCTCCTATTACGAACCTGGCCCGCGTATTAAATCAGGTAGCGGAAAAGGGTGGCGCAGGAGAGGCAGCACCGGCTGAGGAAGCTCCCGCAGAGGAAGCAAAAGCTGAAGAAGCAGCACCCGCAGAGGAAGCAGCAGAAGCAGAAGCTCCTGCAGAGACTCCCGCAGAATAATTGCAAAAAATGTTGAAAAAAATAAAATTAAACGGAGGAAATGAAAATGGCAAAATTAACAACAGCAGAATTTATTGATGCTATTAAAGAGTTAACAGTTTTAGAATTAAATGATTTAGTTAAAGCTTGTGAAGAAGAATTCGGCGTATCCGCAGCAGCAGGCGTTGTAGTTGCAGCAGCAGGCGGCGCAGCAGAGGGCGGTGCAGAAGAGAAGACTGAATTCGATGTTGAATTAACAGAGGTTGGTCCTAACAAGGTTAAAGTTATCAAGGTTGTTCGTGAAGCTACAGGCCTTGGCTTAAAGGAAGCAAAAGATGTAGTTGACGGAGCTCCTAAAGTAATCAAAGAGGGTGCATCCAAAGAAGAAGCTGATGATATCAAAGCTAAATTAGAAGCTGAAGGCGCTAAAGTTACTCTTAAGTAATTAAGGGAATCAAAGGTCTTTTATATTCTGAATGAACAAAAGAGCTGTCATGGATTTTGAAGAGCAGAATCCGGCGGCTCTTTTTATACTTTTTTTAAAATATTATTATTGACTTGAGGATTTACTTGTAGTAGAATGGATGATGCACTATTGTGGTGTGATAGGCTTATTTATGCAGAAGTTTGCATCAGTGTGGCCGATTAATTGAAAGAACGGGGTGAAATGTCAATGGAAAAGAACAGAATACGTCCAATCGCATCCGGTAAAGACGTACGTATGAGCTATCAGAGACAAGAAGAAGTTTTGGAGATGCCGAATCTCATTGAGGTTCAGAAAAACTCCTATAACTGGTTCCTGAAAGAGGGATTGAAAGAGGTATTTGACGATATTTCTCCGATTACCGATTACAGCGGACATTTGAGTCTGGAGTTCGTGGACTTTGAATTATGCGAGGATGACGTAAAGTATTCTATTGAGAAATGCAAAGAGAGAGATGCAACTTACGCAGCGCCATTAAAGGTAAAAGTACGTCTCTATAATAAAGAGAAGGATGAAATCAGCGAGCATGAGATTTTCATGGGCGATCTTCCTTTGATGACAGAGACAGGCACATTTGTTATCAACGGTGCGGAGCGTGTTATTGTAAGCCAGTTAGTGCGTTCTCCCGGCATTTATTACGGAATCGGTCATGACAAAATCGGTAAAGAGCTGTATTCCTGTACGGTTATCCCCAATCGTGGCGCATGGCTGGAGTATGAGACAGATTCCAATGACGTTTTCAGCGTTCGTGTAGATAGAACGAGAAAGGTGCCTATTACTGTATTTATCCGTGCTCTGGGCATCGGCACAAATGAAGAAATCAGAGAATTATTCGGAGACGAGCCAAAGATCGAAGCCAGCCTGGCAAAGGATCCTTCCATTACAGAGAAGAATCCCAGCGGAAGCTATGAAGACGGTCTTTTAGAGTTGTACAAAAAAATCCGTCCCGGCGAGCCTTTAAGTGTGGACAGCGCCGAAAGCCTGATTACGGCCATGTTTTTTGACCCCAGAAGATATGACCTTGCCAAGGTGGGACGTTACAAATTTAACAAAAAACTGATGCTTAGAAACCGTATCAGAAATCATGAGCTGGGCGAGGATGTTATGGATCCTTACACAGGCGAATTGATTGCTGCGGCAGGAACTGTTGTTACGGCAGAACTGGCGGATGAAATCCAGAATGCGGCCGTTCCTTATGTTTATGTTCAGACAGAGGAAAAGAATGAGAAAGTATTGTCCAACATGATGGTAGACATTACTCATTTTGTGGACTGCAACCCCAGAGAACTGGGCGTGACAGAGCTGGTTTATTTCCCTGTATTACAGCAGATTCTGGAAGAATATAGCGAAAAACCTGATGAGCTTGCCGATGCCATTAAGAGAAATGTTCATGATCTGATTCCTAAGCATATTACCAAGGAAGATATTATCGCTTCCATTAATTACAATATGCATCTGGAATACGGTCTCGGCAATGATGATGATATTGACCATTTGGGCAACAGACGTATCCGTGCGGTAGGCGAATTGCTGCAAAACCAGTACAGGGTGGGTCTGACCAGACTGGAGAGAGTTGTCCGTGAAAGAATGACAACCCATGATGCGGAGGAGGTTTCTCCTCAGGTATTGATCAATATTAAACCTGTACAGGCTGCGGTTAAGGAATTCTTCGGTTCCTCCCAGTTATCACAGTTTATGGATCAGAACAATCCTTTGGGCGAGCTGACCCACAAGAGACGTCTGTCCGCATTGGGACCGGGCGGTTTATCCAGGGACAGAGCCGGATTTGAGGTTCGTGACGTACATTATTCCCACTACGGAAGAATGTGTCCTATCGAAACTCCCGAGGGTCCTAATATCGGTTTGATCAACTCCCTTGCTTCTTATGCAAGGATTAACGAATACGGCTTCGTAGAGGCTCCTTACCGCAAAATCGATAAGACGGATGCGGAGAATCCTGTTGTCACAAACGAAGTTGTGTATATGACGGCGGATGAAGAGGATAATTATCATGTAGCTCAGGCTTCCGAGCCTTTGGATGAGGAAGGACACTTTAAGAGAAACTGGGTTTCCGGTCGTTATCTGGATGAGACTCAGGAGTATCCTAAGGCTTTGTTCGACTATATGGATGTATCCCCTAAGATGATTTTCTCCGTTGCGACGGCTTTGATTCCCTTTTTGCAGAATGACGATGCCAACCGTGCCCTCATGGGTTCCAACATGCAGCGTCAGGCGGTTCCTCTTCTGTTTACAGAGGCGCCTGTAGTAGGAACCGGTATTGAGACAAAGGCTGCCGTTGACTCCGGTGTCTGCGTTGTGGCAAAGAAAGCGGGAACCATCGATTATGTTTCTTCCAAGATTATTCGTATGACCTACGATGACGGGGAGAAGGACGAATACCGTCTGACCAAGTTCTCAAGGAGCAACCAGTCTAACTGCTACAACCAGAAGCCCATTGTATTTAAGGGCAATCATGTAGAGGCAGGCCAGGTTATTGCAGACGGACCTTCCACCAGCGAAGGCGAGCTGGCATTGGGCAAAAACCCCTTGATCGGATTTATGACATGGGAAGGTTATAACTACGAGGATGCGGTTTTATTAAGTGAAAGATTAGTTCAGGATGATGTTTACACATCCGTTCATATTGAAGAATACGAGGCGGAAGCCCGCGATACCAAATTGGGACCGGAAGAGATCACAAGAGATGTTCCCGGTGTGGGCGATGATGCTTTAAAGGATCTGGATGACAGAGGTATTATCCGAATCGGCGCCGAGGTCCGTGCAGGAGATATTCTGGTTGGTAAGGTAACTCCCAAGGGAGAGACAGAGCTGACCGCAGAGGAAAGACTGCTCCGTGCTATTTTCGGCGAGAAAGCCCGTGAGGTAAGGGATACTTCCTTAAAGGTTCCCCACGGCGAATACGGTATTGTAGTGGATGCCAAGGTATTTACAAGAGAGAACGGAGACGAGTTGTCTCCCGGCGTTAACCAGGCAGTCCGCATCTATATTGCCCAGAAGAGAAAGATTTCCGTAGGCGATAAGATGGCAGGCCGTCACGGTAACAAGGGTGTTGTTTCCAGAGTGCTTCCCGTTGAGGATATGCCTTATCTGCCCAACGGACGTCCTTTGGATATCGTGTTGAATCCTTTAGGTGTTCCTTCCCGTATGAATATCGGACAGGTACTTGAGATTCATCTTTCCCTGGCTGCAAAGGCTCTTGGCTTTAATGTTGCCACTCCGGTATTTGACGGAGCAAAGGAAAATGACATTATGGACACCTTAGACCTTGCTAACGACTATGTAAATTTAAGCTGGGAAGAATTTGAGAAGAAACACGGCGAAGAACTGCTGCCCGAGGTATTGCAGTATTTATCCGATAACAGGGATCACAGAGAGCTCTGGAAGGGAGTGCCTATTTCCAGAAACGGAAAGGTAAGGCTCAGAGACGGTCGTACAGGCGAGTATTTCGATTCGCCCGTTACCATCGGACACATGCATTACCTGAAGCTTCATCATCTGGTTGATGATAAGATTCATGCCCGTTCCACAGGTCCTTACTCCTTAGTAACCCAGCAGCCTTTAGGCGGTAAAGCGCAGTTCGGCGGACAGCGTTTCGGCGAAATGGAGGTTTGGGCGTTAGAGGCTTACGGTGCAGCTTATACCCTTCAGGAAATCCTGACCGTAAAATCCGATGACGTCATCGGACGTGTTAAGACTTATGAAGCAATCATTAAAGGCGATAATATTCCTGAACCGGGCATTCCGGAGTCCTTCAAGGTAATGCTTAAGGAATTACAGTCCTTAGGTCTGGATGTAAAAGTCTTAAATGAAGAACAACAGGAAATTGAAATTATGGAGACCATCGACTACGGCGACAACGATTTACGCCGTGAGCTCGAAAATGAATCCAGAAACTATAATTACGAAAACGAATCCTTTGAATCCATGGGCTACCAGAAGCAGGAGTTTGATGAGGACGCTGAGGAGCTGGTAAGCGTGGAAGAAGATATTGAACTGGAAGAGGATTTTGATGAATCTGAATTTGCGGAATCTTTTGATGAGTAAGGATAAGTAAACGTAATTGGAAGGAGTGCCATTCATGCCAGAAATGAATAATGAAGTTTATCAGCCCATGACTTTCGATGCAATCAAGATCGGTTTAGCATCTCCCGAGAAAATCAGGGAATGGTCCAGAGGCGAGGTTACAAAACCTGAAACAATCAACTACAGAACCTTAAAACCGGAAAAAGACGGTCTGTTCTGTGAAAGAATTTTCGGACCCAGCAAGGACTGGGAATGTCACTGTGGTAAATATAAGAAAATCAGATATAAAGGCGTTATCTGCGACCGATGCGGTGTTGAGGTTACCAAGTCAAATGTCCGCAGGGAGCGTATGGGACATATCGAGCTTGCAGCTCCTGTTTCCCACATCTGGTATTTTAAAGGAATTCCCAGCCGTATGGGATTGATTCTGGATTTGTCTCCCAGAGTGCTGGAAAAGGTATTATACTTTGCTAACTATATCGTTTTAGATCCCGGCAATTCAGGTCTGGAGTATAAGCAGGTATTGACGGAAAGAGAGTATCAGGATGCAAAAGAGAATCAGGATGTATCTTTCCGTGTAGGGATGGGCGCTGAGGCCATCAAGGAGCTGCTTCAGGCAATTGATCTGGAGAAGGAGGCTGTGGAATTAAAGGATGAACTGAAGAATTCCACAGGCCAGAAGAGAGCGCGTATTATCAAGAGACTGGAGGTTGTAGAGGCTTTCAGGGAGTCCGATAATAAGCCCGAATGGATGATCATGGATGCGATTCCGGTTATTCCTCCGGATTTACGTCCTATGGTACAGCTGGACGGCGGACGTTTCGCTACCAGCGATTTAAATGATTTATACCGTCGTATTATTAACAGAAATAACCGTTTGAACAGACTTCTTGAACTGGGGGCGCCGGATATTATCGTGCGCAATGAGAAACGTATGCTTCAGGAGGCGGTAGATGCCTTGATCGACAACGGCCGCCGCGGACGTCCCGTTACGGGCCCCGGAAACAGGGCGTTAAAGTCCTTATCCGATATGTTAAAGGGTAAATCCGGACGTTTCCGTCAGAACCTGCTTGGTAAACGTGTAGACTATTCAGGACGTTCCGTTATCGTGGTAGGACCGGAGCTGAAGATTTATCAGTGCGGTCTGCCCAAGGAAATGGCAATCGAGCTCTTCAAGCCCTTTGTTATGAAGGAGCTGGTGGCAAGAGGCATTTCCCAGAATATTAAAAATGCAAAGAAACTGGTTGAGAAACTGGATTCTCAGGTATGGGATGTGTTAGAAGAGGTTATTAAGGAGCATCCGGTTATGTTAAACCGTGCACCTACTCTGCACAGACTGGGTATTCAGGCTTTCGAGCCCATTCTGGTAGAAGGTAAGGCCATTAAGCTGCATCCTTTGGTATGTACGGCCTTCAATGCCGACTTTGACGGCGACCAGATGGCGGTTCATCTTCCTTTAACAGTGGAAGCACAGGCGGAATGCAGATTCCTGCTTTTGTCTCCCAACAACCTGTTAAAGCCTTCTGACGGAGGCCCGGTAGCGGTTCCTTCACAGGATATGGTTCTGGGCATTTATTATCTGACCCAGGAAAGAGAAAATGCGGAAGGTTCCGGAAAATATTTTAAAAATGTAAATGAAGCGATTCTGGCATATGAAAACGGAGCAGTTACCCTGCATTCCCGCATTAAGGTAAGAGTAACAAAAACAGATGCAGAGGGAAATGAAGTAAGCGGAACCGTGGAATCCACACTGGGAAGATTTATCTTTAATGAAATTATCCCTCAGGATTTAGGCTTTGTGGACAGAAGCAATCCGGAGAACCTGTTATTGCCGGAGATTGATTTCCATGTAGGAAAGAAAGGCTTAAAACAGATTCTGGAAAAGGTTATCAATACCCATGGAGCAACCAGAACTGCAGAAGTGCTGGATGATATCAAATCCATCGGTTACAAATATTCCACGAAAGCGGCTATGACCGTATCTATTTCCGATATGACCGTGCCGGAGAAAAAGCCTGAAATGCTGGCTGCGGCACAGGATACCGTTGATATGATTACCAAAAACTTCAACCGTGGTCTTATTACGGAGGAAGAGCGTTACAGAGCGGTTGTGGAAACCTGGAATGAAACGGATAAAGAGCTGACAGACGTACTGTTAAAGGGTCTGGATAAATACAACAACATCTTTATGATGGCGGATTCCGGCGCCCGTGGTTCTAACCAGCAGATTAAACAGTTAGCGGGTATGCGTGGTCTGATGGCCGATACTACAGGTCGTACCATCGAGCTGCCAATTAAATCCAACTTCCGTGAAGGTCTTGACGTTTTGGAATATTTCATGTCCGCTCACGGAGCGCGTAAAGGTCTTTCCGATACGGCTCTTCGTACAGCCGATTCCGGTTACCTGACCAGACGTATGGTTGACGTATCACAGGAATTGATTATCCGTGAGGTTGACTGCTGTGAAGGCAAGGACGATATTCCGGGCATGGTTGTTAAGGCATTCATGGACGGAAAAGAGACCATTGAAGGCTTAAAGGACAGAATTACAGGAAGATATTCCTGTGAGGATATTAAAGATAAAGACGGCAATCTGATTGTTAAGAGAAACCATATGATTACGCCTAAGCGCGCATCCCAGATTTTAAGTGTGGGTGTGGATGAAAAAGGCGAACCCGTTGAAGCTGTTAAGATCCGTACCATTTTAAGCTGCCGCTGCCATAACGGCATCTGCTCCAAGTGCTACGGTGCAAACATGGCGACAGGAGAATCCGTTCAGGTGGGCGAGGCAGTAGGTATTATTGCGGCACAGTCTATCGGCGAGCCCGGTACACAGCTTACCATGCGTACCTTCCATACCGGCGGTGTTGCCGGCGATGATATTACACAGGGTCTTCCCCGTGTAGAGGAGCTTTTTGAGGCGCGTAAGCCCAAAGGACTTGCGATTATTGCGGAGTTCGGCGGTCTTGCTACCATTAAGGATTCCAAGAAGAAGCGCGAGGTTGTTGTGACCAATGAGGAAACAGGCGAGAGCAAGACTTATTTGATTCCTTACGGTTCCCGTATTAAGATTATGGACGGCGCAGTCTTAGAGGCCGG
>CAZDRM010000025.1:0-22504 GCA_964507745.1 uncultured Lachnospiraceae bacterium
CAATATCTGGGAAGCCTCGGCCTTTCTTACAAACTCGAAAGGCTTTACCTGTAAGGATGTGGTCAGCTTGCTGATAACATCCATGGCCTTCTCTTCTCCCAGAGCCTTTTCCAGAAGGTCCTTGGCATATCCGATACCGCCCTCCGCAATATACTGCTGGGCAAGGCATACCTCATAAAACTCGTTGATGACTTCTTCCTTTAACTGAGGCGTCACACTTCGGGTATTGGCAATTTCCAAGGTCAGCTCTTCTATTTCTTCTTCCTTTAAGTGCTTGAATATCAGGGAAGACTTTTCAGGTCCCAAAGCAATAACCAGAATCGCTGCCTTCTGAACGCCTGTAATACTCTGTACGTCTTTTGACATTACCTGTTACCCCCAATCTTCCGTCAGCCAGTTCCTAAGCAGATTTGCCACCGCTTCCGGATTTTCATCCACAAATTTCTCAATGATTTTTCTGGCTTCGGATTTCTCTTCCAGCTCAATATCCTCTAATACTTCAGCCGGCGTAGACTGTAACAGGCTTTCCACAGAAAGCTCTTCCTCCGGCTCCGCTGCCTTTGCACTTCTCATGCTTCTAAGGATGACAAATGCCAGCAGTCCTAAAATAATAATGATGATCACAATCTGGATAACATCCGTTGCTTCTACATCCAGACCTTCTTTATCAATAAAAACGGGAACCTCATATGCTACAATGGAGATATTCTCTACAGGAATTCCCGTAGCCGTATGTACTACCGAAAAGAGTTCTTCATCAACCTCCAGCTTTACCTGCTCCTCATTGGCAGCCTTGAACTCATCCCAGCTCATGTCCGTCAAGAGTCCCTGCGCCCGAACCTCTTCTTCCTTGTAAATGCGAAGTCTCTTTGCCGCAATACCCACAGAGGAAGTATCATATTTGATCAATCCCGGCGGAATCGTCTGTTCCGAAACATTTTCATTGGGAAGAAAGTCTCTTGATTCCTGTGTAATGCTTTCGGAGGATTCATTGTAATTCTGTATCTGATAGGAAGTATTGTTGTCGCTGTCGTTACTGGTTGTTCCCGGAACACCGCCTATACCCCCCTGAGAATCCGACTGGTAAGTATCCTCATGGCTCAAAAGTCCCTGACTTGCACCCTCGGGAGCATAATATTCATGTGTTACATTTCTGGTAGTGGAAAAATCCAGATCCAGATTGCTTGCCACTTCAATGCTGTCATATAAGTCCGTTCCCAAAAGCACGGACCTTACCTCGCCTTTTACAAGGTCTTCGGCTTTTTTCTTCATGGAAAACTGGTTGTTGGCGGTAACACCGTTAGTGGTAGAGGTATCCTCTCCCGAAAACAGCAGATTTCCTTCCGTATCAATAATAGTGATATTATCTGTGGTTTCATTTCCCAGCGCCGTAGCGACAAACCTTGCGATTGCCGCTGCCGCATCCTCTGTCATTTCCCCATCCAGCGTAAGGGTAATAGCCGCAAAGGACTCCTTATCCTGGGCAATAAGCGTTCCGTCGTCTTCAGGAATATCCAGCTGGACCGTAGCTTTCTTAATAATCGCATTACTCTCTAAAGCATCTTCCATGGAATCCTGCAAAAATATTTTGTAACGTTTCTGCTTATCCGATTCTGTTGTGGAAAATCCGCCTTCGGTTACCTTGTCAATGGTGTAGGACACGGTAGGGATATTGTTGGCGCCCAGCAAAAGGTTCGCCGCACTCTCCTCTTTTTTGAGAATGTAAACCTGCGTCGCTTCCGTATTGGTCTTATATGTCATCTGATTGCTGTCCAAAAGCTCGGTAATTTCCGCTGTCTCTGCTGCAGATTCGCAGGTAGCCAGCAGAACATACTCTTTTTTGGTCAGAAAGGTCACTAAAAGGGCAAGCGCTAAGATAACACCCGCCACAATACTGATTATGATTGTTCTTTGTTTTGTATCAAATTTGTTCCACCATTCTAAAATCTTCTTTGGCAGTTCCTTTATCTGGTCCATTGTTTTTTCTGCTCCTTAGAAATTAAATCTGGATATTCATAATCTCTTTATATGCTTCCAGAAATTTGTCCCTGACAGCAATGGTATAGGACATTGCCGTAGATGCTTTCTGCATAGCATCTACAAGATCATGTGTATTGTCCGCCTCTCCCATGGCAAACCTGATTTTTTCATTTTCTGCATTGGATATGTATGCATTGGTTGCATTAACGTTTTTAATTGCAGAATCCAGAAAAGAGCCAAAAACATCCTGACTTTCATCCAACATTGTAGTTTTGGGAATCGCTCCCGTCTCCCCGCTTCCGTATGCGCTTCTGATAGCGCTGGAGCTGATATTATATAATGAACTAATATCCATTTCCTAAGCCTCCAGTTTATATTCCGCTCTAATTTTGTGCCATTTCCAGTCCCTTAACTGCGATGTCCTTAGTGGTGTTAAACGCTGTGGCATTTGCTTCGTAAGAACGGCTTGCATCAATCAAATCCGTCATTTCCGTAATAATATTCACATTGGGATAAAGAACATATCCGTCTTCATCGGCATCCGGATGAGCCGGATCATAAGCCTTGATCAAGTCTGTTTCATAATCATCATAGGTTCCCGTTACCTTGACGCCGTGTCCCAAATAAGTGCCTTTTGCCTTGTGCAGGGTATCGGCAAAGTTAGGACCTCCGCTTTTCTCCCGAAAGGTAACGATTTTTCTTCTGTAAGGAGTGCCGTCCTCTGTACGGGTCGTATTAACATTGGCAATATTCTCTGCCACCACATCCATACGATAACGCTGTGCCGTCAAGCCTGAAGCATTAATATCAAAAGCAGTAAATAATCCCATAATAAAAACCTCCTGTTATTTCATTGCCGCTTTTAAAAGCGAAAATTCCTGATTGACACTGTCTCTCAGCGCCTGGTATCTGATCTGGTTGCTTGCAAGCTCCACAAATTCCACCTCAGGGTCCACATTGTTTCCGTCGATTCTGTAGGAGAAGCCGCCGTAATCTGTATAGGAGGAAACCTCCAGAGCCGCTGTCCTTATATGTCCGACCTTACCATCCATAGTCCGGTAAGGCGAAGCCTGAAGAGCCTTTTTCAAAGCGCTCTGAAAATCAACATCCTGTCTCTTATAGCCCGGCGTATCATCATTGGAAATGTTGTTGGCTATCAACTCATTCCGATACCATGACGCATCCATGGCTTTGTTCAATACATTGACATAATCAAAAACACTTGATGAAATCATAAGTCCACTCCTTTTAACCGGTTTATCATTTTATGCACAACAAACCTATCTTATTCTATTATAGTTATTTTTCCGAAAAAGACAAGGCATTTTAACACAAAAAGGGAGTTACTCCTTTGTAAATCCCTTTAATTTCTGCCAAATCCTTTTGCATTTTTATTTAATTTTAAAGCTTTTCTAAAGAAGAGCTTTTGAACATGGTACTTAATTCCCAACGCCCATCAGTACTAAAGTTTCAGGCTTTAAACTTATCTATTTCCTCATAGATCGCATTATTTAATACCCTGATATAAGTACCCTTCATTCCCGAGCTTCTGGATTCGATTACGCCGGCGCTTTCCAGTTTACGGATGGCATTGACAATAACGCTCCTTGTTATTCCAACTCTGTCCGCAATCTTGCTGGCAACTAAAATCCCTTCCATTCCGTTCAGTTCCTCAAAGATATGTACAATAGCCTCTTCCTCCGAAGAAGACAGGGTGCTGATGGCAGACCTTACTACCTGGCGTTTCCTGCTCTCTTCAGCGCTTTCCTCATTGACGGAACGGAGCATCTCAAGCCCTACCACCGTAACGCCGTACTCCGTCAGGATAATGTCGTCAATATCATACTGCTGGCTGCACTTATATAAAAATAATGTTCCCAGCCTTTCTCCCGCTATTTCTATGGGAGCAATGACCGCTTGAAATTTTTTTGTATCCGTGGTTTCAAAACCTAAAGTAGAAAGATTGACATTTTCCTTTGTGCTCAGCACAGACAGGAATCTGTCGTTTAACAACGGGTCAATAAAGCTTCCCACCTCTCCGTTGAGCAGCTCTGTGATCTGTTCGATTTCATTTCTCTTTCCTACGCCCAGAACCTTTCCTTTTTTGCTGATAACCAGAACATTGGATAACAAAATCTCATTCATTACATCGCAAATGTCATTGAAAACCACCTTGCTGGTGTTATTGTTATGCAATAATTTACCTATTTTTCTGGTCTTATCCAGTAGCTGAACGCTGCCCATGTATGTATCACATCCTTGTTTTATTGTGCCCGCAAATCACATATGTGATGTTATTTTAGCACAATTATCATACAGATGCAATTCATTTTGCGTTATTGTCTGAATATTTTCGCTTCCAATTTCTTCTAATGCTCTATTCTACTTTCTATCCTTGTCTTTTATTCCTGGTTATTTTTCTGGTTATTTTTCTGGTTATTTTTCTGGTTATTTCTCCGTCTGTTATCCCGCTTTGATTCTTATGCTTTCATTCAATTCTTTTGTTTTGTCTTTTTCATTTCCACATAACCGCACTGGTCGTCGGCACAGGAAAGCTTATTTCCTCTTTCCAGCAAAGCATTTCCGCATTTGGGACAGATTTTTCCACTGGGGCGCTGCCATACCATAAAATCACAATCGGGAATATTTTCACAGCCGTAATAACGGCGGCCTTTTTTGGTCTTTCTGATAACAACATCCTTTCCGCATTTGGGACATGCCACACCTATTTTTTCAAGATAGGGCTTTGTATTCCTGCAGTCCGGAAATCCCGGGCAGCCTAAGAACTTGCCGTGAGGGCCATACTTGATTACCATGTTCCTGCCGCATTTTTCACAGATGACATCCGTCTCTTCATCGGCAATTTCCACATTTTCAAGCTGTTTTTCCGCTTCCTTTACCGCCATGTCCAAATCCGGATAGAAATTTTCCACAACAACCTTCCAGCTGACGGCGCCCTCTTCCACCTTGTCAAGCAGGGACTCCAGATTTGCCGTAAAGTTCACGTCAACAATGGTGGGGAAGGCTTCCTTCATCATATTATTCACAACCTCTCCCAATTCGGTTATAAAGAGATTTTTATTTTCCTTTGCCACATATCTTCTGGCAAGAATAGTCGTAATGGTAGGCGCATAGGTGGAAGGCCTTCCGATGCCCATTTCTTCCAGAGAGCGCACAAGGCTGGCTTCCGTATAGTGCGCAGGAGGCTGGGTAAAATGCTGGCTGTATACAAAATCCTCAAGAGTAAGCTTTGTATTCTTATCAACAGACTTAAGCAGGGTATTTGACTCCGCCTTTTCTTCGTCAGCATCCGTATATACGCTCATAAACCCTTCAAACTGCAGCTTGCTGGCGGAAACGTGGAAATGATATCCGTTTCCTTCTATCTTTACGGAAATGGTGGCATAAACGGCCGGTGCCATCCTGCTTGCGGTAAAACGTCTCCAGATCAGCTGGTACAAGCGGAATAAGTCTCTGGGAAGCGCATCCTTTAAATCGGAAGGCACTCTGTTTATATCTGTAGGACGGATCGCCTCATGGGCATCCTGAATTTTTCCTTTGCTGTTTTTAACACTGCTCTGCTTTAACAGAAAATCATTTCCGTAATTCTCCTTAATAAAATCCGCCGCCAAAGCTGCCGCCTCATCTGAAATGCGGGTGGAATCCGTACGCAGATAACTGATTAAGCCCACGGTTCCCTGTCCTTTTATTTCCACACCTTCATATAACTGCTGTGCCAGTCTCATGGTCTTCTGGGTGGAAAAATTCAATGCCTTGGATGCCTCCTGCTGTAAAGTAGAGGTTGTAAAAGGAAGGGGCTGTTTTCTGACTCTTTCCCCTTTCTTCACATCCGCAACGGAAAACTTTGCGCCCTTTAATTCCTTTAAAAGGCTATCCATCTCATCTTTATTGGTAATTACTTTCTTTTCATCCTTTGTGCCGTAAAATTTGGCAATCAAAGGTTTCTTCTCTCCTGGAATTTGGAATTTTGCTTCCAGATTCCAGTATTCCTCGGGAATAAAGGCGTTAATCTCATCCTCTCTGTCCCCTATGAGACGAAGGGCTACCGACTGCACCCTGCCGGCGCTTAATCCTCTTTTAACCTTCGCCCACAAAAGCGGGGAGATCCGATACCCCACCATGCGGTCAAGCATACGCCTTGCCTGCTGTGCATCCACTAAATCCATGTCAATCTCCCTTGGATTCTTTAAGGATTCCTTTACGGCATTTTTGGTAATTTCGTTAAAAGTAATCCGGTAAACCTTTTTGTCCTCCAGCTTAAGCGCCGCATAAAGATGCCAGGAAATGGCTTCTCCTTCCCGGTCAGGGTCCGTTGCCAGATAAATCTTATCCGCTTTCTTTACTTCCTTGCGAAGGGCCGCTAAAATATCTCCCTTGCCGCGAATGGTAATATATTTGGGTTCATAATCATGCTCCACATCAATTCCCAGCTGGCTCTTGGGCAAATCCCTCACATGCCCGTTGCTTGCCATTACCTCATAATTTGACCCTAAAAACTTCTTGATCGTCTTCACTTTGGCAGGCGATTCCACTATTACTAAATACTTTGCCATAATCTTTCCCCTTATTTTACTTTCCGGTCTATTGTGGACACTTCCGGCAGTCTTTTTCCACCCGAAGTAATCGTTTCACACTATACACGAAAAAAAAAGACCTGTAAAGGTCTTTTTTTTATTTTGCACAAATTTTACAAAAATTTGACGCTTGTTTAATGTAGATTGCTTAGACGATCCGGGCAAAAACCACCATCGTTTTCACACCGTTTTCCGCTATTAATCCAGCTTTAACAAATCCTGCTTGATTATGGTAAACATGTCATATGCCGTTCCTAAAGGACGGTCAACATACTGTCCCGTAGAGCTGCTTAATACCCTGTAGCTGGTATCCGCCTTAATATAAATCTCAGCTGAACCTCTGTTGTTCAAGTAAGACATAGGAACATAGAAACCATACATGGTGCCTACCTCCAGGCTGGGATTCGTTGTCGAATTTCCGTTGGATCTTCCTATTGCAGTTCTGAAATCAGCCGTGTGAATATCAATGGGAATGCTTACAACCGAAACAACCGTATTATCGTTTAACTGAAGATTTAAAATCTGGGACACTGTGCCATCCGGCCAGGTGTACCTATGGCTCGCATTATCCTCTACCCCGAGATAGAAATCTACCTTACAGTTCTTATCGCCTTTAACCAGATTGGTATCCAGCACCTTAAAGTATGCCATGGTGCCGCTTGGCGTAGAAGCAGGGTCCACATTCGGGTTGACAAATTTGTACAGATAATCCGTGCCGTTCTGATTCATCTGAATGGATGAATCAATAGCGTTATTTCCTGTTACGTTGGCATCATACGGAACCGCAATGCTCTCCAACATGGATGAATTGGAATCCGGCCCCTCATAATAGGATACCGTAGGATTTACAAGGCCTGACTCATAAGCTGCAATCAGAGTATTGACAAAAAGCTTTTTCTCCTCTGTTGTACACCGGCCCTCATTTTTTCCGCCGAATCCTGTAAAGGTAACATTGCCATAATTGTATATGTAATAATTGTTAATGCCGTCTCCCGGTGTGGATGAATAAATTCCTGCTCCCGGCATCACGTTGCCTGACGTATCTGCATTTTCTCCCAAAGTATACCATACTACAATATCTGAATTACCATCCATGTCGGAATCACTGTCCAAATCCAGCTGGAAGAACTGCGCATGCGTATCGGACACCAAAGCGCCGGTTCCTCCATCATTGATGGTATAAGGGTAATGGGATATCTGACCATCATTCATTCTTTCCACATAAGTATGGCTTGCCTGTAACCAAGGATTGTGCGATACTGACAGATTGTTTACCGACGCCGTATTAATAAAGCTATAGCTGTTTTCTTCAGCCACCCTGAATCTTATGGCAAATACAGTATTGGTAAAGGCATAGGGAATGATATAGGCATTTCCGCGCTCGCTGCCCGGAGTATAAGCAACTGCCTGACGGCTGGTTGTTTCCCTCGGTATAATATAGTCTGTCGGTATTGTCGATCCCTCAGCTCTGGAGGAAGATCCATTGTTATTATGAAAGCTACTGTACAGCGCACTGGTATAGCCATATCTGTCCTGACCGAAATCAGACAGGAAATTATAATTGTATTTATTATTCCCTGATACCATGAAGTCTACATTTACCACATTATTGCTGGTAAGCACCGGTCTGTTGGACTCTAAAAAGCTTTTGATTGCATTAATCGGATAACTATTGGTAAACGCCGGTTCCGAATCGCCAAATCCCAAAATGATCATATTCACATTCATGGGCTTATCTTTGTCCTTATCAACTGCTGTAGCGCCATATATAGCCTCATCCGTTCTTTCAAAGGTACTGAAATACTTCTGCCAGATTGCCTCAGAGTCGGGTTCCGTCTGGGAAAGCACCCCATAAGACCTCTCCGTATCACGCCTAAACTGGTCCGCCGTTACCGTCCGCACGTTAATAACATAATTCTGCGCCACTACCGCATCTGTCAGCAAACTATACAGTTCAGTATCTTCCTCTTCCAATATGGTCTCCAGATTAATGGTGGCCGCACTGTTGGGAATAATCTGAAGGATATTCAAATATTTTACCTCTCTGGGTCTGACTGCTGTAAATCCCGACGCCTTACAGTTAATATCCCTGTTGGATATTTTCTCAACCTTAATACACCAGTTGATAATGCCTCCCTCATCCGAAGGTATCGCCCTGCGGAGCTTATAAGCCACACCGTTATTGAGATTATACTGGGTTACGCCATCCTGACCCGTAACCTGTGGCATAGCTGCGCCATCGGCTGAACGCGATATTTCAAAATCCGGCTTCTCTTCCGTGTCCGCAAACCTTCCGTCTGCGTTCATATCCTGATAAAAACGGACCTGATATACATCCTCCTCTGCAATAACAGCAGTACTATTATCAATAACAAACTCGCATTCCAGATAATACTTTCCATCCTTGTTGTCTATCTGAACAAAGGAAGGCGATAATCCCGGAACGTAAACATATGATGTGGGCTGACTGATAAGATTTAAGGTCACACGTTCCCTGTTAAGATAAATAAGCAAATCCTCCCGGTCAACAACCCTGCCCAAATCTCCCATACTTACAAAGTTGGAGTATGTTCCTACAGGATTGCCGTTTCCATCTGTTCCTCCCGCCTGATATCTGTCCCCCTGAGCCTGCGTACCTTCAAAGGTCCTGCCTAAGGCAAAATTGAACAGCTCATACATATTGGATGAATTATCCATTCTTCCTTTGTCATAATAAGCCGCCGTCGTTACACTGGAAGCGGTGGGATTGATAATGGTATTGCCGGCCTGGGGCGATATCATCAAATCCTCATCCACCACAATCAGACCTCTGTTGACGAGATAATCTTTAAGCTCTGTCAGCTTCGCCTTAGTCAAATCCCTGGAGGCGTATCTCTGTGCTATTGTGGTCCGTGTCGCACTTGCAGCATCTCCGTAATTGTAATATACATTTCCATACATATTAGCATCATTAAATGCTGTAATAGTACCTTTTACCGACTCAAAATCAATACTGCTTGCTTCCCCCGGCGTGGTGCTTTGAACTTCTCTGAACACACGGGTATCTAAATTGTCCACCGTATAGAAATAGCTGGTAAATTCATCTCCGATATAGACAATATCATAATCATGAATCAAATCGGTCTGCATGGTATTATACTGATCAATGGTCACACTGGTAAATGTCACATAATCCTGCATTCCTCTTTCAACAATATCCGTGCCCAGACATTTCGTGATAAACTCATTCCTTGCTGCCTTTACTTCCGCTGTTTCCAGCGCAAAATCCTTTGTTGTCATTTCGGAATTAAACCGGAACTGTTTGGTAGGCTCAATTTCCAAAACCACAAATTTTCCTTTGGAAAGAGCTAAATCCTCTCCCATATAGGACAAAATATACTGGATTGCAATAGCAGGCGTTACATAACCCTCCGTCATACTGCCGTTGCCGTCTTCAATAGACAATGTATTATTATAGGAAATATATGCCAGTACACTCTGGAAACCGCCTGCTGTCGCTGCAGCCGTATACTGGGAATTCAAATCGCCGTTTGCAAAAACATCCAACGCATCATTCTGGAACTGCTCCAGCTTTGAGGACTGGAAATCGCTCCAATGATGATTGTATACATATACATTATTAACTGCAAAGTTACCGTTATAACCTTTTAATCTGGTACTCGCCAGACCGTTCATAATGGCTGCATTGCCCAAAATCCCTGCAATATCATCAATGCCCGTAAGCTGGTCATCCGCATCATAGCTGAAATAGCTTTCATTTCCTTCAACGATTGCCTTCTGGTCATTCTGCCATAGCAATAATGCCAGATTATTGATATTTCTTTGTCCTTTTTCTGCGTCAAACAAAGCATAGTCCATCATAACCGCTTTGTGATTGATGGCACTGGCATTATAAAGCTGTTTTACAAGGTCGTCGCTTAAATCGCCGTTTACCGCCACATACTCTTCCGCCCTGCCGGAAATGTAAATCAAATCATAATTATCCAAAGAATAAGTACCATTATTAATCTGATCTATAGTGGCATTGGTGTAGCTGACATTGTAATTCTTCGTAGCGTCGCCCAGAATATACTCCTTAATCCATGCACCAAGTCTGTACTTTTTATCTGCATTATTAGTAAAGTATAATTTTTCCGTCGAATATCCGTGGTATATATCGGACTTATTGGCCAACCATATAAATTCCAAATTGCCGCCGCCGTCAACAGCCATAACGCCTTCCGGCAGACCGTTGCCATCGCCTATTTCCGTATAAATATATTGTACCAGTACATCGGGTTCTTCCGGTTCTTCGGGTTCTTCCGGTTCAGTACCCGTTTCTCCCGAATCATCGCCCGTTTCTCCCGAATCATCGCCCGGTTCTCCCGAATCATTACCAGAAACAGAATCCGTATCTTTGTCAGTATCTATGTCAGTATCTTTGTCAGTATCATTGTCCTTATCTTTGTCAGTATCATTACCGGCGTCAGGATCTACATAAAGCTCTTTCCTGTATATATAATTCCGCTTTAATGTCATATCTACCGGACTGCCAAATTCGTCTACCGCATCTGTCGCCTGGCTTCCATCTCCCAGTACATAGCCATCCTTTAACTGGTAAGCTCCTGTATAGTCCGGACTTAATTCATAATGTCCGCTTACCATAGAGCCCGTCGGCATATTAACTACTGTAAAATTATTTTCTATATCGGCAGTAGCAAATAAGGGATAGTTATTTGCCCCGCTAAAAATAGGGTATTCCGATACTGCATTTCTTTTATCATCCCCATTTGTTATAACTGCATCAAATCCCGCAGGTTTAATCATACCATACCTTCTTAATATGACAGCATAGTACACATCCGGATTTTCAGCTATAAGCATTGCATCATAGTCAATACCTTCGGCCTCGCATCTCTGAATCAAACTCTCTGCAGAAAGGCTCTTTAATTTCTGCTCGTAAACAGCGTTGTAAGCCGCCTGACCATGTCCCCAGCTCGCTCCTACGCCGGTCCACTCCCTAAAATCGCCGCTAAACCAGGTGTTTTGCGCCTTCCAGTCTTCAAATGTCTGGTGCAATCCCGGATCATTAAACGCTGCCTCCGCAGCCTCTGTTTTGGCTTCATTTTCCACTTCATTCTTTAACTCCCGAAATCTTTGCAGCTGCGCCTGCAGTTCAGGACCACTGGCAAATGGCCACAACAAAGTACCATAGGTCAAATCCGCCACCTGATTAATCTGATCCCTGTTAGGATCCGGATTAACAAAATACCCAAAATCCCTATCATTCGCCGTAGGGGTAATTTCCAATATGCTTAATCCATTCTTACCGGTTGTCTGATAAGGCGCCATCCCGTGAAATGTATTTTGTTTTGCCTGGGCAACGGCCGCACTATTAAACAGATCCGCTGAGATAATGCCTATAACCAGCGCAAAGGCAATGCCCCCAAATATGAATTTTCTGTACCCTTTTCTTTTCTGCTTCATACTTTTTTCTCCACTCAATACATTTGACTAGGACATCCGTTTCCAGAAATTATAAGTGCTGTTCCAATAATATGTATTATTATCATATCTCAGCGTGAAATAAGAAATCTGACCATCTTGGCCTCTAACCACATCAAAGGTTACTTCTGCCTGTGTAGGCGCTTTAATATTAACAGTAACCGGAAAAGACTTAGTCTGACTAATCTCTATTAGACTGAGAATGGAACGTTCAACGTCACTTCCATCCTGATTTGTGCCTGTAATTACACTCCATTTGCTCCAATCACTCACGGACGACGGTCCCTGGATATAAGCTCCCGTTCCTTCCACATTGGCAACATAAACATTGTAGGTATAGTTGGCACGCTGCATATAGGAGTTTTGACCTTTTGATTTCGCCAGATTATACATAGGCTCAAGGGTTGTCATTACCTGAATCGGCCCTGTAGGATAAGTATCTGTTGTTTTGGCCGTTATACGGTATCCTACATCTTCCACCAACGAATAACGATTACCCAATCCATATGTATATTCCGCAGAAATATAAGGATTCGTATCTACCATGCCTACCTCATGGGAATTAACATTCGTCCCCTGAAGATAAATGCCTATCAGATTTTTCTTTGTCAGATTATATCCGATTACTTTTGCCGATACATTATATGAGCCGCCCTTTGGAATCACTATATTCGTATTTGCCAAAGGATCAGACGATGTCAGATTAACATCTACTGTTTTCCAGTTGACTGTCTGAACCCATGTATTACTGTTTCCCCAGCCCGCTATAGTTGCTCCGCTCTTCGTCCTTGCAGACACCTTCATCTGAACCCAATGACCATCATAATAACTCAATTCACTGGTCGGATGCGCCCATGCGCCAAAATCCAAATAAGCATACCATTTGCCGTCTCTCTCTATAACAGCATATAAATCAGATGATGCATCATAGTTGGTGGCGTTTTCAATATATACGTTATAAATCTCAATATCATCCGTAAGCGGCGTATGCATACCATTCTGCCAATACTGGCCGCCTTCCTCTGTCTTGAAGTATGCTTCCAAATCAATTTCCACACCACGGCTGGGAGCATTTACTCCCGGTGTCGTAGGTTTTTCCTTTACACCGAAAACATACTCGGCGCTCCATGTGGAATCCCATTCGCTGGTTGCCGTCAAACGGAAGGTATAAACCTCATCCGCATCCCTTCCCAGCTGGACAGAATAGGTGGTTCCATAGGATCTGCCTGTAGCTATGGATGAGTTATTGCAGACAGCCCACTGCCCGTTTACGCCTTTTTTGTATTCCAATCTCCATGTACATTTCTTATCCTCCGGCCTCAGATTGTAATCGGTAATGTTTGCCGCAAAAATTGCCGAAGACTCAGGATCCATGAGATCGCCAGTCACGCCCCTTGTAGGCGTAATATTCAAATTCAGGATTTTCTTAAAATACACCATGGCTTCGCCTGATGCGAATGTATTGGTGTCTTTATTTCTAATAGTGCTTGTAGCAATGACCTTAAAAGAGCTGGGTACATTTCTTAAATCATCTGCAATGCGGATTGTGAATTTCTTCTTATTGGTAGCTCCCACCGGGCTTGCGCAGGTTACGGTGCCGCCGTCCATACCTTTCATTTCCCACGCAAAAATATCATCCCTGCCCACATTGGTGGCGTCGCTGTTTGCCGTAAACTCTCTTTCCTTCTGCTCCGGAGGGCAGGCAGGATTTTCTTTTCCTTTTACATCTATTGTAATAGGGGCGGGAGAAATTACAATCCTGGTCAGATTCTCCTCGTCAGATACAGGCGTAATCCCGTTGGCGCTGACCGTAACGGAATTGCGGAGATTAACCTGATAATTTCCCCTATAAGAACGTCCGCCCTTTTCATAAGTCATGACAAAGGTAACGATATTTTTTCCTTTCCCTTGCCCCGACACTCTTGATAAATCCACTTCAAATTCCGTAATGTTCTGTGCTAAAAGCTCTGCATTATCAATATTATACGCCTCATACTGGGTAGGATCCGACGCACTGGGCCTTCTTTCCAGATAAAACAGGTTGGTATCCCTGCGGAAAATCAAAAATTGATAATTCCTGTTACTGATTTCCAGAATCCTTCCGTTTACGGTAATCGTTCCGGTTCCCGGACTTCCGCTTACAACATTGGTAATGGTATCGTCATAGCTGATATTGACTTCGCAATCTATAATCAAATCGCTGATTGTATTTGCCGCCAGCTGCGCTTCGGACTGAATATCCGCATCAGCGCTGGTTCTTTGATAAAACCGGGCGCCTGTGTTCATAAAGGAATAGATTGTCAGAGAGACAACTCCCAAAATTGCCACGGCAATCAAAAACTCTACCAATGAAAAACCATGGTTATTCAATTTTCTCCTGTCTTTTTTTACTCTTTTCATATATCCTCCTTATATAACAGCGACCGCTTATGGTGTTGCCCGGGTTCTTTCTCCAACCTCAACTTCTCCGGTCTTAGGGTGAATTGTTATACCGTAATTATAATTGCCAAGAGAGGCAAACATCTGATATACATTAACGTTACCTGTATCATCATAAGACAAAAAAGCTCCGTTCTGCCTGCTGAATCCAACCCGGAATCCGGCTCCTACGGCAGCCTGTAATACATCATCCGGACTGTCCATTCCCAAGCCCTGAGGACCGTTAAAGGAGCCAATAGGCGTTCCATCCGTTGCATTTTTGGTAAAAGAATATTTCAGGGTAACATTCCCCTTACTTATCTTTTTTACATCGGTAATTGCATTTTCAACAACCGTAATACAGTAATTACATCCATTAGTGTCATTTCTGACAAATACCAGATAAGTATTTGTATTGGTCATATTACTGCCTCCGCGGGATTTGCTGAGGGTTACCAGCCTTCCGTTTTCCAGACTGGACACAACCTTAGTCCTGCACTCCTTGGCGCGGTATCCGCTGATACGAGTGATATTGGCTGCCAGTACCCCCAGCAGAATCGCCATAATCGCAACAATAACAATTAATTCAACTAAACTAAAGCCCCTGTTATCCTCTTTCATAAATGTCTACTCCTTAATCCAATTCGTAAACTTCACAACATCCGACGCCCTTATAATATCGTCTTCCTTCTGCTGCTCCACTGCCGTAACAAGATCCACATCGGCAGTTCCCAAGGTATTTGCATAGGCAATTCCATTCTGCATTACTTCAAACGCATACTTACTGCTGTTATTCTTTGCAGCCATGGCTTTTTGAACCTCGGTGGCATCATAATCAATTCTTTCATTTGCCGAGCCGATATAAATATCTCCTCCACATAAGATAAGACCATCATAATTTCTCACATTAACCCTGACATCTCCCGTGGCGATAATCAGATGAATATTTGAGAGATTCATTCCCGACAAGGCGCTGTTGCCGGTGCTGAAATCAAATACACCCATTCCCTTATTATTTACTACAAGGGCTACTATATCATCGGAAGTATTTTTGTAGGTCTTAAAGGTTCCGTGGGATACCTGTTCATTAAATTTGCTCTCTTCTACCGTAAGATTTGAGAATACATCATTCCGAATCTGAAGCGCTGCCAAATCATCCGTTGTCTTCATCAGGTATTTGGACAGATTCTGATAATACTGGGCATACTGGGTTCTGTTGGCCAGCATTGCCTCATAATTCGCCAAATCATTATCAAAGGTATCATGTACCATGATAATGTTGCCGCCGCTCATACGGAGTAAATTGCCGGCAATGCTCAGCTTTCCGCTGTTATTGGCGGTAATACTGGGAGAAATCCTGTATGTATCCAGATAAGTCTTCATATATCTGTCAAAAGCCGCTTTATCCGCCTGATAATAATCTCTGAAAAACTGGTTTGCCTTGTCATCCGATGCAAAGCTTATGTAGAAATACACCAGCACATCGCCGTTAATACGCCTGAATACCGGAATATAAGATGCCCCGTAGCTGTTCATGGAGCCTCCCACCTTATTCATGACAACATCAAGACGCACTACCGTATATTTTAACTGGTCGGAATATTTGATTTTGCCATCTTCCATAACCACATTTCCTTCTGAATTCAGCTCCGGCTCATAGGTGGTGGCAAACTTCAGATATTCATTGTATGTCATGGGATTCTTTCCTAAAATCTGCGTATCCCCATCATAACCCATGCATTCAACAGGAACCATATACATAATCTGGTCGCTCTTTACCGCCAGAGACTGACCCATGAGAATATCTCTCTCGTTGGAAGCGATTCTGTCATCATCCTCATCATCGCCGTTTCCGGCACTTCCGGCGCTTCCCGTTACAGCGCTGCCGCTTCCGGCGCTGCTGCTTCCTTCTTCCTGTTCGCCATCTTCAGGCTTTTCATGAGCTTTTTTGTATTCTTCTACATCAGCGATATAGTCGCCTGTTCTCGCATCATCTTCATTGGCATTGTAATGTATGCTGCCTACATAAGCATGACCGGCAAGCTCCAGACTCTTTAACTGGCTAAAATCCAAAGTGGTATGGGCGCCGTTTATCAAAATAGAACTGTTGGAAGCGGCGCTGCCTGTTGTGGTTCCGTATCCCGAATAATTTCCGCTTAAATAAACTCCCGAATAGCTGCCGTCCGTGGTAAGGTCGTCTTGAATAAAGCAGTTGCCGGCCACATTCATTGTTGCCGATTCAACATATAAATCCTTTGCCCACACTTCATAATTTTCGTCAACCTTTATACTGGGAACCGCTGCCGGATTACGATTGCTTGCATCCAGCTGATTTCGCCCCGTCAGGGCATTCATGCTGCCGGCCGTTACCGTATAGCTTCTTGTATCCGGATCCGTGCTCTTCTTTTCAAAAGAAATCTGTCCGCCAATGCCATGAACAAAAATTCCCTTTTCTCCGCCAAACACATTGCCCGTTACAACCGTTTCCGTCTGGGAACCGTTGACATCCGGCTTGCTTTGGGCATAGCTTCTTCCGTAACCGTTATATATTCCGCCTGCAGCAACAAGAGAATAGCTATCAAGCTCCGGCATGTTCAAAACCGTGGAAAAGCTTACCTGAGGAGTTTCAACAACAATATCGGTCTGAACAATGGAAACATATCCGGATGCATCCGTATAAGAAACCTTTACATTCCTAAAGGTCACAGTATCTCCGTTATATATCACAGAAGGACCGTTCTTTACTACAGCGTCGGCTCCATCATTTGTAGCGGCATTACCATAAGCTCCCGAATCCCATGCGCCCGTCATCATCCTGGCGCCTTCGTCGCCTACATTGGCAGCAATCTTAAAATCAGTATAACTGCTGTCGCCAAGCCTTGTAATTATATTCCAGTATGCAGCAAATTTGGCCGGATCATATATAGCCTGATGCCGCGCCGCTCCGTCTCCCATATTCACTGTCTGCACGTTTAATTTTACATCACACAAATATCTCAGAAATTCGGCTTCAAAGGCAGCCTGCTTGTTTTCGGGCGATTCAGTGGAATGATTGGTCACAACATCATAATACCCTGCAACCATGGCATCCGATACATCCTGTTCCAGCCCCGCCTTGATAATGTCTAACGCCGTTTCAGCCGTATAAAAATTGTTCTTAGCCGAACGGTCGGTATATTTCATTAAATAGTTGAAATACACCATATAAACCAACATGGCTACCAGCGTCCCCACAAATGCAATGGCAATTATTACCAGAACAATAGCAGAACCCCTGTCATCATTTAATTTTTCCTTTAACCTGTTTTTAAACGCAGCCATCATCAGCCAAACATCCTTTCTTACTGCAATGAGCTTCCGCCAAATTCCGTAACCAACATCTCCGCCGGAAATCCTGCGGCTGCCGCCCCTGCATCATATACATACATTTTGACGCTGTACATGCGATTCTCCGTCTCCTTTTTTACTCCGCCTGTATCATGAACCACTCTCTCGTATTCGGCATCAGGAAAACCATGGACAGTTCTGTTTCCTATATTCGTAAGACACCGATTAAAATTCCCGCGGTATGTAGATGAAGCATTTTGGGCATCCGTCTTTAATATGTGATCTCTCAAATTGGAATATATTTTGACGTCGCCTGTACCTGTTACATCATTTACCCTCAACTCTGAAGCATAACTTTCTTCAAGAGGGTCTGTGGTTTCTGCGGATTTTGTTCTGAGAAGATAAAGATCCACAGGAACATGATCCGGATTGTCAATCACAAATTTATCCAAATATCTTGTGTTTGTAGAGTAATAATTAGCATTATAGTAAAGATAAATGCTTCTGGGATCCTGCTGATAGGTACTTCCGTCAAAAACCAGCTTATCCGTAGTGGAATATATCAAAGTCTGTCCTGTAAAAACATTGCCTAAATTTATCGTTCGACCATCAGGAGTCACAAAATCCGAATTTATCGCATAATTTTCTTTCACGGTTACAGACACAAAACCGGTGGAAACGTCCCTTTCAATAACAACATTTATGGTTCTTACCATTCCGGGATAAAGATCCGCGGCATCCAGATTAACCGACGGATTGGTCTTCTTTGCCAGAAGCGCTGCCGCAGCATTCTGGCGCTGACTAATATTCTCCGAATAAACGCCGTCAAACAAAGGATTGATATTTGTAATAAACGCCGATTCAAAATCATTAATACCATAAACCTCGCCACCGGTCGGAGACGAATCTATTATACCGTCCCCATTAAAGTCCCCCGAAAATCCGGTCACATGAGTGGTGTCCAGCTCCACGACTATATCATAAACGCCTCTTGCCTGATCCACTCCTGCTGCATAGAAATAATACTTACCGTCAGGACTTTCTTTTATCTTGAGCTGATTCATAGAGGGCTGCGACGCCGTAGTGCCCCGGGACTGCGCATAATTAGCACTGGAATAATCATAAGAGCCCGCTCCTAAAACCAAATCGGAGGTAATAAAGCCTTTGGCATATCCTCCCGAAGTAGGTACCAAATCGCCATACTCCGTCACAGTTACCTCATTTGGCATAATATTAAGGGTATTATACCTATCCGGAATGCTTACGTCCACACTGTCATTGCTGTAAAAGCCCAAAATAATCTCTTCCGGCGTATAAGCGCTCAAGCCTTCCATCAGGTTACTTGCCATATTGGTAGCATCCATAGCCTTCTTGGCTTTTCCGTTTAAATATGTAGATTGTCTGAAATTGCTGTACAACGGTGTAAGCACAATGGCAATAATCACTATGGCAATCAATAGCTCAACCAATGTAAAACCGCTGTTGTCCTTTTTGATTTTTTTCATAAAGAACTCCTATCTGACTATCAATTTAGTCACCTGCTACTTCCTGATCAGGCTGATCAGACGCTTCTTCTCCGTCTTCGGGGTTTTCTTCGTTATTTCCAATGCCTGACAATCTGGTCAAATCTAACACTGTGCCTGCTTTAAAGATATCCGCAACACCCGTTCTGACACCGGGAATATCCAGTTCTTTGTAAATATAATCCGTACCGGTAACCGTATATACGGTAGCTTCCAAACTGCCTGCCAGACAACCGCTTTCTGCGTCATAAGCCAGCGTAATGTCTTGAATACTCATACGCTCGTCAGACTGGATAATCATCTTTACAACATCCTTAAAAGAACGGTATGTTATTTTGTACCTCATTCTAAAGGGAGAGGAATATAAAAATACAGTATCTTTTAATCCCCCCGAAGCAACAACCGCATCATTTGCCACTCCATCTCCCGTATCTTCCACAATCGCATCATTTACAGGCGCCGCCTGTTCTGATGTCGCTATATGAACAAGCTCCGTGTCATCAATTTCCAAGCCGTTAACCCATATGGTATCAGGAAACATTGCCTCAAAACCGGCTGTATACATAACATGATCCTCCGCTCTTACCTCTCCGGGAAAGCCGCTTAAAATATCCTGAATCTCATTATCCATCCGGTTTGTTTCATCAATGTAAAACTGCTTGTTATCAGCCAGCTGCTGCAAGGCGTCTACTTCGCTTTGCAATGTGGCGTTTTCCGCTACGAGAGCGTCTCTCTTTTCGGTAAATTTAGAATAAACAACAAAGTAAGAAAGAACCGCCAGTAAAATTCCGATTAACATTATTAAAATATTTATTTCACTCTTTTTAGCCTTCATGTCTTTATCCCCCTACTCTTCAATAACTTCATCATCAGATGCCGGCTGTTGTGCACCTTCCATAACTTCAGCCGCATCTTCTTCCTCAGGCTGGCTCAAGTAGGGATTGTCGCCATACATACATTCAATGGTATAGGAGCCTATAATAATACCGGTTTCCGTCTCTTGCCGTTCTGAATATCCGCTGGTGCGTACCTCAGAAAAATACGGCATCATTCTGAATTCCACCAAGTTTTTTGCAATATCATACTTGTTGGGCGTCAGAATATCCAATATAATACTGTCTTCCGTAATCGTCATGGACTCAACCATGACATCGGAAGGAAGCTTATTCTCCATATCGGCCAAAATATCCAGCAACTGGTCGTTGTTGTTCATAGTAATGTTGTTCATTGCAGTTATGTAATCATAATCAGCCTGCTTAGCTGTATAAGCATTGTATGTATCCTGTACTGGAGCAAGCTGCGCTTTTCTCTCCTGCAAAGTATTATTTTCATTTTTTGCCACAAAATAAGGAACAAGAGCTATGGCACAAATCACAATGGCCGCCGCGGTGCCGATACCCAGAACAATATAGGGAAGCTTATCATTGTTTCCGATACTGCTTAAGGACTCCTGGGCGCTTCCGCCTCCTTTTTTCTTGTCCGCTTTGACCTCTACAGGCATAAATCCTACGGAACCAAGTCCCGCTCCGATTACCGAGATGTAATCGCCGAGGGATACTCCCTGTAAATGAAGACCCTGGTCAATGTTGGTCCCTGCCAAATCCTTTAATACTTCTACATTACGCCCCAGCTCCTGTGACAGGAGACCTGCAAATCCCCAGAAATCCGCCGCAATACCGGTAATAATAATATTATCGATTGCCGCGTCCCTGTTTTTGGAATTGTAATAATCAATTACACGTACAATGGAACTGATCAACTGCTGGTAGCTTAAGGTAACGTCTCTTCTCAAGCGGAGCATCTTTAAATTGGCTCCCGCCTGCTTTGCCGCTACAGTGGCCGAAGCAACCTGGGAAGTATCTCCTGTTGTGGCCGCCAGATTCATAGCTTCCTGCTGCATCTGTTCCAGCCGGCGCACTTCTTCTTCCTTTTCGGCCAGAAGCGCTTCCTCTTCTTCTCTCATAACCAGATTGTTGCGGCGCAGGGTCTTAATGGCGCCCTCATAAGTAAGAGGCTCCCCGTAAACATCCGTTTCCATCAGAATATCTACAACCTGATCCGCACCGTAAATGCCGGCGCGCTGCATGGTAATAACGCCTTTATTGGTAACGGTCAAAAGGGAGGAACGCTCGTCAATCTTAACCGTCAAATTTACTCCTGTGGCAAATCTGTGGCGCAGCGCCTGGAAAATACTGTTACCGCTGTAATCAATGGACGCTAACTCCAAACCAAGGGAATTTGCAAGCTGGTGGTATCCGTTTAAGATATCCGACGGCGCCGCCATAATCATAATGCGGTACTGCTTTGATCCTGCGTCATCCCCCACCACATCCATAATGGTATGGGCAAACTGATACTGTGTAGGATCAACCGGGAAATAATCCGTGATATTGGACATAATCATATCCCGGAGCATTTTCTCTTTTACAAAAGGAACCATTGCCTCTCTGTTTGCAATCTTTGTGGATGATACGGCAAAAATTACCTTCTTGGCAATCATACCGTTTGCGGTAATATAGGATTTCAAGTCGTTTACAAACTCATTCGTTACCTTGATATAACCGTCGTCCAGAATTCCTTCCGGCGTCTTCATACTGAAAACCCCGTATACCTTCGGATGCTTTGACTGATAATCCATTTCACAAACCTGTGTCAAAGAATATCCGATTTCAATGCTTAGTACTCTTTGTGCCTTTGCCATGATTTACCTCCCTGATATGGAATGTACTGCTTCCATCATTTATCTTTATTTCATTTCATATATATAAAGTCCGCTACCCTACAGGGCTTGTAAACGAACCTAAATACCAATTTAAAAATTCATTTCCCCATAACGCCGCAAGCAATATTCCTGCGGCAAGATATGGTCCCATCGCCAATACGTTTTTGACTCCCGACACCTTCATGCGGATCAGATGTATGATTGAACCTAATATGCAGCCTGCTAAGAATGCCACAACGGATAACTTAAATCCCAGCAGCAGTCCTGCCGCTCTCATTAATCTCACATCCCCGCCGCCAATGGCTGTGCCCTTTGACAGCCAGTATAAAATTTCCAAGAAAGAACTGACAGCAAGGAGACCGATTCCATAATCCACCCAATCCCCTAAGTGGAATATGAGATGAATCAGTCCCAGTGCCAGTATAAACAAGTTGATTCCACGAGGAATCTCATAA
>CAZDRM010000026.1:0-6838 GCA_964507745.1 uncultured Lachnospiraceae bacterium
ACAATAGGGAGCAGATTTTAGATGACTTCCTGAATGTGAGGATATGTAAGCTGACATTGGAATGCATTGCTGTGTTGCTGGTCATGGGACTGGCATTTATTGGAATGTCTTATCGGGGACTTTATATACCGGCATGGGGAATTGTACTGGGGATTGAAATGTTTCTTGCATATATGGGGGTTGCCTGGGTTTTTATGTGGACGATGTTTATTTGGGAAGACTACTGGTCTCTTTTGGGGGTGCCTATTGAGCCAGAATATGTGTTAGGCATTGTTGATGGAATTATATTGTTTATTCTGTTAAATGTGGCTGATTGGATACGGATAAAAAGTGGTTTTAACTTTCGGTTTACATTTTTGAGAATTACAGGCTGTTTTGTGGCAGGCTACGGTATAACACTTTTTTGTTTCTTTTATCCGTTGAGATATACAAAGGATATCCTTGAAATTACTGTTTTAATTCCTGCGCTTTTTATAGCACTGCTTTTGGTGTTTGTGCTGCGTATGGTGCAATTAGTGATTCGGCGCAGGCACACTTAACAAAACGCAATATTGTATATTGACATACGGTTAATAAAATGTTAGTATTCTGTAAAAGCATATATTTCTAAAATTCTTTTTGCACAATCTGGTGCATTCTATTTTCTGCCGGAAGGCGTCTTGAAATCAATGCTTTTAAAATCCAACAAATTCATTTTAAAAGCGGGAGTTTCAGGAAAAGAAAATGGACGGGTAACTCCTGCGTAAGGAGGTTGCTTATGAAGAAAGAAGAAAACCATGTACAGGAAACGGGTGCGCAGATAAAAGGCGTACAGGAAAAGTACAAGGATACGGTGTTCCGTAGGTTGTTTGGAAAAGAGGAGCGGGCTTTATCTTTGTATAATGGTGTCAACGGAACGGATTATAAGGATGCTTCATCGTTGAAATTCAATACGCTGGAAAATGCAGTGTTTATGAATGTCAAAAATAATCTGTCCTTTGTGTTTGCAAGCTGTGTGAATCTGTATGAGCACCAGTCCACTGTGCCTGTGAATATGCCGCTTCGGGATTTGTTTTATATTGCGGATGTCTGGCAGAAGGAATTTATGAATAAAAGTATCTACAGTAATAAAAAGACTGTTATGCCCAATCCGAACTTTGTGGTGTTTTATAACGGAGTGAGAACTTTACCGGAGCAGATGGAGATGAAGCTGTCGGATAATTATCTGATACCGACGGATGAGCCTTCATTGGAATTAAAAGTAAGGGTGTTGAATATTAATTCGGGGATGAATGAAGAACTGAAGGAGAGGTGCCCGGAGTTAAAACAGTATATGCAGTATGTTGACAAGGTACGGAAATACAGTAAGGAAATGGAATTGAAGGATGCAGTCATAAAAGCTGTAGAAGAATGTATCCGGGAAAATATATTAAAAGATTTCCTTATGGAGCAGAAGTCGGAGGTAATCAAGATGAGTATTTACGAATTTGACGAAGAGAGGGAAATGGCAATTATCAGAGCAGATGAGAGGGAGCTTGGCAGGGAGGAAGGCATAACGGAGGGAAGAATAGAAGGCGAACATCGCATAAAGGTGTTATATAAGTGTCTACTTAAGGATGATCGTACAGAGGAATGGGAAAAAGCTATTGAAGATAGTAGCTATTGTAGCATATTGTGCGAAGAATATGGTATTTAACGTGTCTATAATTTGAAAAAAAAGAGCAGGATATTTAAAAAGAAACATCTTTGATAATGATATTCAGAGGTGTTTTTTTTGTGAACAACCATTTTTGCGATACCAGATACCAAAAATGCAAAATGTATTGATTGTGATTTTGGAAGTAAGTATATTATAAAAAAATGATAATAGGGAAAAATTGGAATTATGGAAATTTGAAAGTGCTTGAATTATGTTGGACTGAAAGAGGTGGAATAGCATGAAATATAAAAAAGCAATTGTAATTTTGGTTGGTATAATTATAAGTTTAAATTCTATGCAAGTACCTGTTTTTGCAAATGAAGAAGCTGTAAATATACTTTCTCAGGAAACAGTAAGTATAAATACTTTAGAAGAAGTAGAAGAATCCAATGGCTCAGATGAAGTAGAGAGCAGCATATTAGAAGAAGAATCCATTATGGAGGCAGAGTCGTCTGCTCAAGATGTTATTAAAAATAAAATTATTTCTTATGTGAATGGTTTAAATGGTTCGTTTACATTAAATTATTATAAGAATGGTGTATATAAATGTACACAATGCTGTGCATTTTGTAATCAGGTTTGGTTTAATACATTAGGTATTGATTATTATGATACAAATAAAGTCACAAAGATTAACAAATCCTATTCTTCGACTTCTGATTTAATATCATTTTTAAATTCTAATGCAAGACCAGGAGATGCTTTGTGGGGAAAAGGCGGAAGCGGACATAACATGCTTCTTTTGGGATGGGATTCAGGAGGAATATATATTTCTGATGGAACCAGTAAAGGCAAGGTATGGCACAATAATGGTTATATTAGTTTTTCCGGCAGCGAATGGAAAAATTACTATAATGGTTATTTTAGTGGGGGATATAGGTTATATCATATAAACGATTCAGTCTATAATTCTTTTGCAACACAAGGAGATACGATTCCGCCAATAATCAGCAACGTAACTATAACAAATCACGATAATACCGGATATACAGTTAATTGCAGAGTGACAGATAATAGTGGCATAGACAGAGTAGAATTCCCTACATGGACGGATAAAAACGGTCAGGATGATATATTTTGGAGGGGAGGAGACTACGTCGGGACAGCAACTTCAAGAGATATTAGCTTCAGGGTTAATATTTCTGAACATAATAATGAAGAAGGCTGGTATAATACGCATATTTATGCATGGGATAAAAGTGGAAATCAGGCATTCTATGGCTTGAGTGAATATATAGATTTAACGCCGCCTGTCATATCTGACATCAAAGTAACAGATGCCGGAGTAGACGGGTATACTGTCAGCTGTACGGTAACGGATAGTTGTCCTATATCGCGTGTGCAGTTTCCGACTTGGACGTCGATTAATGGTCAGGATGATATCATTCATGACTGGATGACGGACCCGGCAGCGAGAGGAAGTCAATCAGGAACAAGATATACATATCGAGTTCAGCGAAGTGCACATAATTATGAAATTTATAATTATAATACACATATTTATGCTTTTGACTCATCGGGAAATTATTCATCAGCAGCAATCACACCGATTGTTTGTCTGTTGGGAAATTATCAAAATATTGGACTGGATTTTGAGGCAAGTATTCAGAATGTTGCAACAGGAAATTATGTTACACAGGATAATTATTCTAATATTACAAGCAGGAAATATACAGGAACAGTAGGACAGAAATGGCGTTTTACTCTTTTAGAGGATGGAAGTTATAGAATTTTAGCAATGCAAAATGGTTCGGCTTTAGATTGCTGGGGAGGGGCAGTAAATGAAACAAATATTGCATCGGCTCCTTACCATGGCGGAGATAATCAAAGATGGTATCTTTATGGAAATGAGAAAGAAGGATATTATTTTTTGCCTAAAAACAGTTTAGGTTGTGGCATGAGTCTGCATTATACAAGTGCGGCGGAAGGAACAAATGTTAAGATGTATAACATCTTGAGTGGAAATGGGCAAAGGTTCTATGTAAAGAAGGATGTTGCAAATATAAACAATGGAACTGCAAATAGTGGGAATACGGGCAGTGTGGGTGGAAATGGAGCATCTGTAGATTTTGTATCCCGCATGTATACAGTTGCTTTGGGAAGAAGCGCAGAACCGGCAGGTTTGTCGAACTGGAGTAATCGATTAAATTCGGGACAAATTGATGGTGCGGGAATTGCACAGGGATTCATAGGAAGTCCGGAATTTAAAAACAGGAATTTGAGTAACAGCGAGTTTTTAGATGTTTTGTATCAGACTTTTTTTGACCGTTCAGCAGACGCAAAGGGAAAAAATGACTGGCTGTCTAAACTGAATGCAGGAATGAGCAGAGAAGAAGTTTTAAGCGGCTTTGTAAATTCGGCAGAATTCAGCAATTTATGCGATCGTTTCGGAATTGCGCGAGGAACAATGCAGAAAAATGGTTCCAGCATATATAGAATTGGCGTAAGAAATTTTGTGCTTAGAATGTATACAAAAGCGCTTAACAGAAACGGAGAAACATTGGGTGTAGAAGATTGGACAAACCGTATTAATACTGGAAGCATGAGCCCTGAGAATGTTGCAAAGAGCTTTTTCTTTTCACAGGAATTCTCAAATAGGAATTTGAGTAATGCGGATTATGTGGAAACTCTTTATGAGACGTTTATGGATCGTCCTTCGGATAAGGAAGGAAAACGGTATTGGCTGAATAAATTGAATGGCGGTATGAGCAGAGAGCAGGTTTTGGAGGGATTTTCAAGGTCGGCTGAGTTTTCAAAAATTATGCAAAGTTATGGATTGTAAGACTGGTTTTAGTATCGTATGGATTTTGGTGTTGTATGGATGTAAGTTAGAAAGAACCATTTTAAATTAAGAAGAATTGTGAGGGAACACAGATGAAGAAAATTTGTACACGCATATTGGCATTTATGATGATTGTGGTTTTAACTGTTGGCTCAGGAAGTATTTCTGCACTAGCAGAGACAGTCAGTGAGAATCAGATATTAGAAGAAGAGCCTGAAAATAATACGGAAAATGATACAAAAGGAGAGGAGACTGATGATTCAGAAGCTGACTCGGATATTGAAAATGAGCTGACAATTGAGGGTAATGATTCTTTTGGAAATCTTCTTGCAGAGGCTGTTGAGACGGAAATAGCAGCACAGGAAGAGAATTTGGGATATCATGTTTTTTCAATTGAAATGAATGGTAAAAAGGCAACAGTATCTTTTGAAGCGATGGAAGATGCTGCGCTTGTAGTGGGAGTGTATGACGAATCGGGGAAGAAGCTTTTAGCTTCCGGTTATTTGAAAGTAACGAAAGAGGATACTCAGGCTATAGTTGATATAGATACTGATACAATGCCACAGTATTTCTATTTAAGAGGATTTTTAGTAAATTCTGATACATTAAGACCGCTGTGTATTGTATATGAATCGCCCAACTATACAAGGGAAATGCAGGAGTTTTTTTCAAAAACCACAGCTGATTTTGATGCAGACAGGGTTTTGAATCTGGATAATGACGATACGAATAATTTTGCTGTTTATGAGGAAGATACTATTGTACTTGAGCAGGGGCAGGGTAATACAAATATTACCGATATTGATGAAGAAAATAGCATTTATGTATTTGAGCATGCGGACAAAGAAATTAAAAGTTTGCAGGTAGGAGATATTTTTGTCTATGAGTATGATGACGGAACAGTTTTAATTATAAAAGTAGGTAATATCAAGATAAATGGAGATAAGGTTACCCTAAAAGGCACACAGACTTCTTTAGATGAAGTTTTTGATTTTGTAAAAATTGATGAAAGCGCCGGTATGGAAGCGGCTGATGTTGATACTGATTTTTGTGAAGAGGGGATTACATATTTAGGAAAAGGGGTTGAAACACTTCAGGAAGAGGGAGTATTAATCCCTGAAGCGGAAATGGAAGTCGGTAAAGAAATTACCAGTACTTGTGAACTTGCAGAAAGAAAAATTGATAAGGATGGAAATAATGGAAAGGCAAGCGCTACAATATCGGGTTCTATTGAATTGTCGGTAAAGGCTTCCTTGAAGGTACAGATTACAAGGAATTATCAGTATCTGGAAGTAAAATTGGATTACAACGTGGGAATTAAAGGAAAAGTCTCGGGAAAAGCAGAAGGCTCTATTCCTTTGCCCAAATTAGGATTCAGACTTATGCCGGGAGTTTATATTGAGTTTTCTCCTGCTATTGTTTTAAGAGCAGACGGAAAGATAGAGGTAAATGGAAAATTAAGTGGAAGTATAGGCTATAAAGTGTCCAATAAAAAAGGTGCAGAAGACATTTCAAAAGCACCTGCATTCTCCATGAAATTAAAGGCGGATGCCACAATCTTTGTCGGTATTTCAATGGAACCTAAGATTAAAATCCTCAGTGATAAAGTTGCAAAAGCATCACTGAAAGCTACAGTAGGGCTGGAGATAAAAGGAGAACTTGTAAAACCCGATTCAAGTGATTCTGAAGTTAGACATGAGTGTAAAAACTGTATTGATGGCGATATCTCTAAAAAATTGGAGATCAGTTTTGAAGTGCAGTTTTTGAATGAAGAGGGATTAAAATGGAGCGGAAAAGTAGATAAAACGAAAAAGACAGATGATTTCTACTATTCTATTGATTTTGACGAGTATGGATTTGGAACCTGTCCGCATGAAAAGCATAGAGTGGAATTTGTTGTAGTCGGGACAGATGGGAAGGTTGTTAAAGATGCGGAAGTATGGATAGGTAGAGTCTCTCAAATGACTGATAAGAATGGCAGTGTAAATGCATATCTGAGACGGGGAGATTATAAGGTTAGTATTGAAAAATCGGGATATGATACGGAAAGTATGAATATTCGGATTGAAATAGGACGGAAGTATAAAATTGTACTTAGAGAAGCTAACACCGGAGCAGGAGGAGGCGGTGGAGGACATGGATTTGGAGATGAGGGAAATGTAATACAAGTAAGTCTATGGGGACATAGTGCAGCAATCACAAAAGATGGCAGTTTGTACATGTGGGGATCTAATGGAAATGGAGAATTTGGAAATGGAACAACTGTCAGTAGTAGTATACCAATAAAGATAATGGAAAATGTGTCGTCAGTGTGTCTTGGTCATTATCATAGTGCAATAATCACAAAAGATGGAAATTTATATACATGGGGAGATAAT
>CAZDRM010000026.1:6938-21219 GCA_964507745.1 uncultured Lachnospiraceae bacterium
ATCATAGTGCAGCAATCACAAAAGATGGAAATTTATATACATGGGGAGATAATAGTGATGGACAACTTGGAGATGGAAGAACAGCTGATTACAGTAGTATACCAATAAAGATAATGGAAAATGTGTCGTCAGTAAGTCTTGGAGATAGGCATAGTGCAGTAATCAAAGATGGAAATTTATATGCATGGGGAGATAATAGATTTGGACAACTTGGAAATGGAACAACTGCTAGTAGTAATATACCAATAAAGATAATGGAAAATGTGTCGTCAGTAAATCTTGGAGAATATAGTGCAATAATCACAAAAGATGGAAATTTGTATACATGGGGAGATAATAGATTTGGACGACTTGGAAATGGAACATCTGCTAGTAGTAATATACCAATAAAGATAATGGAAAATGTGTCGTCAGTGAGTCTTGGAGATTGGCATAGTGCAGCAATCACAAAAGATGGAAATTTATATACATGGGGATTTAACGGGGGGGGACAACTCGGAAATGGAACATACATAAATAGTTTGGTTCCTATAAAAATTGAATTAAATTCTAATAGTCGAATTTCAACAGAATCTGTATTAGAAGTAGAAACTGAACAAATCGTTAGCAACAGTTTCTCCGGCACAGGCACCTTTACCAGCCTCCTGCCCAACGAGACCTACAACTTTTATGTCATAAAATCCCAAAATGCGGATGAAGTATTAGCAACTAATAATCTCTTATATATCGGTCAAGGCACATCCGATGCAAACGGAAATCTAAATATTACATATGAACCTAAAGAAACCTACGACGGGACGGTATCCTTTGCAGTAGGCATGACGACACCTGATATCTCTAGTGCAACGATAAGTGTTTCGAATTTGACTTATAATGGGAAAGAGCAGTACATAGTGCCGGTAGTTACATACAAAGGAACAACGCTGATAGAAGGCAGGGATTATATTTTAACAGGAGACTTTAGGGCAAAAGATGCAGGAAATTACCAATTTTCCATTTTGGGAATCGGTATGTTTGGGGGAGAGAAAAGCAAAAAGTATTCCATTACGGGATCAGCTTTGCCGAAAGATACAGAGACAAAAATTACATCTATTAATCTGAATTATACATCTTTTGAAATGGTAGAAGGGACAAGCCTGACTCTAATAGCGGATGCACAGCCGCAAAATGCAACGAACAAGACGATAAAATGGACATCGGATAATCCTGCTGTTGCAACAGTTGATTCTAACGGGAATGTGATGGCGTTGAGTAAAGGACAGGCCATTATTAAAGCAACAACCAATGATGGAAGTAATTTGTCTGCGCAATGTATTGTTTATGTGCAGCCTGATGAAAATGAAATTCCGGAAGGACCCAAAACATGGGAGGGAAAAGCAGGTACGGAAGGCTTTGTATACAGGCTTTACAATGTTGCGATGTGTCGTGAAGCGGATGAGGCAGGATTTAATGATTGGAATAGCAAACTAAAAAGCAGACAGAAAACAGCCGCAGAAATAGCACGAGGTTTTATTTTCAGTGAGGAATTTAAAAACTTTAATTACAACAATGTGCAGTATGTAAAAATGCTTTATCGCACTATGTTTGGGCGTGAAGCGGACGAAGGCGGATTGAATGGCTGGGTATCTGATCTTGAAAACGGTATGAGCCGTGAATATGTGTATCGTGGCTTTGCCGAATCTCAGGAATTTTCAAATTTGTGCAATTCCTACGGAGTAATCAGAGGAACAGTTACACTTTCGGCATATCGTGATAAAAATGCAGGTGCTACAGGTTTTATTGCCAGACTTTATACTAAAATGCTGGGAAGAGCTTATGATGATGACGGTCTGGAATACTGGTGCAGAAAATATCTGACAGGAGAAAAAAGCATAGAAGAGGTGGCGACAGTAGGATTCCTTCACTCACAGGAGCTTAGAAATCAAAATCTGTCCGATACGGAGTTTGTTACCAGAATGTACCGCACATTTTTAAATCGTGAGCCGGATGAAGCGGGACTTGCAGATTGGGTAAACCGTTTGGAAACCGGGAAGGAAACAAGAGACAGTCTTGTCTATGGATTTACGCTGTCTAAAGAATTTGGCAATATAAAAGCTTCTTATGGATTATAAGATATAAATGTAAAGCGATGGGAGGAATAAAAATGTTAAAAGCTAACTTAAAAAAGGCTAAAAATACTATGAGTTGTATAGGTGCAGCATTCCTTGCTCTTACAATGATTTTTGCCTCTGTGGCAGAAGTTAATGCAGCGGGAGTCGGCACGACAGAAGGAAGTGAAACAGGAGCAGAAATAAATATTGAGCAGGAAATTTATGAAGATGAGGTTTCTGCTAACGAAATGGATGAAATAGCTGATATACCAGAATTGCTGGAGGAAGCCGGCAGCTACGCAAGCATCTCCGGATACTCCTTTCCCATAACAGACATCAGAACAGGTAAAACATCTACCTTTAACGGAAATGATGGAAAATACGGAATCATTGTATTGGGCGGAATGGGTTCCTGCTCTTATACGGCAAGTGTCTTGGGATATTTGGACAAGCTGACTTCCGGTATGGATATGAATCTGATAAATATTTATGCTATTGATATTGTGGGAAATTCCGATGAAACTATCAGAAAATCCTTGAATCTGGAAGGCGTTTCGGAAAGAATTTTTGCAATTTATGAAAGAAATGAAACAGCATGCCAAAATTTGAAGTCGTTGGGCTTTAAGATCAACGGTGGACAGGGATTTCAAATGCCCATGGTTTTGTTTAAGGACAGAACAGGAAATATTTATGCTTATACAACAGGAAGTGTAGGAATCTCCGTGCTTGTGTCTAAGATGCAGGAGGGAGGAATGCAGGTTTCTTATGATACTTCTATGCAGCAGTTAAATGTTACAGGTAAAGTTTCATATACATATGCTTATCAGATATTGGATTTGGTAAATGCCGAAAGAGCGAAACAGGGACTTTCTCCGTTAAGTATGGATGCGGATTTATTAGCGGCGGCAATGACAAGAGCAGCGGAATGTTCTGTTTATTTCAGTCATACAAGACCTAACGGAGAGTCATGCTTTACGATACATTCTAAACTCCGGGGAGAAAATGTTGCGGCCAGGCATACAAGCCCTCAGGATGTAATGACGGGTTGGATGAACTCTCCGGGACATAGAGGAAATATATTATCTACAGAATATAAAAGTATAGGAATTGGTTGTTTTCAGATTGATGGTGTCTGGTATTGGACACAATGCTTTGGTGCTGACAATGCCTATACAATCGGCAGACCGGCAGATGAACAAAGAACCTATGGAGTTATGGCAGGCGCTCAAATACAGCCACAGTTCCAAAAAACATCAGGAGAATTGACTGTTGGAAATTCTGAACAGTTAAGGGTTTATGTGGGAAGTACACCAATAGATGCAGATACCTTTATCTGGAGCAGCAGTTCCTCAGGAGTAAGCGTGGATGCAACCGGTAAAATCACGGCAAACAGTTCATGTACAGCGACGATTACGGCAGAAAACAGAAATATAAGGAGCAGAAAAGTAACTTATACAGTTACAGTAAATAATCCGGGTGAAACCACGGGAGGCGGTACAGCGACAGGCGGCGCAACGACAGGCGGTACATCCGGAGGAGACTATCCTTCAATAGGCGGTGGTTCTACAACAGGCAGTCAGGCCGACCCCTCTCAAGTCGAAGCTTTTGTAAGACGTATGTATAATTGTGCCTTAAACCGTGAAGCGGAAGAGGCAGGTTTGCAGGATTGGTGCGACAGACTGATTTCCCAGCAGATTGACGGAGCGGGAATTTCCCAGGGATTTATTGGTAGCAGGGAATTTCAAAATCGCAATTTAAGCGATCTGGAGTATCTGGTTGTTTTATATGAAACCTTTTTTGACAGATGGCCCGATGAAGAGGGATTAAATTACTGGATAAACTTTCTCTGGACCGGAGGAAGCAGACAGGAAGTTTTAAGCGGCTTTGTAAATTCACAGGAATTCAGTAATTTATGTGACAGCTACGGAATTGCCCGCGGCACTATGCAGGCAAACGGCAGCAGTATTTACAGACCAGGTGTCAGAAATTATGTTCTGCGGATGTATACCAAGGCACTTTCCAGAGAAGGAGAAACCCTCGGGGTTGAAGATTGGACAAACAGGATTAATACCGGAACTATGAGTGCGGAAACTGTGGCAAAGAGCTTTTTCGATTCACAGGAATTCCGAAACAGGAATTTAAGCAATGCGGATTACGTTGAAGTGTTATATCAGACCTTTATGGATAGAGCTTCTGATGCGGCAGGAAAGCAGTACTGGATTAATAAATTAAACAACGGTATGAGCCGTACCCAGGTCTTGGAGGGATTTTCAAGGTCTGTAGAATTTAGACAAATCATGGCACAATACGGATTATAGAAATTACAGGTAATAAAAACGCATAGTAAATAATGTATATTAATGGTTTGCTATAATAGCTCTTTCAATGTTATAATATAAAATATGGCATATTTTGCGGAGGATAAATAATGCCCGGTAGGAGGACGAAATGTACAGGATTGCGGTCTGCGATGACAATATGGATGTACTGAAGGAATTGGAGCAGATGCTTTATCAGGAATATAATAAAGATATTATTTCTGTTATCTGTATACAAGATCTTACTGCCTATCTGAAATTGTTGGAAGACGGAAATGAGAGCATGCCGGATATTGTGATTATGGATATATGCTGGGATGAAAAGGAGAAATCCGGAATTGAATGTACAATCAGATTGCAGAAATTGTTTCCGAAGCTAAAGGTCATATTTTTGAGCGGATATCTTGAATATGTATCTGATATTTTTATGGCAAAGCCAAGTTACTTTCTGTTAAAACCGATTCAAAGGGAGAAGCTTAAAGAAGCGATAGATAAATCAATAGCTGAAATTGATGAAGAACGAAGTCAGCAACTGGTAATACGCTATTCAAGCGATGTCATGATTTTGAACCCGACGGATATTATTTATATCGAAAGCAATAAGCATGAGATTACTATTTTTGGAATGGAGGAAGAAAGAAGGCTGTGGATGAAAATGGACGACCTTCTTTCCCGACTTCCGAATTCCTTTATTAGGATTCATCAGAGTTATTCCGTAAATGCGGCTTTTGTCAAAAAAATATCCACAGAGGGGGTTGAATTGTTTAATGATAAAATTCTGCCCATTAGCAGAAGAAGATATACAAAAGCAAGAAATCAATTCTTTGACTATTTAGAAAAAATCTAAAATACAAAAGGGGATACTAAGGTAAGATGAATATCAGATTGATTTATTGTTTTATTCTGGCATGTGTGGCAGCATTGGCCGTATTTTGTGTGACCAAGTCATTGATAAAATGGAAAAGGCCAATGGGAATTCTGTTTTATCTGATTTTTATATTTCACGAAACATTTTGCGCCTATAGAATATCATCAGGATTAGTCTTTTGTCTGGAATGGGCATTGATGACTGTCGGGATGGTATTTCTTTTGATTTTCGGTCAAAAAGAAAGACATATCTGGAACTGTATCTATTTTTTAGCCAATGTTTTATTAATAAAAGTATTTTGTAATGTGGGAAAGTTTGTTTTTCTGGCATTTCTTTGTGGTTTCGATATAACTCAGGTTTTTGTAAAAATAAGTGAATTCGGAGCGGATGTTTTTCTTCTCTATTTCTTTTTATATATTCCTTCGACACCGGCGACGGTATTTTTCTGGAAAAGTATGCGGAATCTCCAGACTAAATTTCTGCATTTTATTTCTGCAATTATGGCGGCAGCTTCTTTGGGCGTGGGACAGATTGAAGAATGGAAAGAAATTGTAGTTGTGATGCCGACAATCCTAACCCTATTGTTTCTTGTGGTTTTATATCGGGTTGAGAAAGAAAATGAGCGGGAACAGCAGCTTTATTATCATCAGGAGCTGGAGAGGCAGATGCTGGAAAAGGATAAGGAACTGGAAGAAATAAGAAAAGAAGTCCAGAGGTATTATGAAAAAGCAAAAGGCACCGGCAAAGAAAAATATCATGTCCAGGTACTTCAAAAGATTGAAGATGCTAAAATGATAAGTGATTCGTGATATTTTTTGATTATAGGATTAAGGTAAATAGTAGTGAAAGATAGACAAATAGTACTTGTGATTTATGCTTTATTCGTATCTATAGTACAGGGAACAGCAGATGTTTGGATGATAGATTCTTTTGTCAAATGTAAAAAAAGAAAAAATTTTTCAGATATTATTTTGCTTTTGCTGGTAATTGCACATGATTTCTTTATTAGTTTCTTCGGAGGGAAAGATAATTATATGCTGCTTTGTGCGGAAATAATTATTTTTTGTTCAAGTTTGCTTATTCTATTTTGTATGTTTTATAAAGGATACGCGCATTGGAATTTTATATATTTCTTATCTTTTGATTTTTGTTTTCAGCTACTTGGAACAGTTGTATCATTTCCGATTCTAATTATCATATGTCGTTTTGATGTAAATCAAATTGAAATATATACGGACAAGCCGGATATTGTCAAAGCATTCTTTATGGCTGTTCTATATTTTATGATTGCAAAACTTACGAAATATATTATGGAAAGCTTGCATAAGCGAAGGCGAAGGATTTTTCGAATAGTCTGTATTATATTTGCATGTATGGACATAAGTTCCATAATATTTTTAGGGTGGAAAATAATCAGCGTTATATTTCCGACGCTTTTTCTTTTTGTAATCATTGTTTTTTGGAGTCAAAACCATAATGATAAAAATTTGGAGAATCAGTTTGCATATTATCGCGCAAGGGAAGAAATACAAATTCAAAAGGAAAAAGAAATCTCTAGGATTCGCCATGACATAGCCAATCATTTAAGCATTATGAAAGAGATGGAGGAGGATGAAGAGGGGCGGGAACTCTTAAAAAGAATTGATAAAAATTATAGAGTGTTTACAGGAATTCCGGTATTAGATTGTCTTATTCTGGATAAAGAGAGAAAATGCGCAGAAAAGCAGATTGAATTTACAAAACAGGGGATATGCTTTTCTGATACGGATATTTCTGAATATGATCTTGTCAGTTTGTTTGCAAATCTGTTAGACAATGCCATAGAAGCAGCTGAACAGACAGAAATACCCGTGGTAAACCTGAATATTGAAAAGTGGCAGGGGTATTTAAAAATTACTATAGCAAATTCGAAGCCTGTATCTGCCGTGCCTTTACAAAATAGTTTCAGAACAACAAAAAGAGATGCAGGAAAGCATGGTTTGGGAAATCGGATTGTTAAGGAAATTGTAGAAAACAGAGAGGGCCGGATTCAATATGAGGATAAAGGTAATTGTATGAAAGTTGTAGTGTTAATAGCTTTATCGTTATCTTAGATGGATTGGAGTAAAATGGTTATGCCGGGATATGGTATTGAAGGATATATATACATAGTAATAACAGGAATTATTCAAGGAATCTTGGATTTATGGATGATTTCTCCTTATATAAAATGTAAACGCAATAAAGGCTTTGCAAAATATGTGTTGATGGTGCTGTTAGCCATTCATGATATTTTTTGGGGAGTGCTGGGAGAGACTGGTAACAGCACAGCGTTTTGTATAGAAATTATGATTTTCTATCCTGCGGTGCTTGCGCTGCTTTATATTTGTTACCAGGGATATGCATATTGGAATTTTACTTATCTTTTTGCTGTTGAATGGTGTTATCAGATGCTGGCGTCCGTTATTTCAATTCCGCTTCTGGCAGTCAGATTCGAGGGAGATATTGATGCAATGGTAGGTTATATGAACACGGTATCTGTACCACTGTTTGTTTTTACTGTTACAATAAGCTTTGTTTCGGCATGGATTATGAAAAATGTCTGGAGTTACTTTTATAAGTTCAGAAGCAGATTGTTTAATGCGTTGTGTGTTTTATTAACCTGTCTGGATATAGGTGTATTGATTTTCTATGGATGGAAAGCTCTGAGTATTTGTTTTTCAGTATTAGTTTTGCTTATTATGGTATTTTTTTTGTATCAAAATCGCAGTGAAAAGAATTTGGAAAAGCAGTTTGCATATTATCAAGGACTTGAGGAGTTGCAGGTTCAAAAAGAAAAAGAAATTTCAATTATCCGTCATGATATTGCTAACCATTTAGGCGTTATGGAAGAAATGGAAAGGGAAGAGGCGGGGAGAGCACTTTTAAAGAAAATTGATAAAAATAGTAGAAAATTTACTGATATACGGGTTTTGGATTGCTTGATTTATGAAAAGGAAAAAGAATGTCTGAAAATGGGAATTCAATTTGAGAAACAGGGAGTGTTTTTTCGAGACACATGTATTTCAGAATACAATTTAATCAGTCTTTTTGCTAACTTATTGGATAATGCTATAGAAGCTGCAAGGCAGACAAAAGAACCTGCAATTAAGATGAATATTACACGACAACAGGGGTATTTAAAAATTGTTATCCAAAATACCAAACCGAAGAAAAGTAATCCTTTGAAAAGCAAATTTAGAACTACAAAAAGCGATAAATCAAAGCATGGAATAGGGAATCGTATTATTAGGGAAATTGTATCGACTTATGATGGACGGATTGTATATAAAGATGATGGGAATTTTATGACAGTTTGCATTTTGTTTGGAATGTAATGTTGGGAGTAGATTGCCATACTGAAATCAATAATAGAATTATCATAAAAATGTATATTGACACACAACAAATCAAATGCTAGTATTTTGTAAAAGCATATATTTCTAAAATTCTTTTTGCACAGTCTTAGTGCATTCTGTTTTCTGCCGGAAGGCGTCTTGAAATCAATGCTTTTAAATTCCAACAAATTTATTTTAAAAGCGGGAGTTTCAGGAAAAGAAAATGGACAGGTAACTCCTGCGTAAGGAGGTTACTTATGAAGAAAGAAGAAAACCATGTACAAGAAACGGGTGCGCAGATAAAAGGCGTACAGGAAAAGTACAAGGATACGGTGTTCCGTATGCTGTTCGGAAAAGAGGAGAGGGCTTTATCCCTGTATAACGGTGTCAATGGAACGGATTATAAGGATGCTTCATCATTAAAATTTAATACATTGGAAAACGTAGTGTTTATGAATGTCAAAAATGATTTGTCCTTCGTGTTTGCAAGCTGTGTGAATCTGTATGAGCACCAGTCCACCGTGCCTGTGAATATGCCACTGAGAGATTTGTTTTATATTGCGGATGTCTGGCAGAAGGAATTTATGAATAAGAGTATCTACAGTAATAAAAGGACTGTTATGCCCAATCCGAACTTTGTGGTATTTTATAACGGAGTGCGGACGTTGCCGGAGCAGATGGAGATGAAGCTGTCGGACAGCTATCTGGTGCCGACGGATGAGCCTTCACTGGAATTAAAGGTAAAGGTTTTAAATATTAATCTGGGGATGAATGAAGCATTGAAGGAGAGGTGCCCGGAGTTAAAACAATATATGCAGTATGTTGACAAGGTACGGAAATACAGTAAGGAAATGGAATTGAAGGATGCAGTCATAAAAGCTGTAGAAGAATGTATCCGGGAAAATATATTAAAAGATTTCCTTATGGAGCAGAAGTCGGAGGTAATCAAAATGAGCATTTATGAATTTGACGAAGAGAAAGAAATGGCGATTATTAGAGCAGATGAGCGGGAAATTGGCAGGGAAGAAGGCATAACAGAAGGCATAACGAAGGGAAGAATAGAAGGCGAACACCGCATAAAGGTGTTATATAAGTGTCTACTTAAGGACGATCGTACAGAGGAATGGGAAAAAGCTATTGAAGATAGCGGCTATTGTAGTATATTGTGTGAAGAATATGGTATTTAATTTTTTGCGGTGTAGCAGAAAGCAACGAGGTAATTAAGATGAGCATTTACGAATTTGACGAAGAGAAAGAAATGGCAATCATCAGAGCGGATGAGCGTGAGCTTGGCAGGGAAGAAGGACTGGAAAAAGGAAGAGAAGAAGGCGAACGCCGCATAACGGTATTATATAAATATTTGCTGGATGATGAGCGTACAGAAGATTTGAGAAGGGCTGTGGAGGATGATGCTTACCGCAGTGCATTGTGTGGAGAATACGGTATTTAATGTGTCGATAATTTGGTAAAAAAATAGAGAATGATATATAGATAAATATTTAAAGAGAAACATCTTTGATAATGATATTCAGAGGTGTTTCTCATAAATGAAATGTTCGTTTGTTTTGATTACATTTTCCATGCAGTTTGTTACATCCTGCATATGAAGGAACAGTTCCGAACCGATATATAACATGTAAACAAATATGCCGCTTGGACCTTTTCGGGAAAGCGGCGGGTTCTGAATGACAGAGGAACCCATATCGGAAAGGAGAGATGTAAAATGGACACAATGGGAATTGTCACTGGATTTCGTTATCAGAATGAAATCTACAAGAAAGCGAGGGAGACAAAGCAGACGGACTTTTATGCGAATATCTCCGATGCGGCAGAGTTAACGAAGGAAAAGAGCAGCAGACCTGTCTTAAGTATGACCATGATACCGGATGGCGGGAATGTTACCTATGGAATGACTGCCAAATATGCGGAGCATTCCACGGATGAAAACCCGGTCATACAGGTTTCTTCCAATTACGGCGGGAAAACGGTTATTTACAATGTAAACATTAATGAAGTAAATCCTAAAAACGCATCACAGCTTGAAATGTTTGCCTTATGCGCATATAGTGACGATAAGGGAATCAGCAACAGAGGAACCTTCGGCTCTTACCAGCGTATGAAGGTTTTCGGACAGAATGCTGAAATGAACGGATATTGCGACCCGATGGGAGGCTATCAGAATTTTCTGGATACAAAGTTTAACTGGATGAATATTGTATCGAGGATGATGAAGGATTATCTGCAGGCGGGAATTTACAAACAGTACCAGCAGGGAACCAAGCTGATGGGAATGTTTAATTATTTTGCAAAAGCATTTTATTGATGTGATAAAAACCTATATCACAAAATGGAAATTTCTGCATAAGTTTTACGAAAAATGGACACCCTTTGTAAAAAAAGGAGGTCCATTTTTTATGAAGTCATTAATGAGAATTACAGGAGTACGGGGAAGGGAAATACTGGATTCCAGAGGAAATCCTACGGTAGAAGCGGAGATTACAGTGACAGATACCATGACGGGTCATTTTTATAGAGGACGTGCAGCCGTTCCAAGCGGAGCCAGTACAGGGCAATTTGAAGCGGTGGAGCTTCGGGATGGAGAAACCAGATATATGGGACTGGGAGTGCGCAATGCGGTGCACAATATTGAAACAAAGATTGCCGATGCCATTATGAATATGAATGCCTTGAATCAGATTGAAGTGGATAGAAGGCTTCTCAGAACCGATGGGACGGATAACAAAGGAAATCTGGGCGCCAATGCCATGCTGGCGGTGTCCATGGCAGTTGCAAGAGCAGGAGCGGAGGCATTGCATATTCCTTTATATCAGTATCTGGGAGGCGTGCATACAAGTCTTCTGCCCGTTCCTATGATGAATATTTTAAACGGTGGAAAACATGCGGATAATACGGTGGATTTTCAGGAGTTTATGATCATGCCTGTAAAAGCGGAGGACTTTGGGGACTGTTTGAGAATCTGTGCGGAAATATATCACAATTTAAAACAGATCTGTAAGCAGAGAGGCTTATCCACCGGCGTGGGGGATGAAGGCGGCTTTGCACCGGATCTACCAGATGCGGAGGCGGTGCTGTCTTTGATTGTGGATGCCATTAAAGCGGCGGGATATACGCCGGGAGAGGATATTAAAATTGCCATGGATGTGGCGTCCAGTGAATTATATGATGAAACCGACGGCATGTATCATTTTCCGGGAGAAACGGAAAGCCGCAGACGCAAAAATATTGCAGGCCAAGGGGATGCCATTCCAAACGGGGCATATGAAGCGGGCACAACTCAGGAAGAAATTGCGGATACCAAAGAGGTAATCCGGGATGCTAATGAGATGATTTCTTATTATGAAGAGCTTATTTCCAAATATCCCATTATTTCCATTGAGGACGGGCTGGCAGAGGATGACTGGGAAGGCTGGAAGGAAATGACCAAAAGAATCGGGGATAAAATCCAGCTGGTAGGAGATGATCTGTTTGTTACCAATACCAAGCGTCTGGATGCGGGCATTAAATTAGGCGTTGCCAATGCAATTTTAGTAAAAGTAAATCAGATCGGTACGGTCAGCGAAGCCATGGAAGCCATTGAAATGGCGCATAAAAACGGTTATAAGGCTGTTATCAGCCATAGAAGCGGGGAAACGGAAGATTCCTTTATTGCGGATCTGGCAGTTGCCACCAATGCGGGACAGATTAAAACGGGAGCACCCTGCAGAATGGACCGTGTGGCAAAATATAACCAGCTTTTGCGTATAGCGGAAGAGCTTGGAGAGGTGGCTGAATACAGAAATCCCTTTCAAAAGGTTTAATAAATAATAAATTATACTATTACTGCATAGCTTTTTTTGACGCTCCCTGTTATAATAATCCGGTATAAAAATTCCGGAGGAGAAAGCGATGCTGTCTAAAAAAGACTTTTATAAGATGGTTATTTCCATGGTAATTCCTATTGCCCTGCAAAACCTGATCAATGTAGGTGTGCAGGCTGCCGATGTGTTGATGCTGGGGAAAGTATCGGAAACGGTTTTGTCCGCATCATCTTTAGGCGGGCAGATTTCCTATATCATGACACTGATTTTCTTCGGCATAACATCGGGGACCACAGTTCTCACGGCTCAGTACTGGGGAAAACAGGACCTGGATGCCATTGAAAGAATCCTGGGCATTGCTTTAAAAATTGCAGTCATCGTGGGCTGTCTGTTTATGGCGGCAGCCATTGTCATGCCGGAACTTTTGATGAGAATTTATACATCTGAACCGGATGTCATTTCGGAAGGCATAAAATATTTACGGATTGTTTGTTTCGCTTACGTTTTGATGGCAGTCAGCATGGTATATCTAAATGTGCTGAAAAGTATGGAAAGGGTGGTTATCGCCACAATATGCTATGGGGCTTCATTTATCACAAATGTAGTTATTAATGCACTATTGATTTTCGGTATGGGGCCTTTCCCCAAAATGGGAATCAGGGGCGCAGCAGTGGGAACCCTTTGTGCAAGGATTGTAGAGATATTGATCATCTGCGTCTATGTCAGCAAAAAATCGGTTCCCATTCGTTTCAGAGGAAAATATTTTCTGCACATGGATAGGGTATTGCTGAAAGACTTCCTGATTTTTTCCCTTCCCGTAGTGTTAAATGAATTGATGTGGGGATTGGGAACATCTATGAATACCGCTGTCATGGGACATTTGGGAAAAGCCGTTGTGGCGGCCAATTCCGTGGCGCAGGTCATCAGACAGCTTGTTACGGTAGTGGGCTTCGGTATCGCTTCCGTTGCGGCAATTGTTATCGGAAAGACCATCGGACAGGGCGAAATAAAAGCCGCCGAGGTATATGGAAAATATCTTATGCGGCTGACTGTTTTAGTGGGCCTTATAGGAGCAGGAGTTGTACTGATCATGCGGCCTTTGATGCTCAGCCAGATGGAAATGACGGCCCTGGCTAAAAGTTATTTTTCCATGATGATGTTTGTCATGAGTTATTTTGTTATCTGCCAGATGTATAACAGCACAATGGTCGTAGGTATTTTCAGGGGCGGTGGGGACACCCGGTTCGGATTGATTCTGGATGTGAGCACTATGTGGTGCTGTTCCATTATTTTCGGCGCTCTGGCGGCATTTGTATGGAAGTTCCCGGTAACGGTTGTTTATATAATTCTCCTGGGAGATGAGCTTATTAAAATTCCTCTGACCACCTGGCGGTATAAACAGAAAAAGTGGCTCAGGGATGTAACCCGTTAAAATTTTCAACGCCTCTTTTCGACATTTGAAAAAATGTGAAAGGGGCGTTAGCATATTACAAATTATGACAGAAATTTTTTTGATTTTTATTTGTCAAACAGTTGACAAGAAGAAAAAACAAGAATATACTAACAATATAAATGAAAATGATTATCATTTATATAAAATAATTTAAAAAACCCATTCTAACCACACCCCAAAGTGCCTTTGACATCCCACCATCAAAGGCACTTTTTTATCTATTTTTTTGATTTTTTTCAAACATTTTTTCACAATCTGAATATGACTTACCTTTTCCAGCTTCATAATATCTCCAGTCTGGTTGTTCTTCATAATGCCTGTTTCCTTGTCCATCGTATATGTATCAATCCCATGATCTTCACAGAACCGCTCCATTAT
>CAZDRM010000027.1:0-21210 GCA_964507745.1 uncultured Lachnospiraceae bacterium
AAATCGGAAAGGATAAGGCTACAGGCAAGGTGGTTGTAAAGGTAAATCCTGATTTCTTCCGTCCGGCAGAGGTGGATATCCTCATTGGAGATCCTACAAAAGCGGATACCGTATTAGGCTGGGAAAGACAGATTAAGTTTGACGAGCTGGTTGAACGAATGGTAAAGAATGATTTGGAATTAGTGAAAAAAGAAATCGCTTACAACAATCTGTAGGCTATGATTGTAAAGGACTGTTGAATGAATCATATGCATATATATCGCAGCTTGGATATATATGCATATTTTTCTTGATTAGACAATGGTGGATATATGACGATTGCGAACTTTGTTTTAAGCCTTTTTTGCATATTTGAAATAATTTGTGTACCGGCAATTTTTCTTCGCGCAGGGCTGTCAGGCGTTATAGCGCTATTTTTGCTTTCGCTGGCTGTATTTATACTTGTGCTTTGGAAAATGAAAAGGCTTCCCTGGCAGAATTACGGTAAAGCGCAGGAAAAAAGTGTTGTATCCGGAAAGAAGATAAGCGCTTTGGGTGCAAAACTGCGGGTTCTGTGCATACTCTGTATTCTGTTCCAGCTTGTTTTAGTGGTTTTTTACAGACATACGGATGATGATGACGCATGGTATTTAGGTCTTGCGGTTTCCGCTTATGAGACGGGAGAAATGTTTACTTATTCTCCTTATACGGGAAACGCCATGGAATTATCCGATGGAGGGGATTATGTGCTTTCGCCTCTTCCCATTCTATGGGGGGCGTTAGGGAAATTGTTTCATATTCATCCCACCGTTCTGGCTCATACCATTGTGCCGGTATTTATGCTTTTATGGGCATATTATATTTACTGGCTGTTAGGTAAACGGCTATTCGGAGGAGAAAATGAAAGTGCGGGGGCATATGCATTCTGGCTGTTTATGAATGTTTTGAATCTCTTCGGATATTATTCCACAAGGACAAGCGGCACCTTCCTTTTGTTCAGAAGCTGGCAGGGGAAAGCGGTATTCTGCGCCATTTTGATACCCTGTTTGTTTTACTATTTTCTGGGGCTTCTGCAAAGCGGGAGGCAGAAAGAAAACGGTCTTGCGATAAATGAAAAACAGGAATTGTTAGGAATTTATCTGACCATGGGTGCAGGTTGTCTTGCATCCTTCTCGGCGGCGGCGTTAATGCCCTTGCTTTTATTTGCCATGGCTTTGACTTATGCCATAGCAAAGCGCTCTGTGAAGGTGCCTCTTAAAATGTGCGGAGCTGCCATACCTAATGTGATTCTGGCAGGAATTTATGTACTCTTCCTATAAGACACGGAATCTGCCATTTATGGATTTTATAAATACCGAAAGTAACAAAATCAATAGTAAGATAAGTTATACAGCATAACAGGGATAAGACCATATGAATTATATTATCAAACTTTTTAAACTCTATGCGGGGAACGGCGTCCTTATGGGATTGTATCTGGCCGCATGGCTCATCATTGTAGTTTTAGAGAAGAAAAAAGAGAATAAAACAGCCTTTGCCTTTAGCGCATGGTATCTGCCTCTCGTGCTTGTGAATCCTCTTGTAGGCGCGGCTTTAGAGCGGTTAAATATGCGGCCGGAAAGAGTTGTGCGCATTTACTGGCTTCTGCCGGTGTTCTTTGCCATAGCTTACGGGGGGACGCTTTTGGTTCAGCGGGCGGAGCAGAAGTTCAGAATGGGAATCCTGACGGTGGCTATTGTTGTAATGGGACTTGTTTTTGTGGGGAATCCTATTGTAACAGGAGAAAATTTCATAAAAGCGGAAAATATTTATAAGCTGCCGGACGGCGTAATTCAGATTGTGGATATGATAAATGAAGATGCCGCAGGCAGCGGGGAAGAGCGGAAGGCGGTAATGCCCATGAGCCTGTCCACTTATGCAAGGCAGTATGACGGAACCCTTCCCATGCTTTACGGAAGATATCCGGAGAAGGATGCTAAGGCTATAGAGGTATATGAAATGATGCAATGGCCAAGCGTTCCCGTAGAGAGGGTAAGGGAAACGGCAAAGGAGGAAGGCTGCCGCTATCTGGTGTTGGATGACGCTAAGGAATGGACGGATATGCCGGAAGAAGACTTGTTGGAATTTGTAGGAAGATATGGCAGCTATTGCCTGTATCGCTTAAATTAGGTATAATAATACAGTTAAGGTTTTTTTGCAAAAATATCCTAAGAAAGTATAAAGAGAAAAATATATGGAATTAATACGTGATCTTTATCGGAATAAACGTCTGATATTGAAGCTTTCCAAAAATGATTTTAAAACCAGATTTGCAGGCTCTTATCTGGGCATTATCTGGGCCTTTATCCAGCCCGTTGTGACGGTGGTGGTATACTGGTTCGTATTTGAAAAAGGACTTAAAGTAGGAAATACGGTTACAAAGGACGGGCTGGCTGTTCCCTTTGTGCTCTGGCTGACCTCCGGTCTGGTTCCATGGTTCTTCTTTTCCGAGGCCCTTAATAACGGAACCAACGCTTTGATAGAATATAAGTATCTGGTGCAGAAGGTTGTGTTTAATATATCGGTACTGCCGGTCATTAAAATCCTGTCCGCATTATATGTGCATGTGTTCTTTGTGCTTTTTACGGTAATTTTATTTGCCTGCTACGGAAATCTTCCCGATTTCTATATGCTGCAGATTGTTTACTATTCCTTCTGCATGTTTGCGCTGGTGCTGGCGTTATGCTATTTTACCAGTGCCGTTGTGGTATTTTTTAAGGACCTGACCCAGATTATTAACATTATTTTACAGGTTGGCATGTGGGCTACGCCTATTATGTGGCAGTTGGGTATCGTAGACGCAAAATGGCAGTTTTTCTTTAAACTGAATCCTATTTATTATATTGTAAACGGATACAGAGAGGCTTTTATCGACAAGGTGTGGTTCTTTGAGGAATGGAAGCTGACACTGTATTTCTGGGTAGTCGTGGCGATTCTGTTTGCCTTTGGCAGCTTTGTGTTCAAGAGGCTGAAGGTTCATTTCGCGGATGTGTTATAGGAGGAAGCCATGAGTGAGAATATAGCGATTTCGGTAGAAAACATCAGTAAGATATACAAATTATACGATAAGCCTTCGGACAGGATGAAGGAAGCTCTGGGATTGAAAAAGGTTCCGGTAAAGGAGCATTTTGCTCTGGATGATGTATCATTTCAGGTGGCGAGAGGGGAAACCGTGGGCATTATCGGCACCAACGGCTCCGGCAAGTCCACCGTTTTAAAGATTATTACCGGGGTGTTAAATCCCTCGGGAGGCAGCGTCAAAATCGACGGGCGCATTTCCGCATTGTTAGAGCTTGGCGCAGGCTTTAACATGGAATATACGGGAATTGAAAACGTGTATTTGAACGGCACCATGATGGGCTTTTCCAATGAAGAGATCGAGGCGAAAATGGATGATATTCTGAATTTTGCGGATATCGGGGACTTTGTCCATCAGCCCGTTAAGACCTATTCAAGCGGTATGTTTGTACGGCTTGCTTTTGCCGTTGCCATCAACATTGAGCCGGAAATTCTCATTGTGGATGAGGCTTTGTCGGTGGGCGACGTATTTTTCCAGTCCAAGTGCTATCATAAATTTGAAGAATTCAAACGTATGGGAAAGACCATACTTTTTGTAAGCCACGATTTGAGCAGCATCAGCAAATACTGTGACAGGGTTGTGCTTTTAGACAAAGGGCACAAGCGCGCGGAGGGCGCGCCCAAGCAGATTGTGGACATGTATAAAAAGCTCCTTGTGAACCAGTTAAAGGGCGAGGATGCGCCGGATACCATTGCTTCCGATAAATTAGAGGGGGGCAGCGGAGGAGAAGCCGAAGAAGGGGAAACCTGGAAATCTTCTCTGGTATTAAATCCTGAAATTGTGGAATACGGGGAAAAGCAGGCGGAAATCATCGATTTTGCCATTCTGGATAAGGAAGGGCAGATTACCAATGCGGTGGAAAAGGGCGATATGTGTAAAATTAAAATGAAGGTCCGCACCAACAGGGAAGTGGAGAACCCCATTTTTGCCTTTACCGTCAAAAACCTTCAGGGAACGGAAATAACAGGAACCAACTCTTATTTTGAGGGCCAGGAAATCGGAGATTTGCCGGCAGGAGTTGAAAAGGAAATTACCTTTGAGCAGGAAATGAATCTGCAGGGCGGCGAGTATCTGCTGTCCCTTGGGTGTACAGGCTATATACAGGGAGAGTTTCATGTATATCACAGATTGTACGATGTATGTAATCTGACGGTAGTTTCCTATAAGAACACGGTGGGATTTTATGATATGAATTCCAAGGTTACGATAGTATAGAGCACAAATCATACAGGAGGAAGCTTAGGTGGAAATTCAGACAGAAAAAAGTGCCAAGGCGGAAGAAAGACTGAATTTAACATATTACAGTGGAAGCGATTTATACAGCGACGGAGCCGTTGAGGACAGGCTTTTGGAAATCGCTAAGACCCATTCGGAGGAACAGCTGAATGAAGTGATTGCAAAAACAAAGGATTGGAGTATTTTGTATCACTTCTCCCACATCAGGAGAAATATCGTCTCCTGGATGCCTATAGAAAAGGATGCGACGGTTCTGGAAGTGGGTTCGGGATGCGGCGCCATTACCGGGGCCTTAGCGGCTATGGCAAAGAAGGTAACCTGTATTGATTTATCCAAAAGGCGCAGTTTGATCAACGCTTACCGCAATAGCGATTATGACAATTTTGAAATTCTGGTGGGGAATTTTAAGGATATTGAAAAGGAACTGCCGGAACAATACGACTATATTACTTTAATCGGCGTATTCGAATACGGAGAGGCCTATATCGGGGGAGAGCATCCTTACGAAGATTTTCTGGGGATTTTAAAGAAGCATTTAAAGCCGTCAGGGAAGCTCATCATTGCCATTGAAAACAGGTGGGGGCTTAAATATTTTGCCGGCTGCAGGGAGGACCATTTCGGCACCTTTTATGAGGGCATTAACGGATATCCGGAAAGCAGCGGGGTAAAAACCTTTGTAAGAAGCGAGTTAGAGGCCATGTTTGCAAAATGCGGCTTTAAAGAATGGCAGTTTTATTATCCTTATCCCGATTACAAGCTGCCCTATGTGATTTATTCCGACGATTATCTGCCCCGTCCGGGGGATTTAAGACAGAATTACGGAAATTATGACAGGGACAGGATAGTTGTTTTTAACGAGGACAGGGTTTTTGATGATGTTTGCAGGGAAGGGCTGTTTCCCCAATTTTCCAATTCCTATTTAGTAGAGCTTTCGGGAGAGTAAGATGAAGATAATTTATACCAAATTTTCCAACGACAGAAGGGCGGAATATTCCATCCGCACCAATATTTTGTTGGGAGAAGACGGAAAAAAGTATATTGAGAAGCTTCCTGTGCAGCAGTCAGGACAGACCCATGTGGATAATCTGGCAAAATGGGAAAAGGAGCTTGCAAAAAAATACGAAGGCACGCCCTATAGTCCAAACAAAATTCTGTCAATAGAAGGCAGATCCTGTTTTGAGTTTGTGGAAGGCGTTTCTTTAGAATCCATTATGGACGGACTGCTTTTTCAGGGACAGACAGAGGAACTGGTAGAGAAACTGAAAGAATTTGCAGGCGTTGTAAGAGCGGCAAATGATGAAGCCGATTTTGAAGAGACCGATGATTTTTGTAAAGTCTTCGGCAAACCGTCCCTGCCTTCAGGATTGCGGTGCGGAAAAGTTACCAATATCGATATGATTCCTGCCAATATCATCATGAAGGATGGTGTGGGAACCATTATAGATTATGAGTGGACCTTTGATTTTCCGGTTCCGGTTAATTTTGTGATTTACAGAATTCTGCATTACTATACGGAAGGCGCCGGGGAGCGCCACGTTTTGCGGGATTATGATTTGTTTTCCCTGCTGGGCATAGCAAAAGAAGAAATCGGGACTTATGAAGAGATGGAGATTCATTTCCAGAATTATATCCTCGGAACTATGACGCCTTTGTGGAAGATGCATGAGGATATTGTGCGTCCCGCCTATCATATGGATATGTTTATGGCTAATAAAAGCCAGAGCAGCAGCCGTTTTTTTGGAGAGGTTTTCTATGATTTCGGGGAAGGATTTGTGCCGGAAAGCTGCCGGACCATTGAAAAAGCCCTGGATGAAAACGGTTATGCGACCCTGAAGGTGGAAGCGCCAAAGGACGTAAAATGTATCAGGATCGATCCGGGAGACCATTCCTGCATTCTGATTATAAAGGATGCCAGAGGGATTATGGAAGGAAGCGGACGGAAGAGGAAGAAAACCTATCCTTTGAAGTACCATACCAACGGGGATGTAAACGGAGACGGAGCGTTTCTCTTTGCGGGAGGGGACCCTCAGATTTGGTTTGATGATATCCGGGAGGAAACCGCCTTTATAGAAGTAATCCTGTCAGTGCTTGAGGATACGAGAGGCACCCTTCTTAAGACTTTTAACGAAAAAGCATGCTCATCATATCATGCGGAGCGCAATTATGACGAGCTGGAACGTCATTATCTGGCAGCAATGGGATTAAAAGAGGATCTGGAAATGCAGGTGGAGGAATTGAACCGCCGGGCAATGACGGCGGAATGGAAGCTTCACTGTATTTATAAAAGCATTCCCTATAAGCTGTCCAAGCCTTACCGTATGTGCAGAAGCGGTTTAAAGCGTCTTATAGCGGGAACGCCGGGAAAGCAGCTGCGTTTTGATACCTTTAAGCTTTATTTAAAGGGCAAAGGCTCCGAGGCAAAAGCATTTTATGAAAGAGAGCTGATTGTCAGAAGAACCTGTCATATTCAGGACAAGATTGATAAGCTGGTAACGGCGGAGGTTTTGAACAATCAGGCTGAGGAAATGAAAGAAGCGGGAATCTGCTTCAGCATTCTGGTGCCCGTTTATAACACGCCGGAAAAATATTTGATGGAAATGATTGAGTCGGTTCTCGCCCAGAGCTACCCCAACTATCAGCTTTGTATAGCCGACGGAAGCGATAAGGCCCATAAATATGTAAAACGTATTTGTAAAGGATATGCGGATTTTGATTCCCGCGTTTGTTATAAACAGTTAAAGAGCAATGAAGGAATTGCCAGCAATACTAACGAAGCCCTTCATATGGCAAAGGGAGATTATATTGTCCTTTTTGACCATGATGACCTGCTTCACCCCGAGGCCTTATACCATGTGGCAAAGGCCATAGAGGAGACGGGAGCGGAGTATGTTTATACGGACGAGGCGGTATTTTATAATGAATCCATGAGACGCATCATTTATCATATGAAGCCGGATTTTTCCCCGGATTTCCTGCGGGGGGTAAATTATATCTGCCATTTATCCGCTTTTTCCAAAAAGCTTGTGGATCAGGTGGGAGAATTCCGTCCTGAATGCGACGGAAGTCAGGATTTTGATATGACCTTAAGGCTGACAGAGAAGGCCAATATGGTTTATCATCTGCCCAAGGTTCTTTATTTCTGGCGTTCCCATCCCGGCTCGGTGGCATCGGGCATTGAGGCGAAAACCTATTGCCTTGACAGCGCCAAAAAAGCATTGTCAGACCATCTTGACAGAATCGGATTGAAAGGAAGCGTGGAGGATTCCTCCTTTGCGTCCTCCTATCACATTAAGTACGAAATAGAAGGGAATCCCATGATTTCCATTCTGATTCCCAATAAAGACCATATCGAGGAACTGGAAACCTGTCTGGAGGCTGTGTTTGATAAGACAACCTATGAGAATTTTGAAATTGTCATTATTGAAAACGGCAGTGAGGAAGAGGAAACCTTTGCCTACTATCAGCAGCTGGAACATGATTACGGAGATAAGGTTCGCATTGTTACATGGAATTATGGCTTTAATTATGCGGCAATCAACAATTTCGGCGCAAAGGCGGCAAAAGGGGATTATCTGCTTCTGCTAAATAACGACACGGAAGTGATCACGCCTGACTGGCTTCAGGAAATGCTGATGTTTGCCCAGAGAGAAGATGTGGGCGTTGCCGGCGCCATGATGTATTTCGAGGATGATACCATACAGCATGCAGGCATTATTATGGGAATCGGCGGTACGGCAGGACATTCCCATAAGGGCTTAAAGCGGGGGGACGCAGGGTATTTGTGCAAGCTGGCCATTGCCCAGAATGTGTCGGGCGTTACCGGCGCATGCATGATGATTGCAAAGGACAAATATGAGAAAATGGGCGGTCTGGATGAAAAATTCGCAGTTGCCTTTAATGATGTGGATTTCTGTTGCCGCTTACTGGATGCGGGATATAAAAATGTATTTACGCCTTTTGCGGAGCTTTATCACTACGAATCCAAAAGCCGGGGATATGAGGATACGCCGGAGAAGCTTGCAAGGTTTGCGAAGGAAAAGGAGCTTTTGTTAAAACGTCACGGAGAGCGGATTGAAAAGGGCGATCCTTATTATAATCCTTCTTTAAATCTTTCCAGAGAGGATTATTCTCTGGCGGACGGGTACACTGTATTTATAAAACGGTAGAAAATAAATGATTGGACAAATCGCTTCGTTATTGATAACTGCATATTTGCTGTTTCTGTTTCCGATTCTTTTGGGCGCTCTTTTTATGACCGGAAAGGAAAAGGAAATAGGGACTGCTTATTTGAACGGCATGGTAGTCTCCCTGGGACTGTTTCTGGCAGAGGCATATGCGGCTGATTATTTTGCCCTATCCTTAGGACAGCTTTCGAAGACTTACGCCGTAACGGTGGGAATTGCGTCTGTGGCGGCCCTGGTCGTTCCGGTAATCTTCAAAGGCAGACTGAAGGTACCGAAGCTGTATAGGTTCCACTATCTGGCGGTTCTTTTGGTCACACTGCTGTTTGTGGGGCTGAGACTGGATACCTCCGGGGATGATGTGCTGGAAACGGCTTTGACGGCGGTCCGGTGGGGCAGGATGTCCGCCTTTTCCCCTTACACAGGGCTGGAGCTTGTCCCAAAGGGAGTGGGCGGTTATCTTTCGACATATTATGCCGTGCTTTGCCGAATAAGTGGACTGCATGTAACCATGATCGGGAAATTGTTTATGCCTTTTGCCGTGGTTCTTATGGGAATTACAGCGTATAGACTGTTACTGTTCCGGTTTTTGGGAAAAGATACGAAACGTTCCTGGTACGGGCTGTGGATGATTCTGTTTTTGTGGCTGTTTTTATGCTTTCCGGAAATTCCCGGCTACCGGGTGCTTTGGGAAGCACCGTGGACGCCGGAATGCCTTGTTTTCATCTGCTTTCTTCCGATGCTTATTTATTTGCTTTCCAGAAGGAAGTGGAACGGATATTTTTCCTGTCTGCTGGCATTTTTAGTTTTGGATATTGCTTTGACGGCTGCGGGAGAAATGAGAGAGGAAGTAAAAAGCGTACTGCCTTTTCTGATGGTTTTGCTTTTCCTCTTTGTCCTGTTTCGGAAACGCATTTTGTGGCTGCTTCGGTATTTTATCAGTCTCTGTTATAAAAAGAATGTTAAAAATTACGGTATTCCCATAGGTATGGCGCTACTGGCCCTGGCTTCCGTTTTTCTGGGAGGCTGCATTATAACAGACAGCGCCTATGGAATGCCGGATAACCGCTACAAAATAAACGGGGAGATTATGCAGATACGCATGATGGCAGAACCCATAGAACAGCCTAAGATGTTAGCACCGCCGGAGGTGGCCGCCCAGATACGGGACGGAGATTTAAAGGTTTCTCTTGTGTTCGGGCCGGATGCGGCGGATTACAGGGGGAATGACGGAATATTGATTCGGCAGAAGGAAATTGCCGATGATCTGATGCTCAACGGTTACGATGTCATGAAACTGATTCAGCACGGTATGGCGGAGAACTGCAATCTGATTGTTGCCTATAAAGCGGGAGATGAACAGGAAGAAATATTTAAACAGTTCGGCTTTTCCAGATTGGGGGAAACAGCTTCCTATACGGTGTACGAGGCGGTTCCCTGAGTTGAGGCAAAATACAGGAAATGCTATAATGAGTTGAGCGGATGTGTTGGCTTTCAGTCAGGGATGTGCAGTATGTCCGCCTGCTTCATGGAAGTAAAACGATATTGAGAAATAAAGGAGATAAAAACATGGGAAAGATAACAGTGGAAACATGTGAAATCGAGGGATTAAAGGTCATTACGCCGACCGTATTCGGAGATGAGAGAGGCTACTTTATGGAGACCTACAATTATAACGACTTCAAGGAGGCGGGAATTGATGTGCAGTTTGTGCAGGACAACCAGTCAGCTTCCAAGAAAGGGGTTTTGAGAGGTCTTCATTTTCAGATTAATTTTCCTCAGGATAAACTGGTAAGGGTTGTATCGGGAGAAGTATTCGATGTAGCAGTGGATTTGAGAAAAGGCTCCGATACCTATGGGAAATGGTTTGGAGTAAGGCTTTCTGCGGAAAACAAAAAGCAGTTCTTCATTCCGAAAAATTTTGCCCATGGTTTTATCGTATTATCCGATTATGCGGAGTTTGCTTATAAATGTACGGACTTTTACCATCCCAATGATGAAGGGGGACTTTTATGGTCCGACCCTCAGATCGGTGTGGAATGGCCTATGCCCGAGGGAATGGGACCGGAAGATTTGATTATTTCCGATAAAGATACAAAATGGGGCGGAATCGACAGCTATCAGAGTAAATAAAACCTGTCGGGCTTTAAACCCCAGTTTTTCTGCAACTGGATTTATTTCTATGAGCGCAGGGAATGTTTTAGCGAACTTTCGGATTATAAAAAGAAAATCAGGGAAGAATGGTATAATAACTGCCTGACGGTTACTATAGAGCATACCGGAGTGGAGGCAGAGGCTGTATAAGAAGTGTGAAGAGATACTGTGCGTAGGAAAAGGATGCTCATAGGAGAGACCAAATGAATAAAGAAACAGTAACATTAACAATTGTAATTCCCTGCTATAATGAAAGGGAAAATATCATTAAAATATTGGATAAGGTAGATCAGGCGGATGTTTCCAATAAAGAAATCATTGTGGTGGATGATATGTCTACAGACGGGACAAGGGATATTCTGGAGGAAAAAGTTAAAAACCGGGTTTCCAAGATCATATATCATAAGGTTAACGGGGGAAAAGGAGCGGCATTAAAAACCGGTTTTGCCCATGCCACAGGAGATATTGTCATTATTCAGGATGCGGATTTAGAGTATGATCCTTTGGAATATCCAAAAGTGATTGCGCCGATTATTAACGGAGATGCGGATGTTGTATATGGCTCCCGCTTCTTAAATTCCAGAGCAAAGGGGTATTTGTCCAACCGTCTGGCAAACAGGTTTTTGACAGCATTATCGAATTTGTTTACGCATCTGCATTTAACGGATATGGAAACCTGTTACAAGGCTTTTAAGCGGGAAATTATCCAGTCTGTAAATATTGAAGAGAGACGTTTTGGATTTGAACCGGAAATTACCGCTAAAATTGCAGATATGAAGGTGCGGATAAAGGAGGTTCCTGTTTCCTATTATCCGCGTACTAATGTAGAAGGAAAGAAAATAGGGTTTAGAGATGGTTTGAGAGCTATTTATTGTATTCTAAAATATCATTGAGACTTCCCCACTCCGATCTGATAATATTCAAAGCCGTTTTTCTTCAATTCTTTGGCGTCGTATTGATTTCTGCCGTCAAAGATAACGGGAGTTTTTAAACGTTTTTTGATTTCTTCCATGTCGGGAGAACGGAATTCCTTCCATTCGGTAACTAAAATCATGGCGTCAGCATCGTTTAAAGCAGTATATTTACTGGTAACATAAGTAACTTTATCATTGTCCTTTAAATAACAGGTCTGGGCTTCCTTAACTGCTTTGGGGTCATATGCGGTTAAGGTTGCCCCTCTTTTTGTCAATTCTTCTATAATGGTAATGGAAGCGGCCTGCCTCATATCGTCGGTATCAGGCTTAAAAGCCAGACCCCATACGGCAAAATTGAAACCGGTTAAATCTTCTCCGAAACGTTCTGTTATTTTGCGGGGAATGACCAGTTTCTGGTTGGCGTTGACAGTTTCCACCGCTTCTAAAATGTGAGGCGTATGACCGTATTGCTGGCTGGTTTTTATTAGAGCCTGCACATCCTTGGGGAAACAGCTTCCGCCGTATCCGCATCCTGCGTAAATAAATGAATAGCCGATACGCTTATCAGAACCGATACCCCGGCGCACCTTGTTAACGTCAGCTCCTACTTTTTCACAGATATTGCTGATTTCATTCATGAAGCTGATTTTGGTCGCCAACATGGCGTTGGCGGTATATTTGGTCATTTCCGCACTGGCAATATCCATGCGGATAAAGTTTTCCGTATTGATGATATAAGGTTTATAAAGCTGTTCCATAACGGAGAAAGCATCGTTGTTATCGGCGCCGATAACGATACGGTCGGGACGCATACAATCTCCGACGGCAGTACCTTCTTTTAAAAATTCCGGATTGGAAATCACATCAAAAGTCAGACTGCTGACCCGTTTATCCAGTTCCTTCTGGATTGCCGCTCTGACTTTGCCGGCAGTTCCTACCGGAACCGTAGATTTGTCGATAACATACATATGGTGCTTCATGTTTGCGCCGATTTGTCCCGCTACCTCTAATACATAATGCAGATCAGCGCTGCCGTCTTCGCCCATGGGGGTTCCCACGGCAATAAAGCAGATATTGGCATGCTCCAAGGCTTCGGCAATATCCGTTGTAAATCTTAAATGTCCCATTTCATAGTTGTTTTTTACCATATCTTCAAGACCGGGTTCATAAATGGGGATAATCCCTTCTTTTAAATTCTGGATTTTGGATGCATCCACATCTACACACCAGACATCATTTCCCATATCCGAAAAGCATGTTCCGGTAACGAGTCCCACATATCCGGTTCCAATAACAGCGAGTTTCATCTTTTTTTCTCTCTTTCCCTATATGATTGATGATTATTTCATAAATTATAGAACATACAATTTTATTTTATCAGTTGTATCTGCAGAAGGCAAGTGATACTAAGAAACAAAGTTCCTACAATTTTCCTTCTGTTTTTAAACGGGTAATATAAAAAAATCTTTCATCTTCGTTTAAAGCTGTGAACTGGATAAAGGAAATGGGGAGTTCCTTTAAGGGAAGTGCGCATTTGGGACATTTCTTTTTGTGACCGTTGAGCATATGCACATGGTCACATTTTTTGCAATAGTGAATATATAACATATGTTTTTTGACCTTTCTTTTGAAAATGCGAGGTTTTCCTCTTAAAATTTAATAGTGTTGTAAATGAAATTTTCACATATTTGTAAAAAAACGTCAATATGTATATGAAATAAATTCATCGCGGAATTTCGACAAAATTTCTTAGTGCAATTTCACGGCAAATGGGTTACAATAAAAAGAGCGTCTAAAAATATTGAATATCAGGAGGACACAAAGAATGAGAACTTATTTGGTAACAGGGGGAGCCGGCTTTATCGGATCCAACTACATTCACTATATGTTTAAGAAGTATGATAACGATATCCGCATTATCAATGTAGACGCATTGACCTATGCGGGAAATCTTGAAAATTTAAAAAGCATTGAGGATAGAGAGAATTATACTTTTGTAAAGGCAGATATCTGTGATAAGGCTGCCATCAGCAAAATCTTTGAGGAAAACGATATTGACAGGGTGGTGCATTTTGCGGCGGAGAGCCATGTGGACAGAAGTATTCGCAATCCGGAGGTATTTGTCCAGACCAATGTGCTGGGAACGGCGGTCATGTTAAACTGTGCAAAAGAAGCATGGGAGCTTCCTGACGGCACATTCAAAGAGGGAAAGAAATTTCTTCATGTGTCCACAGATGAGGTATATGGTTCCTTAGATGATGACGGCGGTTATTTCTATGAGACAACCCCCTATGCTCCCCACAGTCCCTATTCCGCTTCCAAGGCCAGCTCGGACATGCTGGTAAAGGCTTATATGGATACCTATCACTTCCCGGCTAATATTACAAACTGCTCCAACAATTACGGACCCTTCCAGTTCCCGGAGAAGCTGATTCCCCTGATCATCAACAATGCGCTGCAGGGCAAGAAGCTTCCTGTTTACGGAGACGGAAAAAATGTCCGTGACTGGCTTTATGTGGAGGACCATGCAAAGGCCATCGATATGGTACAGGAGCAGGGCAGATTATTCGAGACCTACAATGTAGGCGGACATAACGAAAAGCAGAATATCGAGATTATCAATATTATCCTTGAAACTTTACAGGAAATGCTTCCTGATTCCGATCCCAGAAAGGCCCTTGTGACAAAGGATCTGATTACCTATGTGGAGGACAGAAAAGGACATGACAGAAGATATGCCATTGCGCCGGATAAAATCAAGGCGGAAATCGGCTGGGAGCCGGAAACCATGTTCAAAGAGGGAATCAAAAAGACCATCCAGTGGTTCTTTGAACATGAAGAGTGGATGAAAAACGTCACAAGCGGCGATTATCAGAAATATTACAGCGAGATGTACGAATAATGCGGTCAGGCGCACTTTTATGACGAAAGGCGCATGGGCTGAGAGAAAATGCAATGAATTTTTGATAGAAATATGTTAAGGAGAAGAATATGAAAGGTATTATTTTGGCGGGAGGAAGCGGGACAAGGCTTTATCCTCTGACAAAGGCAATTTCCAAACAGATTATGCCGGTGTATGACAAACCCATGATTTATTATCCCTTATCCACATTAATGCTTGCAGGCATCAGGGAAGTGCTGATTATTTCCACTCCCAGGGATCTTCCGGTGTTTGAAGAGTTGTTCGGAACGGGAGAACAGCTGGGCATGAGCTTTTCCTATGCCGTTCAGGAGACGCCCAGAGGACTGGCGGACGCTTTTATTATCGGAGCGGATTTTATCGGCAGCGACAGCGTGGCTCTTGTTTTGGGAGATAATATATTTTACGGACAGAGTTTTTCCGGAGTTCTGAGAAGGACGGCGGAACGCATTGAAAAGGAAAAGGGTGCCACCATATTCGGATATTACGTCAGGGACCCCAGAGAGTACGGTGTTGTGGAATTTGACGAGGAGGGCAGGGCTTTATCCATTGAGGAAAAGCCGGAGCATCCGAAGAGCAATTACGCGGTGCCGGGACTGTATTTTTATGATAATGACGTGGTGGAGATTGCAGCCAATGTAAAGCCCTCCGCAAGGGGTGAAATCGAGATTACCAGCATCAACAATGAATATCTTACAAGGGGAACCCTTCAGGTGGAAACACTGGGAAGAGGTTTTGCGTGGCTGGATACAGGCAATCATGATTCTCTGCTGGATGCGTCGGACTTTGTGGCGGCATTCCAGAAGAGGCAGGGATTATATATTTCCTGTATTGAAGAAATTGCGTACAAAAGAGGCTTTATAGACAAGGCCCAGCTTTTAAAACTGGCGGAGCCTTTGATGAAGACCAATTACGGTAAATATCTGGTAGAGGTAGCAAATGGACTCTAGGCTGAAAAAACAGGTTATTGCCACGGCGGTGCTTATGGTAACGCTGGTTGTGGCAATGGTAGTCGGGGTAAATTATATACAGAAGCAGAAATCTTCCAAAGCGGATAAGGCTGACGGAACGGAAAACATGCAGACTGACGGAAGCGGTAACGGCTCTAAGGCAGCAAATGAATACGGACTGGACCCGGCCAGAGACCCTTACGCATTTCTGGGAGATGAAGAGTTTTTTGACCCCCTGGCGCCGGAGCGTCCGGATCCCGATATTACCTTATCACTTCTTGTCAGTTCCGTGGAGAAGGATATGCGCGTGAATGTGGTAAACGGCAGGGGCGAGCTGATAAAGGACCAGCCCTTTACCGTTACTTTAAAGGACGCGGCAGGGACGGAGCACAATTATAAGGATGTGGATCAGGACGGCAGCATTTATATTGCGCCTGTCGAGCCGGGAGAGTATGAGGTTTCCTTAAGGGAGACGGAAGGGTATATTCTGGCGGAGGAAGCCGTACCCGTTTCCGTAAAGGAACAGATAGATTATACGGTTATTGATGATATTTCTTTTATGATAAAGTCCGTGGATGAAATTAATGAGGCGGAAGAGGATACGGCAATTAACGATGCGGAGCTGAATGCGGACGGAACGGAAAGCAACAGACGGCTGGATGATGGAGACGCCCTCTTCGGCATTGATGTGTCCAAGTGGAACAAGGAAATCGACTGGGAAAGCGTAAGGGCGGCAGGCGTTGATTTTGCCATTATCCGATGCGGCTACAGAGGTTCTAAGACGGGAGCCCTTGTGGAGGACCCTTATTTTAAGAAAAATGTGGAAGGCGCGGAAGCCGCAGGAATAAAGGTGGGAATTTATTTCTTTACCCAGGCAACCAATGAAATCGAAGCGGTGGAGGAGGCCAGTATGGCGCTGATGCTGTGCAGAAATTATAAGCTGGCTCTCCCTATTTTCATCGATACGGAAGGCGCAGGCGGAAGCGGCAGGGCGGACGGACTGGGTGTGGACACCCGGACGGCGGTTTGCGAGGCTTTTTGCCGCACCATTGAAAATTCCGGCTTTAATGCCGGGGTATACGCCAGCAAAAACTGGTTTAATAACAATTTAAGTACAGAAAATCTTTCGGACTATACCATCTGGCTGGCCCAGTATTCCAGGTCAGCAACCTATGATGGACGTTACGATTTATGGCAGTATACCTCTGCGGGCACCATAGACGGTATTGAGACCCGGGTGGATTTAAATATGTGCTATAAAGATTTTTAAAGGATGCCGATATGGAAGAAAACAACGAAAACCTATTAGAATATTATAAAGAAGCCTATGACCGGGAAAAGCAGCGGAACAGCGAGCTGGCGGAAGAGCTGGCGGACGCCAATGCCAAAGCGGCGGAGCTTTCCATGCAGTTAAACAGGATCAAGGGAAACCCTCTGTGGAAAATGTCCAAGCCCTTCCGGGTAATAATGCACTTTTTTATCCGCAATTACCAAAGGTTGGCGGCCCATGGGAATCCCCGGGGGATTGCCCACAAATTAAAGAGCAAATGGATAGAGAAGCGGGCCATGAAGCAGCACGGGAAAAAGAGCTTTCCCGACGGGGCAAGGCGGAGAGCGGAAGAGGAAACGGGCTTTAGTAAGGATATTACAATCAGTATTCTGGTTCCTCTGTACAATACCCCCAGAAAGTTTTTGACGGAGATGATAGATTCCGTTCTGGCCCAGACCTACCATAAATGGGAACTGTGCTTAGCTGACGGCTCCGACGATGCCCATGCTTATGTAGGAAAAATCTGTATGGAATATGCGGATATGGATAAGCGGGTAAAGTACCAGAAGCTTTTAAGCAATGAAGGAATTTCCGGCAACACCAACGAGTGCTATAAGATGGCTTCCGGGGAATACATCGGTTTATTTGACCATGATGATATTCTTCATCCAAGCGTTCTGTATGAATATATGAAGGCCATATGCGACAGGGACGCCGATTATATCTATTGTGATGAGGCGACCTTCAAAAACGGCAATATAGATAAGATGATCACGCTGCATTTTAAGCCCGATTTTGCGGCCGATAATTTAAGGGCCAATAACTATATCTGTCATTTCAGCGTTTTTTCAAGAGAATTGTTAGAGGGAACAGAATTGTTCCGTTCCCGTTTTGACGGCAGCCAGGACCATGATATGATCTTACGCCTGACTTCAAAGGCGGAGCATGTGGTTCATGTGCCGAAGCTCCTTTATTACTGGCGTTCCCACAAGGGAAGCGTGGCGTCTGATATCAGCGCCAAAACCTATGCCATAGAAGCGGCCAGAGGAGCGGTGGCGGATCATTTAAGCCAGTGCGGGTTTCAAAATTTTAAAATTGAAAGCACAAGGGCTTTTGAAACCATATTCAGAATCCGTTATGAGCTTACACAGCATCCGCAGATTTCTATTATCATTCCCAACAAAGATCACTTTGCAGACCTGAAACGGTGTATTGATTCCATTCTGGATAAATCCACCTATGAAAACTATGACATTGTGGTTGTGGAAAATAATTCCGTTACGGAAGAGATTTTTGCTTATTATGAGGAAATCAAAAAGCATCCCCGGATACAGGTGGTAACCTATGAAGGCGAATTTAACTATTCAAAGATCAACAACTTCGGAGCCGGCTTTGCAAAAGGGGAATATCTGCTTTTATTAAATAACGATACCCAGGTCATTACCGTGAACTGGATGGAAGAGATGATGATGTACGGCCAGCGGGAGGACGTGGGCGTCGTGGGCGCAAAGCTGTACTATGACGACATGACCATTCAGCATGCAGGCATTGTCATAGGCCTTGGAGCCCACAGGACGGCAGGACATACCCATTATAAGGTCAATAAGGAAAATGTGGGATATATGGGTAAGCTTTGTTATGCTCAGGACGTTTCCGCGGTTACAGGGGCATGTATGCTGGTACGGAAAGAACTGTATGAGGAGCTGGGAGGCTTAAGCGAAGAATTTGCCGTAGCCCTGAATGATGTGGATTTCTGCCTAAGGGCCCGCCAAAAGGGACTTTTAGTGGTGTTTACACCTTTTGCCGAGCTGTTCCATTTTGAGTCCAAATCCAGAGGCTCCGACCTGAAGCTTTCCAAGAAGGAGCGGCAGAAGCTTGCAAAGGAAAAGGCGGAAGGCGCAAAGGAAGGAAATGTACAGGATAACAGCAGCCGGTATAATAAAGAGGCGGCTTTGTTCCGCAGCAAATGGAAAGAGATTTTGAAAGAGGGAGACCCTTATTATAACGTTAATTTTTCTCTGGACCGCAGCGATTATTCTTTAAAGCTGCATAAGAGCAGCACGGACGGAACGAACGAAGGACAATGAACACGCTGCAGGCAGGGTATAGGGAATTCAAAATGAAATAAACAGCGGGGCTTTGCCCACGGAAAAAAAGAGAAAAGAGGATTTGAACATGAGCTACAAGGATACATTTCAGTTTTGGCTTGAGGACGACTATTTTGATGAAAAAACAAAGGAAGAGCTCCTTGCAATCCGCAACAATGAGGCGGAGATTGAGGATCGTTTCTTTAAGGACCTGGAATTTGGTACGGGAGGCCTCAGGGGCGTTATCGGAGCGGGAACCAACCGCATGAATTTTTATACGGTCAGAAAAGCAACCCAGGGCCTTGCCAATTATATTTTAGAGCAAAAGGGAGCGGATAAGGGCTGTGCCATTGCCTATGATTCCAGAAGATTTTCTCCCGAATTTGCAAAGGAAGCGGCATTATGCCTGGCGGCAAACGGAATCCATGCTTATTTGTTTGACGCTTTAAGACCTACCCCGGAATTATCCTTTGCCCTCCGCAAGCTGGGATGCATTGCGGGAATCGTTATTACCGCAAGCCACAATCCCCCGGAGTACAACGGCTACAAGGTGTACTGGGAGGACGGCGCCCAGATTACCGCGCCCAAGGATAAAGAGATTATTGAAAAGGTAAGAGAGGTTACCGACTATCATACAGTTAAAACCATGGAAGAAGCAGATGCCATAGGGGCAGGACTTTTAACTATGATCGGCAAAGAAATCGACGATGCTTATATGGTGGAGTTGAAGAAGCAGATCATTCATCCTGAGCTGATTCAGAAGATGGCGGAGGAAATTACCATCGTTTACACACCTCTTCACGGAACAGGGCTTGTACCGGTTACAAGAGTGCTTAAGGAGCTGGGCTTTAAAAAGGTGTATGTGGTAAAGGAACAGGCGGATCCCGATCCGGAGTTTACCACATTGGAATATCCCAATCCCGAAGATCCCAAGGCGTTTACTCTTGCCATAAAGCTGGCAAAGGAAGTAAAAGCGGACATTATCCTTGCTACGGACCCGGATGCGGACAGGCTTGGAGTATATGCACTTGATAAGGCTACGGGAGAGTATGTTTCCTTTACGGGAAATATGTCGGGCATGCTGATTGCATGGTACTTATTATCAGAAAAGAAAGCCACAGGCACCATGCCTGCAAATCCGGCCCTGGTTAAGACCATAGTAACCACTAATATGGCGGATGCGCTGACCAAAGATTTCGGCGTGACCCTGATCGAGGTTTTGACAGGCTTTAAATATATCGGAGAACAGATTAAATTCTTTGAGCAGAACAATTCCTATGAGTATGTATTTGGTTTAGAGGAAAGCTATGGCTGTCTGGCAGGAACCCATGCAAGGGATAAGGACGCGGTAGTTGCGGTAATGTGCCTTTGCGAGGTTGCGGCATATTGTAAGTCAAAGGATATGACATTGTGGGATCTGATGCTTAAAATATACGAAGAGTACGGTTATTACAAGGAAGGACTGCATACGGTTACCTTAAAGGGTGTAACCGGACAGGCAAAAATCGGTGAGATCATGAATTCCTTCCGTAAAAATCCGCCTAAGGCTTTTGGCGAATTTAAGGTAACCGCCTTCAGGGATTATGAAGCGGATATCGTGACGAAGGAAGACGGAAGTACAGGGAAAACAGGGCTTCCCAAGTCCAATGTTCTGTATTTTGATTTAGAGAATGATTGCTGGTGCTGTATGAGACCCTCAGGTACAGAGCCTAAGATTAAGTTTTATATGGGCGTAAAGGGGGAGAGCCTTGAGGATGCAGGCGGGCTTTTGCAGGCGTTGACAGACGGCGTGCTTTCACTGGTAGAGGAGTAAATTGTAAAAGGCATTTGGAGGAAAAATAAAATGAAAAAACTGATGGAACAGATATTGAAATTCGGGGTGGTAGGCGTGCTCTGCTTTGGTATTGATTTTGTCATTACCTTAGGAATTTCAGCGGTTTTAAGAGGTATGGGAACGGCCACGGATACGGCGGCCTTGATCGGCGCCTTCTTTGGATTTACGGTTTCCGTGATTATTAATTATCTTCTGAGCATGAAGTTTGTCTTTGTGCGCAAGGAGGATATGGACAGAAAAAGGGAATTTGTGATATTTACCGTGTTAAGCCTCATAGGACTGGGGATTAACGAGCTGATCATCAAGTTTTCCATCGATGTGATCTATGTTCATGTATCGGGACTTGCAAAAATACTTACGCCGGGAATGGCAACGGCGGCGGCCAAGATTGTGGCAACCGGTGTTGTGATGGTTTACAATTTTGTTACGAGAAAACTGTTTTTAGAGCAGAAGGATGAAAGCGGAAAAGAACAATAGGACGGGGACACAGAGACTGTAAAATGTAAGAGGAAAAAACAGAAGCCGCAGAACGGGAGGTTTTAGAATGAGTGAAAGAATGATGTTATT
>CAZDRM010000028.1:0-20700 GCA_964507745.1 uncultured Lachnospiraceae bacterium
CCTTTTTCACGATATCAACATACTCTACTGATGCTGCTATATGATTTTCATCAAGTAATTCTATTTCAAGTCTTGCTCCGTTTCCATATTCATCCCGAAAATAACATTTTGCATTTCCATTAAATATCGTCCCTGAAAACTCAGGAAAATTACTTGTCCCAGAAACTGAATTTATATAATAATTAGGTCCAACTATATACCGTCCTGTCGATATATTTCCTCCAATCTTTCCCTTTTCAATCCTAGTGATATAAAAAGAGAAACTATCATCAGGTACATGAGCATGCTCCGTTTCACAACCATCTAAAATCCATATCTTGTGCAGATAAATCCCATAATCATGTGATGCTTCATATTCATATTGCATTTGCATTCGTTTTTCTATAATTTTATCCAAATCTACTCTGATTTGGAATATTACATTTTCTTCTATCCCAATTGGAAATATTTCATTATAATGCTGTTTTATACTCAAAACAGCATTATAATGAATTTCCCCTATTCCATTTCCTGCTCCTGCATTTTTATTACAACTACAGGCTATAATAGACAGACTTATGCATACTATAAAGCATATTATATTTTTTTTCATTTATATCTCTCTTTCTTTCATTTAATTACTTAAATTTACTTCTGATATCACTCTCTTAATATTTATATTTTTTGTAACATTCCCTTATATCTTCTACTCCCGTAAAATGATTATACCAGCCCTCTGCCCAGTTTTCTCTTTTCACATATGAATCTGTTTCTGGTGATTTCTCATATGTTCCATGAAAAATCATTGCCATCTCTCTTACATTATAGTTTCCTTCATTTTTTACATATTCTTCAAATGATACAATAGCCGGGCAATCATATTCTCTTGTCGGTGTCCAATACCCTCCTTCACAGCTTTGTAAAAAATATGTCAATTCAAGATCCATCAATTCTTTCGGGGAATTTGTTGCCATTTCATTAACCACTGTTACTAATTCTTCAATACCATAATTGTTATATAAAGATTCTTTTATCCATTGTAAAAATCTTGATTCTGCATCAGACCACTGCACAATACCAAATCCATAATCTGCATCATCCAGATATTGCCAGGTTCCCGGATTATAATGGCTTTCTATATGCATATTTCCAAGCACCCCGCATATCGCCTCTAAACTCCACCCTCTTGCACGTAAATAATTATAAATATATTCTGCATTTGCTATCTGCTGCTCCATCGGTAAAGGATCATACATTGTTCCGTGTATAGCATATATGGTTACAAAATTCCAGCCTATATTATTTATTACTTCCTGAACTATATTTTTACAATTTTCATAAGCCTGACATCTTATTGCTTCTATCTGTGCCGCAACACTTTCCACAAAACTTATCACTCCACTGGGACCATTTGCCGACGGGCTTCCGCCACTTAGCACACTGGTTATCCCTCCTGTTGCCTGTGCAACAATATTATCAGCCGTATTCGTTACAACTGCCCCTTTGTTCCCGGTGGCACGCTTGAATGTATTCCGTGTTGTATTCCGCGCTGTACTGACCGTACTGGTTACCTTATCTACAACCGTCTGGGCTACATTCCCAATGATTCCTCCTATGCCGCTGTTTTTTCCTGTATTCCTTCCGCCCCCAAACATATTCCCTATGGTCGTCCCAAACGTTACTTTATGCCCGCTCGGGTCCGCAAATGTAACCGGATTATTCTCCGCATAAGTATATCTGTTCTGGCTTAAAATATCCCGCACTCTTCCTGCATAAGTATCCCTGCTCATAAAAGTTCCCGTCTCCACCTTCAGATACCTTGCCCTCAGATACTGTAAGCCTAAGCTTCCATGAGTATACTCTCCATTGTATCCATAAAATCCCGCCTGGGTGTTCGTCCGGCTTTCCATACTTACCTGTCCGTAAACCGTTACCATTCCTCCCGGTCCATAGGCATATCCTTTTGTTCCACTTCCGGACACAAGGTTTGCCACGCTTCCCGTACCGGTATAATAGTAAGTCCCTGCACCTGTTTCCATACCCACACTTGTGCCTGTTCCGGTGCCTGCTTCCACACTATAGCTTTCACGCCACAGGCCATAACTGTAGCCCGTCACGCTTTCTCCCAGACTTCCGTTTACTGCCCTTTCCATAAGCACCTGCTCATTGGAAAAGCTGATGTCATTCACATAGCTTACCTGTCTGTAGGCTTCACTGGAAAGCTCCTTCCCTGTGGAAGCTTTTACCGCATTGTTTACCAGTGCAAAAGGACTTCCTTCTTCCTGAATACTATAGCTTCCCCTTGATAAATCCACCTCGTACACTTCCTTTTCAAAGAGTACGCTTACGCTGTCTGTAAAGCCCATCTTATCATGGAGCCATGCCTTAAAAGGCGTAGGCGCAGGCAGGAAGATATCTGCCGCCTGACAGAGTACGCCGTACCAGAAGGCCTTCCGGTCCGAATCATAATATCTATTTTCATTATAAAGTATGATTTCATCAAAATTGCATCATATGACATATAAAAACATTTTTTCTCCATCATTATTATCAATAGAATCTAATTGATATAATTATAGGAATATGGCTGGCTTATGCTACTCAAATATCAGCTGTCCTTTCTCAAAATATCCATCCTCTCTCTGAAAAAAATGCCATTCAGAATCGTCTTCTTGTGCCTCAAAATTGACAGCATCTTCAATATTCGGAAATTCATCCATTCTCTCAACCATTTTAATATCTTGCAATCCATCTCCATTCAAATCTTCCAAATCGACATCCACAATCCACATTCCCGTCCTGAAAGGCGCTCTGAATTTATAAAAGATATCTCCATCTTCATTTATAAGATATGCAATCCCATAATATTTGAAAGAATGGGGAGTTGATGTATCAAACCACCCGACAGCAATCCAGGCAGTTCCCCATAAATCCAAATCAACCTCAACTGTTTTCGCAACCGTTATTTCTTCTATCATGGAAAGGTTGTATGGTCTATAATAATCCTGCCCTTCATATATTATTATTTTACCTGTATCATCACGATATTCGTACTGCAATTTCACTATTATCTCATCTTTACCCTTCATTTCAAAACAAAAATTTCCTTTATAACCTCCTTCCCCCATGTCAAACTGACACTCAACCTTACCTTTTTCTATTATTCCTTGCAATTCATATGCTTCTCCCGGTTCTACAACACGCCGCTTTGACACCTTCCCTTCTACTATCCCATTCTTTATTTGGGTAATACAAAATGATATTCCGTTATCACAGGGAAGTTGTATGTCATTGTCAATCCACTCATCTGATACCCATATCTTATACAGATATTCTCCATAATCTATGGCATCGGAATTAGCATCATTTTCTGCTCTCTCTTCTGCTTTAATGACAGTTTTATTTAATATCTTAGAAAGACTGTCTCTATTTATTAATTCTTTTCCCGTTTCAACAGCATTTTCCCACAACTTCTCTGGAATGCGTGTTGCCTTTGCCGCCTCTTCTTCCCCTTTTGCACAGGAAACAAGGAATAAACTTATACATAGTATTAGATATATTAAATATTTTTTCATAGAATGGCTTTCCCTTCTGTATCGTCAATGTCATCTGCTGTAAATCTTTCTGGTTTTCTGTCTGATACATAATTAGTGGTATTTTCATTATAAAACATGATTGCATCAAAATTGCATCATATAGCTGCTTTTAGCAAAATATGATGCAATTTTTACCTGATTTTAAAATTAAAAAATCTAATATTATTAAATTAATCAATAGATATATATTGATATGCGCCATTTTGATATTTCAAGAAAAAATGAGTTTCGTCCGTAAAAATTTCCAGATCATGATATCCATTGGTTTTGCTTTGCAATACATATATTTTCCCAAAAGGTGCATAAATGTTATTTGTCTCACTTAACAATCTAAATGTATATCCCATCCGATTTTTCAAATAAGAGCTTCCATTATTAAACAATATATCAAACTCATCTCCATGTGATCCGGAATGTAACGGCGACATAATTAATACTATTAAATCTTCCATTCCGTCATCATTTAAGTCTGTCTCATAATATCTTATTGCAATATGCTTACTATTAGATATTGTCATTACATCATTTATACCTTCTTGATAATAGTCAACAATAGCCGGATTTTCCATGCCGTCCTTCAGATATTCCAAAATATTTATGTTTTCATCTACCTCATTACACGACATATTTGCACAAAGATTATCGAGTATTTCTATTTGAGGAAAATTAATATTTTCTTCAATATAGTCAGCATCTGCCTTTTTTTCTATAATGCTTTTCATTGAACCCATTATTATCTCTTCATTCTTGTCCCTTGCATTACCGTTTATGGCAACAATAAATAGCAGCAATGCAATGAGCAGTAAATTAACACTTGCAATTCTCTTATTTAACGTCATTTAAATTGTACCCTCCAAAATTTTCCATATATTCCTTAGCCGGGACCTTATTTCCATCCGTTTTAGAAAACAAATCTCCAGCCTCCAGTGCTTCTATTGTTCCTCCTATTCCTACTAAATGTATAGAAGCTATAAGTCCTGATTCGGTAATTTTTACCCCATTCATTGTCTGCCCTATATATTGATCTAATTTGTAATACTCAATATAACCCAGACCAACTCGGACAAATAAATCAAAAGCAACATCCTGAGCATTTAGATTATTTAAAAAATCATCCAAACTGGTTACCCCATAACTTCTTGCCAATTCTGTCCAATTCCCATTTGAATCCATAAATCCAGCATCTTTTAATGCATCTTTTCCCATTTGGTATCTGCCCCAATGATTACTATCATTTTTAATTCCATATCGATCTGTAGATTCTCTAAAACCAAGGGCATCTTTAAAATCCTGATAATTCCCTCTATAATGATAGCTTTCATCTATATTTATATTCACTACCTTTTTATAAGCTGAATTGTATTTATCATTAAAAGCTATCTCTGCACCAGCCTGTGGTTCTCCATTTTTTCCCACAAGCGGCATCATATGCTTTTTCCAGTCACAATACTTTGAATGTACTATATCTTTCTGCGCTGAATTCTGACAATAGTTATATGTTTTGCATTTCATTTGTTCAACCTTCGCCGCAACACTTTCCACAAAACTTATTAGTCCACTCGTACCATTTACCGACGGACTTCCACCTGCTTTCCCGCCTCCCAGCACACTGGTCAATGTTCCTTTTGCCTGCGCAATGATATTATCAAACGTATTCGTTACAATCGCTTTTGGGTTCCCTATGGTACGGTTGTATATATTCAGTTCGGTATTCTGCACTGTATTGACCGGATTTTTTATATTCTGGGCTAAATTTCCCATGATTCTTCCTATATTACCATTTGAATTTTTGTCCGTATTTGAATTCTTTCCGATTCCCGTCGCATTGCGAAACGCATCTCCCAAGATCGCCCCAAACGTCTTATGCCCGCTCGGGTCCGCAAATGTAACCGGATTATTCTCCGCATAGGTATATCTGTTCTGGCTTAAAATATCCCGCACTCTTCCTGCATAAGTATCCCTGCTCATAAAAGTTCCCGTCTCCACCTTCAGATACCTTGCCCTCAGATACTGTAAGCCTAAGCTTCCATGAGTATACTCTCCATTGTATCCATAAAATCCCGCCTGGGTGTTCGTCCGGCTTTCCATACTTACCTGTCCGTAAACCGTTACCATTCCTCCCGGTCCATAGGCATATCCTTTTGTTCCACTTCCGGACACAAGGTTTGCCACGCTTCCCGTACCGGTATAATAGTAAGTCCCTGCACCTGTTTCCATACCCACACTTGTGCCTGTTCCGGTGCCTGCTTCCACACTATAGCTTTCACGCCACAGGCCATAACTGTAGCCCGTCACGCTTTCTCCCAGACTTCCGTTTACTGCCCTTTCCATAAGCACCTGCTCATTGGAAAAGCTGATGTCATTCACATAGCTTACCTGTCTGTAGGCTTCACTGGAAAGCTCCTTCCCTGTGGAAGCTTTTACCGCATTGTTTACCAGTGCAAAAGGACTTCCTTCTTCCTGAATACTATAGCTTCCCCTTGATAAATCCACCTCGTACACTTCCTTTTCAAAGAGTACGCTTACGCTGTCTGTAAAGCCCATCTTATCATGGAGCCATGCCTTAAAAGGCGTAGGCGCAGGCAGGAAAATATCTGCCGCCTGACAGAGCACGCCGTACCAGAAGGCCTTCCAGCCCGGACTATCGTTGCCGGATGTCACTGCTCCGGATGCCCCTACATTTGCTCCTTCTGAATCTTCTCCGTCTTCATCTTCCTTATCTTTATATGAACCGCTTTCCGGCAAGGCTGCCGTTTCCCTTGTATCCGTTCCTTCATTCCCGCCTTCTTTTCCTGTTCCTCCGCCGGTATATCTTCCGCCGGATGCGCCTCCTGCTCTTTCATTTCCGTTCTCTGCATATCCGGCCTCTACAGTTTTGCCACTTGTTCCTAAAGGCTCCTGCCCCTCTTCCTGATTCTGTCCGGCAGGCAATCTCATAGCCTCATTCTCCATAAGCTCCGAAGCGTACTCCATGGTAAACACCCTGTTTCCGTTCCCGTCATACAAAGCTGCCAATAACAGATTATCCTTGTCCATAACGGCAGTTAAACGGTCTGCCGCATCATACTGATAGTATCTCACGCCGCTTTCAACAGATGCATTTTCTTCCCGGATCAGATTACCCGCGCCGTCATAGGTATAGACGGTTTCTCCCTGCTCGCTGTCCTCTGACTGAACCAGACGTCCCGCCTCGTCATAGTTATAAGTTACTGTACTTAAGGAGCCGTTTCTGTCCGTGCTCATCTTAATCCTGTTTCCTGCCGGGTCGTAAACGTAGGCAATGGTTACTTTTTCCTTCTCCTTCTTTCCCTCTGCCGTGGTGGTTGTCTGGGAAAGCGCGGCACGAATCAACTGTGACATACCGTCATACTCATAGATATATTCCTGCTCCACGGTTTCTTTTTCCAGATAGAGCCTTGTTTCCTCTTTTATGATATTTCCCCTTCCGTCATGGACATATCCATAGGCAGAAATGATTTCTCCCTCATGGTAATTCACAAGTCCTTTGACCTGTCCCAGCTTATCATAAACTATGCGGGTTTCTCCATCCTCCCGGACAGCCCGTGTCAGGTTTCCGTCAGCATCATAAGTATACTCTGTCGTTTTTCCTTCCAGAGTGGTCACGCTGACCATACGGTCACAGGCATCATAAGTATAGGAAACCTTTCTGCCGTCAGGATAAACAACCTCCGTCACGTTTCCGTAAATGTCATAGTGGTAATTGATTTTTTCCCCGTTTCCGTTAACGGCGCTTAAAAGCCGTCCTGCTGTGTCATAGGTATACTGACTTTTTCCCGTTACGTCATCCATGGCGGTAAGCCGTCCCATGGCATCATAGCTGTAGGAGGCATCGGAAAGAGCGTCTCCGGATTCTTTCTTTACCAGGCGGTCAAGAGCGTCGTAATCATACTCTGTAACCGTGCCGTTTTCATCCCTGTGTTCCGTAAGCCGTCCCGTTTCATCATAGGTATTGACGGACTGATTGCCAATAGGGTCTGTTGTCCCTGTCAGGTTTCCGGCTTTATCGTAGGTATAGGAGGTAGTTCCTCCGTTTCCGTTTGTCACTCCTGTCAGATTACCCGTCCCGTTATAGGAATATGTAACTGTGGAGTTTTCCCCGGATACAGCCACAATCCGGTCAAGGGCATCGTAAGCGTAGGTATACTGCTCCTTCCCTGCCAGATTTTCTCCGGTAAGCCGTCCTTTTATATCATAGGTATAGGTATTCCGGATTCCTTCAGCATTGACCATAGCTGTCAGGTCCGAAAGACTGTCATATTCATAGGATGTCTCTGACCCGCCCGGGGAAACCGCTTTTACCAGACGGCTTCTTTCGTCATAATTGTAAACTGTTTTTCCGCCCAGAGGGTCGGTAACTCCTGTCAGGTTTCCGTTTTCATCATAGCTGTATGTTGTAATACGAGACTCTCCTGCCTTCTCCGACAAAAGCTGTCCTGACTTATCATAGGATAGTTCCCGGTAAAGTCCTGCCGGGTCCGTAATGCCTGTAACTCTGCCGCATTTGTCATATTTATAACGGTATGTTCCGCCGTCGGCATAGGTCACTCCTGTTAAGTTCCCTGCTCCGTCATATGTATAAGCTGTTTTTCCGCCCATTGCATCCGTTATCCGGCTGATCTGATTCAGGTTATCATATTCATAGACAGTCTTCTGCTCTTTATTTCTGGTAAAGGCGATAACATTCCCCACAGAGTCATATTCATAGACCGTTTCCAGTCCTGTGGGACCTGAAACCTTTATGATATTTCCCGCCTCATCATAGGTATAGGTATAAATGCCCTCATTAGGCAAGGTTCTGCTTATGAGACGGTTTAATTCATCGTAAGCATAGGCTGTCTGCGTTTCATCCGGTGCCGTCTGGCTCAGAAGATTTCCGCATAAATCATAGGAATATACTGTTTTATTCCCCAGCGCATCTTCTGCTTCCCTTAAGCGGTCCATTTCATCATAGGTATATTTCGTAAGCCTTACGCCGCTTTCCTTTACGGCAGTCAGGTTACCCACAGGGTCATAGGCAAGCAGGTCTTTGCTTCCATCCTCACGGGTTACCCCGGTTACCCTGTTTAAGGGGTCATAGGTATAGGAAACCTGATTTCCCGAAGGGTCTGTGATTCCTGTGACATTTCCTGCCCTATCATAGCTGTAGACCGTTGTCCGCGAAAGGGAATCTGTCACTTCCGAAAGGTTTCCCGCGGGATCATAAGAATAAACCGTAACGCCTCCATCGGGGGCGGTTTCTTTTGAAAGTCTTCCTGCCTTGTCATAGGAATAAGCCTGTACCGCTCCCAGAGGGTCTGTTATTTTTACCAGATTTCCATTGTTGTCATAAGCTAATTCCGCTTCATTGCCGTCGGCGTCCCTGATTGCTGTCAGACGGTTTTCCACGTCATATCCGTATTCTGTCCGGTTTCCTTTTGCATCGGTTTCATTTAAAACGTTTCCGTAAAGGTCATATTCATAGGTTGTTTTTCCGCCCAGTTCATCAGTAAAGGCGGTTAAATTGCCCACGGAATCATACTCATACTTCCTGATTCCGCCCAGAGCATCGGCCTGCCTGATGATTCGGTCAAAGGCATCGTATTCATAAAAGGTGTTATGGGAAAGAGCATCCGTAACCTGCAGAAGCCTTCCCGTTTTATCATAGGCATACCGCGCCATTCCCCCGTCAGGCGCAGTTTCACACAGCAGATTTCCCATAGCATCATAAGTATAGGAGGTTGTTCTTCCCATCACATCCGTTACTTCCGTATTCCGCAAAAGGGCATCCCACCCATACAGGGTTGTCTGGTTTAAGGCATCCGTTATCTTTGTCAGGTTCCCGTTCTTGTCATACCCGTATGCCGTCACATAGCCCCTGCCGTCTGCAGAGGATATAAGCTGTCCCAAAAGGTCATAGGCATAGTGGTATTTTGTGCCGTCGGGAAGGGTCTCTGTCACAAGGTTTCCCATGGCGTCATAGGCATAGGCTGTGGTATTTCCTTCCCCGTCCGTCCATGTACGGACATTTCCGTTTTTATCATAGGTAAATCCGTCCCTGCTTCCGTCAGGGTAAATCTGTGCCGTCAGGTTCCCCTCCTTATCATAAACATAGCCGTATTCCGCTCCTGATGCCGTAATCTCTTTTACCAGACGGTTTTCATCATCATAGGCAAAAAGAAGGGTCCTGCCGTTTCCGTCGGTTTTTTGGATGCAGTTGCCGTTTCCGTCGTATTTCTGCATTTCTGTCAATCCGTTTGCAAGAGCGGTGGAAATAACCTGCCCGTTTTTATCGTATTCGTAAGCCGCCACTAATGTGTCGTCCCTCGTAATGGAAAGCAGATTCCCGGCGGAGTCGTAGACAAACTCCGTCCTGATTCCTTCTTCATCCGTATGAGAAAGAAGCTGCCCGTAATAAGCATCGTAAGTAAGGCTTTGCTTATTCTTAAGGGGATCCGTTATGCTTATGATGTTGTCATGGTTATCATATGCATACGCATAGCTGCCGCCTAAAGCATCCGTCTTCTTTACCAGACGGTCCATGGCATCATAGCTGTAAGCCGTCACATTCCCCTCCGGGTCCTTTTCACTTAAACGGTTTTCATTGGCGTCATAGGTATATTCATATCTGTTGCCGCAGGCGTCTGTTACGGAGGTTATGTTATTGCCCTTATCATAGGTATAAGCCGTTATGCCGCCGCGGGCATCCCTTATGGATTCCACCAGTCCCGTTTTTCCGTAGGATATGGTAATAGTGCCTCCTTCCGGCTGCCTTATGGATGTGTTTCTTAAAAGAAGGTCATAGGTATAAGCGGTGGTATTTCCTGCCCCGTCCCTGTGGCTTTTGAGCTGTCCCATGGTATCATAAGCAAACCTGTCCGTAACCCTTCCGTTTACCCGGGTTTCAGTCAGATAACTGCCGCTGTATACATAAGTCTCTACATTTCCGTTTCCATCGGTCTTTTTAACCGGCCTGTTCCTTCCGTCGTAGGCAAAGGCGGTCACATTTCCTTCCCCATCCGTAAGCTTTGTAAGGTTTCCCGCACTGTCATACTCTGCCCTTGTGGTGTTACCGCAGGCATCAGTAACAGAGGTCAGATGATTTTTCTTATCATAGGCATAACGGGTTGTAATTCCCGCTCCTTCTTTTTTGGTTATGTTTCCCCTGCCGTCATAAGTAAATGTCATCTCCACTCCGGCCCGGTCGGTTTCTTTTACCATCCATCCGTTCCGGTACGCTCTTTTCAAAACGGTTCCGTCAGGATAACGGATGGCTGTGGTCCGGTAAGCGCCGTCATACTCATAAACAGTCCGGTTTCCGTTGGCATCCGTTGCCACGGTCTTTCCGTTTCCATACTGCAGGCTGATTTTTCCTCCTGTTTCATTAATCTGGCTGGTTACCCTTCCCTCACTGTCATAGGTATTGTACACAACCCTGACTCCGTTTTCATCATACCATGTGGTCATCCGGTGGTTTTCATCATAAATAAACCGCTTAACATTTCCCAAAGGATCCGTTACGGAGGTTAAATTCTGTTTATTGTCATAACCGTACCGGAATACGCCTCCGTTCGGCATGGTTATGGAAGAAATGAAACCTTCAGGCGTGGCAGTAATGCCCATGGTAACGCCTTCTCTTGTGATTCCCGTAAGCCTTCCGTTTAAATCCCTGCTTAAAGTCAGGGTTTCCCCGTTTTCTCCCCTGGTCTGGATTAAGCTGCCGTCTTTATCAAAAATGTGTTCACTGTTATTCTCTTCCGTAACCACATATCTGTATACCGTATAGCTCTGCACGCCTTCTGAAAACTCTGCTTGGAGGTTTCCTACAGCTTCCCGTTTCAGCTTCAGCTGATATCCTTCCGGAGCTTTATAGCTTCCGTTTCCTTCAGGGGTAAAGACCAGACTGCTGCCGTCTTCCCTGTTATAAATCAAGGCTCCGTCTTCTCTTGCGCTGACGCTTTCGTCAAAAAGGGAGGTAAATCCCCTGCCGAAGCTTCCTGCCCGGCCCGGATTTAAGGAATTATAGGAACGCTGCAGAGCGAAGATCCCGAAGCTGTCGCTGTAGGAAAAATCCTCCTGGGCAAGATAAAAATCCCCCGTGTTTAAGTTAATCGGCTCAAATCCGAACTCACAGTGCAGTGCCCTTCCCAAAAGAGCGCTGTCAAGCTCCGCCTTTTCGGCATCGGAAAGCTCCCCGGGTTGATATGGCATATCCTTATTTCTCTGGGGATTGCGGATAAAAAGGGTGTTGTTTTCCACAAGGAGCATGTCCGCCGCCTTGTTGTCAAAAAGAATGGTTTCCAAGGGTACACCATAATACTCCGCTATCTTTCTCATTGTATCATATTTAGACACCTTGTATATAATAAATTCATCACTTTCTATTTTATTTCCCCCATTTTCATAGTTACCAGCCCAAGCGTACATGGAATAAACCTGGTCATATGCAAAGTCCGTAAAGGGATACATTGTCTGCCAGTTGGATTTTACATCCTTATATTTGAGGGTTCCTTCCGGAAAGACAGACTGGAAATAAACGCTGTCTGGAAAGATTTTTTTATTTCCCACTTTTGGAAGCGTGCCTCCATAACCTTTGCCTGCATCAGAAAGCCCATATTTTAATATAGAATAGGGCTTTGCCAGACCATCTGCAAACACGCCGTAGCACTGCATTTTTCCGTCTGTTGTGGTTAAGGTCATAGGTCTTAAGTTTATGGTGGTATCATCCAAGCTGTAGTCCATGGGCACATCCCCCGAAAGCTGCCACTCAATGGTAACGGTGGGGGTATAGGCGGGATCCGGATAGTTTTCCGTGGCAAACACGGCGCCGGGGCGGGTCTCATCGGAAGATATCAACACAAGGCCGTGGCTGGTATAAATGCTGTTCATCCACCCGCTTACGGAATCCCTGATGTCAAACCTGTGCCAACCTTCCCCGGCGGGTTTTATGGCGTCTTCCCCCGCAGTATAACGGTCAATGCCCACAGAATTATCCCATGTAATATCCTCATAATAAAGGGACTGATTTAACCGGTAGCACCCGATATTAAAGCCCGTCTGGTCATTGAGTTGGTAAATGTCCAGATACGCCGACAGCACATCCACGCCATTTGCTTCTGCCCCGATGTCCTGATAGCGGAAGGTGGTAATAATATAGCTCCTTGCTTTTCCCAGAGCGTCAAAATAACCGCAAAAGCTGTTTACATTTTCACGGTCCGCCCCTGCCATGCTGGCAATGGTAAAGTTATCGATTTCCCCTTTTAATACGGTTACACTGGGGTCAATTTTAATGGGATAGGTCCTCTCCGGGGACTCAAGCCATTCTTTATCCGCAAGGAGGGTTATTTCATAGGCATCCTCTGTTTCCACAAGGTTTATGGTAATTCCGTCGGAGCTTGCTCCCAGCCCGTCGCTCATACGAGGTGCGCTGATTATGATGGACGGGCGTTCCCCAATTTCATTTTCGCTGACACTGGAACATTCTTTTTCATAGAGGTAAATGCAGTTATTTACAAGTTCCGCGTACACACCTTCCTTGGCCAGACGGTAAGTAAACGCCGTCCTCTCCTGGGGCGCCAAAAGAATAATATCCTGCTTTACCCCGTTAGGTTCTGCAGCATACTGCACATCTATGTTTTCAAAAACCTCATTGTAGCGGATGGCATTTTCCAAAACCGCGCTTCTGTCATAATTTCCCTCCAAAGGTTTTAAGAGAGCTTCCACCCCGTTTCCGGAAACGCTTACTGATGCCTCCCCTGTATTCTCTTCCAGAAAGGTTATGGCAACGTCGCTTTCCTTGTTGGTATAAGCTTCCCCTTCCGCACTGTTTCCCGAAATCAGAGTATTGTCAATGGGCTTTTCCTCTCCGTCTTCCATGTAGGTGTTGGCATAGGAGGTAAAGACCGTTTTGTAGGTGCCCTCCGGAGTCTTGTAAGTCCGGTAATTTCTGCCTGTTTCCACAGGCTCCCCATATAACAGCTGAAGGTCTTCCATCCCGTCCGCCTCAGGAAGCCTTAAAGGGGCTTCATAGGCATCTTTACGAAAGTTTTCCGTACTGTCGCCGTTCTCCGTGTCATTGTCGAACTTCGCGGCATTATCAGATAAAGTAATTCCTTCCTTTGGCGCAAAAACGGATTTTTCCCACGCCGCTTCTTCTGCTGCTTTTCTTTCCTGTTCACTTTTTTCTTCCAATCTTCCCTTAAGCTCTGTCAGGTTCTGTGCCAGAACGGGAGTCTCCCATGTGGCAAAAAGAACGACAGAAAGAGCCAGGCAGAGAAGCCTTTTTTTCATATTATTATACATGGCTTCTTTCCTCCTTTCTGCCGGCAGGCATCTGGGAATATATTAAAATAATACAGATAAGGTCAATCATAAGGACAGCAAAATATCCGATACCCTTTACTCCCTCCGGAAATAGGGAGAAGACCAGACGACTTATGATCCGGCAGATAAATAATGCCATTCCGAAAATAAGACCCATTTTTATTTCCTCCGGCGTCCTTCTGGTCGTCCATTCTTTTTCTTTCCATCTTCCCAGAAGAAAGGAAATATAAATACTTCCCAGAAGAGAACTTAAGATTTCAACAATATTTTTTCCTGTTTCTCCTGAAACGGAACCGTTCATACCCAGGCATAAGGCAATAAGCCCGGTCAATAAAATAGACAGAAATGCCCAGAGAATGTAGTATGCGGGGATTTTCCATGCTTCTGCCTTTCCTGCATCCCTCTCTCCTGCCAGCCTGCTTTCTGTCTGCTGATTCTCCTGCAACGCCTTCTTTACCGGCGTGTTGTCCGTCCCCGTGTTTCTTCTTTTTATTTCTTTCACCTTTTATTTTCCCCTTCCCATATAAATAATCAAAAAACCGACAGCTTATACTGTCGGTTTTCATTATATACTATCCCGTTTTTTCATGATTACCGTATATGGTGAACATCGGAAAGTTTCTATTAAAATTTCATAAAATTTTTATAAATTTTTCTGCTCCAGAAAAAATGCATGCAAATCGTCAAGGCTCTGGGATAAAATCTCCTGTTCTTCCTCTGACAAACGGCTTGCCACGGCATCTATCAGCTCCCGATGAAACTTTTCATGTCTGGCGTAGGCTTTTCTTCCCTTTGCGCTCAAGGAAATCAGAACCACCCTTCTGTCCTCCTCTGATCTGACGCGCTCCACATAGCCCTTTTTGACCAGACCGTTTACGGCTATGGTCAGGGTTCCCATGGTAACGCTCAAGGACTTCGCCACAGAAGACATATTTTTTGCCTTTTCTGTGCCGATAGCGTTGATCACATGCATATCGTTCAATGTTAAATTTTTAAATTCCCCCGTCTTGATCTGCCGCTCTTCAATGTTATTGATATCCCTGAAAAGCTCCACAAACAAACGGTTCAGTGTCTCCTTAATATCCACTGTGCTACCTCTCTTTTATCCGTTCATCAGATTCTGGCTGTCAGGCACCCGATTTTTTTAATCAGAACCGACACGCTTCCATCCGCCTCGGTAATAAATTCCACGCTGGAAGGGTCGTTATACTCCTTCATGGGAATTTTGATTTCTATGCCGGAGTCCGTCTTCAGCACCTGAGTTTCATACTTCTTGACGGTTTTTTCATTCTGTGGCCTGATTTCCTCATGAACCATATCGTATTTTTCCATCTTTTCCTGAAATTCCTGCTTCAGCTGGGGCTTTTCTTCAAAAATCTTATCCGCTATGGTTTCCACCGTAAAGCTGCCGTTTTCCTCAAGCTCCTGATGAATGATATTTTTTGCCTTCATATTGGCTTCATACTGCTTTGTTTCATCATAATATCCGTTCTGCACATTTTCAACCGCTTTTGTCACAATAGACAGCTTGGATTTGGACGAAAGCCTGCTGGAGCATTTCAGGAAGAGATAAGTAAAATAATTGGTCTTCTCCCCGTTTACATCATATTTTTTCTCAATGGCATAAACGCTTAAGTCAGACAGGTTGATAATCGCCGCCTCCTGCAGTCTCTGGCTCTCTGTAGGCAGAATGGATTTATATTTGATAATCTGGTTTTCATTCCCTTCATCCTTTGCCTGAGTCTTATGGGTGTAAAATTCCTTATAATTCATTTTCAAAAGGGCCAGATAACGGTTTCCCCCCTCGTCAAAACGAACTACCATCAAATCCGCCGCCGGAATATCAATATTGCTGTTCATGATCTGATAGAGAAAGTTGGCCATATCCTTGCTCACATCCACAAAATACTCCTCGTCATACTGCACCAGCATCTTATAGACTTCCGATTCTTCCTTATAAAACTGACAGGTTTTACAGTCGTCCCCGGAAACAATCTTATAAATATGCTCCCGCAAAAAATCCGCAAATTCCGAACCGAATTCCGTTTCCGTATCCGATAAGACCGGCATTCCCACTGTAGAATCCATAATATGTACGATTACTCTTTTAATTCTGATATCATCTTTATACATAATTTCCCTCTCTGTTGTATTTCATTATATTATCTCTGCTGTACACATTCAAAAAACCTGCAACACCGCTCGTTGCTTACGCAGACTATATCATTCCTATATATTTTAACACAAAAATCCAAAAAGTCAGACTGATGGAACTGAAAAATGTGGTGGCTACCACCGTTCCGGAGGTAAGAACTCCTTCATGTCCCATATTTTTTGCCATGATATAACTGCTTGGCGTTGTGGCTGAACCCAGCATAACCAGAATGGCTACCAGCTTTTCTCCCGTAAATCCCAGCCACAAAGCAAGGGGCAGAAACAGCGCCGGAAGAAGCAGTAGTTTTACCACAGTGCAAACAGCGGTAGGACGGATTTTCTTAATTGCCTTTCTTCCTTCAAATCCCGCTCCCAGTCCGATTAAGGCTAAGGGAGATGCCATAATTGAAAAATTATGTATGGTTTTATCCATAATATAAGGAAAATCCACATGCATAAGAGATACGACAATCCCCAGTGCAATACTGATAATAATGGGATTTTTGGCAATTCCAACAATGGATTTTTTCAAACCTTCTTTATTTAACTTATGTTCTCCCGGTCCCGTAAAGGAAAGAATGATGACTGCCATTACATTGTATAAGGGTACCGTCCCGATGATCATAAGGGGCGCCATTAAGGATGTACCGTAAATGTTCTGGATAAATGCAAGGCCCAGCACTGCCGCGCTGCTGCGGTAGCATCCCTGGGTAAATTCTCCCACTATATCTTTCTCTTTTAAAAACAGGCTGCTGATTCCCCAAATAGCAAAAATGCTGACAAAGGTAACCCCGAAGCAGAACAGCACATATTCCCCGTCCCATACGGAGGCAAAATCAGCTCCCGCCAGATCTTCAAAAAGCATAAGAGGCAGAGTTACCTGAAAATTAAATTTATTCAAAACCTTCACAAAGGGCTCGTCTATCATCCTGCATTGCTTGAACAGCCAGCCTATGACCATAGTCAAAAAGATCGGTATCGTAGCGTTCAGCGAAAAAATTAAATGTTCCATGTTTTATCTGATTACCTCTCCTATTGCCTCTTTCAGATTTATTCTGAATCCTCTTTAAGCTCTTCCAGTTTGTCAATCAAATGCTCTTCCAGAGCCAGAATATCTTTAAAGAGATTTTTCTGAAGTAAAGTAAACTCCTTTTGTTTTAAAGGAATTTTGCCGCAGTACTTTTTATAGCAATCATTTATTTCCTTTCGTTTCTTTTTAATGGCGGTTTCTTTTCCATGCTCATAATCATGTCTGAAGTCTGTCCGTATGGATTTTACCGCAAAAATGCAGTCATAAACGTTTTCATTCCGTACGGCGGAATCCGTAACAACCTTTTTAATTCTTTCCAGATTTTCATATAGCAGAAAATACAATGCGTCAATAATTTTCCCCAATTCATCCCTGGACGAACAGGTCATGGTGGCAATCTCAACCGCACCGGTAATTAATTTATCCGTAGGCTTAAAAAATTTATCCTTATTTTTATCCTCACACAACTGATTGATTGCCATGGCCTTTTCCACAATCAGCTTTCCCATTTCGGTAATTTCAACAAGAATGGACTTCTCCAGCCCTTCTTCCGGCGTTATACGTACATCCTTTCTGTTGGTATAACCGATATATTGAGGAATTTTGGAAAGGGTTGAAGGAGTTTTTGCCTCATCTTCTATTCCCCGGGCTTCGGCATCTATAATGTCCTCACTGTCGGCCTCACATTCATCCTCCAGCTGTGGCCGGACTGCGTTAAGAAAATCACTGGTCCATCCCACCTGCCTGTCCACGAATTTGGAAGCGGCGTCTAACATCCCCAGACGGCCTTCTATATTAAAGTCATCCTGCTCAAAGGCTTTTTGAATGGCTTTATGCTGATTTTCCACCAGCCTTTCATAATCCGAAAGAAAGGAATGGGATGCAATTAAATATTTCCACTTATCTCCTGCCGAATCCGATATGGAATCAATAAAAGAAAACTGTGCAGAAGTAAAGGGAATCTCAAAATCCAGAGATAATCTGTCAGCCATTTGAAAGGTTTTCTCTTCCGAATTTGTAAGGTAATAATTCTTCATCCGTTTGAGGAAAGAATCAATATAATTCTTGTCTGCAAACTGCTTTACTTCTATTACCCATGGATTTTCTTTTCTCAGCCAGTCAGGATTACATGTATAATCAATCCTGTTTATTTTCACTGCGTCCTGCCAGCCCTGCCAAAAATCCCTTTTTTCCTTCAGTCCGCCTACAACATCTTCAAGTTCCTTTAAACTTCTTTCGGAGTCCGTCAGATAATCTTTCTTTAACAATGCGGCAAAACCGTTTTGTCCGCCGTAGATGCTTTCATTTTCCGGCAGGCTTTTTATGCCTTTTAATATCCTTTGGTATTCCTCTTCTATAATCGATTTGCCGCCCATAAGATTTTCCCCTTCGTTTATTTCTATCTTATGTTACAAGATTTCTTTTCTGATTACAAGTCCCGACAATTGCTGTCTTGCGCATTCATATTTATGGCAATATAATATAAATTATCTGAATTTGTAACATTCCGGCACATTCAATTCACAATCAATATTTTGTTGTTTATATTATATTGTCCCCGGCACAGATATTGTCCGTTATCGTCAGGATGATTCAAGATGGGCAGATGAGCATCTTGGTAATTCAAAATATACATTGGACTCTTCCGGCTGTCTGGTAAGCTGCATTGCTTCTGCAATTTCCATGGAACATGATATGGAAGAAACCCCTTCCACATTAAACGCACGTCTGTCTTCTGACGGGGTTTATGATTCTGAAGGTAACATGCAATGGGAAAGTCTTCGCCGGTCAACCGGTTATCAGGTGGATTTACCTTCGGACATTTCATCGGATACGATTGACAGTTATTTATCTCGGGGAATTTATCCTATTGTAAGAGTTCGGATGTACGCAGTCGGAAATGTACATTATGTACTGATTGTAAAAGCTGAAAACGGCAGATACTGGTATATGGATCCGCTGAAGGATGAGTTGACAGACTTGTCTGATTATGGAAGCCGTATTTATGCTGTCAGATGTGTTTATTGATTAACAATAATAATGAATTTCTCCAAAATGATTAAACCATTTATTTTTGACATCATTACTTCTTGCTTCAATAATTCTCATGATATATTTGAGGCACCTTGAAAACCTCCTTCCTGAGAAAATTCCATAATCAGATGTGCAGTAGATTCAATAATTTCCTGAAACTTTGCAATTTCCTCATCTGTAAATCCATTCACATCTTTCCATTTATATTCAGGCAAAATGCAATATGCATTATGAAAACAATCCTTTTCATCCGGCTTTTCCACATATATCTTGACCGTTCCGTCTGAAAGCATTTCGGAATGTGTAATTTCTGTTTCATCATCTAACGTCATAAATGGATACATCATGATATCGGCCTCCTTAATAAATGTTATAATTCATTATAACAGTTCTTATAATTGTTTCGCAATATTCAAATATTTACTATCTCTCATTTTCCCATTAATTTTAAATTATTTTTAGTTGCTTTTTTTAATTAAGAAACATTTCCATCACACCAGCATCTTTGCCAAAACAATGCTCGCAATCGTTCCTCCCAGTGTTGCAATCAGCGCTCCCGGCAGCGTCCATTTTGTTTTACCAACTTTTGCCACCATAAAATAGACGGACATGGTATAGAAAATCGTTTCTGTGGAGCTCATCATAAGGGAGGTTATCATTCCCATAAGGGAGTCCGTTCCGAATCTTTTAAAAATATCCAGCACAAGTCCCGTAGCCGCAGAGGATGAAAACATTTTGACCAGAGTCAGGGGAACCAGTTCTCCCGGAAATCCTAAGGGGTCTGTTACCTTTCCGATTAAACCTCCTAAAAATTCCAGAAAACCCGATGCCCGCAATACGCTGACGGCTACCATCAGACCGATTAGGGTGGGAGTAATTTCCACCACTGTTTTTAAGCCGTCCTTTGCACCTTTGATGAAGGATTCATAGACCGGAGTCTTAGTGGTCAGTCCGTAGGCGACAATATAGAAAATCAATACGGGAATAACAATGTTGGATATATTGGCAAGTACGCTCATAGCTGTCCCTTAATTTTTTTATTAACATAGTCTATGATTTGCAGAGGCGGGTTATGCTATGGTTGGACAGATTAGTTTAGCAGAGGAATAATTAGAATTTATAGTTGCGGTACGGAGAAAGCGGCATGGGGCCAACAGGCACAGGAGGGGCAGCCGGAAAAAAACTGTTGCTTTTCATAGCCGTGCTTTCAATCGGATTTTTCTAACAGTCTGCAAGCAACTATGGAATAGGGACGGAAACGCCGTCTGATGCGGCATCCTTGCCGCAAGACGGCTGAACGGCTCGTCCTGAGCCGTTCTTCCTGTATGTCGGAGCAGACTGTAAGAAAAATTGCCGATTTGGCGCAATGGCTATGAAAAGCAACAGTTTTTTCCGGCTGCCCCTCCTGTGTCTGTTGGCCCCATGCCGCTTTCTCCTGATATTTCAGAAGAGTTGGGGATGTATCGGAAAGTTATTGGTATAATTTAAATTTATTGAAAGATATCATTCCGGGCGGGACGGCTCTGACAGTATAAAATAGCCGCTGTCTAAGCTGGGGGAATAATCATATCTGATTTTAAATACCAG
>CAZDRM010000029.1:0-20446 GCA_964507745.1 uncultured Lachnospiraceae bacterium
CTTCCTTGGAAAATGCCTGAACTACCTTCTGATTGCCTATCATTTCATCAATCAGCGCCGTCTGCTCCCCTCTGGTAACAGACTGCTCCTTAAACATATCAAAGGTCTTCTTAGCAATAAAGCTTGCCACAAACAGGGAAACAGGCGTAATAACAACCACAACCAGCGTAATGCCCACATGAATGGACAACATAAAGCCAAGAGTCCCCACAATGGTCAATATTCCTGAAAACAACTGGGTAAATCCCATCAAAAGCCCGTCCGCAAACTGGTCCACATCAGCGATAACCTTGCTGACAATCTCCCCTGTAGGATGATTATCCACATATTTCAAGGGAAGAATCTCGATTTTTTCAAAGGCGTCTTTCCTGATATCCCTTACCACACAATAGGTCATGCGGTTGTTGCAAAGACTCATAAGCCACTGGGCTATGGCAGTTATGGCAATAACGACTATCATGGTTTTAAAAATGACAAAAAGACTTTCGAAATCCACCAGTCCCTTTTCCACAATACAATCCACTGCCTTACCCGTTAAAATAGGAAGATACAAGGTTCCTGCCACTGCAACCATGGTCAGGATCAGCGAAATGCCCAGATAAAACCAGTATTTCTTTATTCTGTTCAACACCTTTAAAAGGGTTCCTTTTTGTTTACCTCTCATCTTAACGACCCTCCTTTTTATATTGTGAGTCGTAGATTTCCTGATATACCTGACAGGTCTTTAACAATTCCTCATGGATTCCCATGCCTGCAATTTCCCCGTCATCCAGTACAATAATCTTGTCCGCATACTGGATGGACGCCGTTCTCTGGGACACGATAAATACCGTGGGATGATAGGAAAGCTCTTTGATGCCGGTTCGCAGCGCCGCATCCGTGGCATAATCCAAGGCGGAGCAGCTGTCGTCCAAAATCAGGATTTCCGGCTGTCTGACCAAAGCCCTTGCAATGGTAAGCCGCTGCTTCTGGCCTCCTGAAAGATTTCTGCCGCCTTGTTCCACCTTGGACAAAAGACCGCCTTCCTTTGCTTCTATAAATTCCTTTGCCTGTGCCACGGTAATGGCTTCCTCAATCATTTCATCCGTTGCATCTTCCCTGCCGAATAAAATATTTTCACGTATGGTGCCTTTAAAAAGCGCCGCTTTCTGAGGCACCATTCCCACCTTATTCCGCAGCTCATCCACTTCATACTCTTTTACTTCTTTTCCATCCACATAGACACTGCCGGAGCTTGTATCGTAAAATCTCGGTATCAGCTGCACCAGCGTGGACTTCCCGGAGCCTGTACCACCGATAATGCCTACAGTTTCTCCCTTTTTCACGGAAAAATCCATATCGGTCAACACTTCGCCTCCCGCTCCCTCATAAATAAATCCTACATGGTCAAATCTGACACTTTCGTCACTTTCTGTTTTTTTATCTTGATTTACTTCCCTTGAATTGCCCTTCTTCTCTGAATTTTCCTCTTCTGTCTCTCTATTCCCTCGTGCTTTCTTTTGTGCTTTCTCTTGTGCTTTCTTTTCTACTTTCTCCATGTTTCCCTTTTCGCTGCCATTGAGATTCCGTCCATCTCCCATTCCCTCGGGAATTTCCATAACCCCCTGGATTCTGGAAGCACAGGCAGCCGCCTTGGTCAGGGTAACAATCAGATTGGCCAGCTTCACAAGCTCCACCAGAATCTGGGACATATAGCTGATCAGAGCAATAACATCGCCCTGGGTAATATGTCCGCTGTCAACCCGCAGCGCGCCTTTATAAAGAAGCACCACCAGAGCCAGATTAATGATTACATAGGTAATGGGATTTAACAGTGCAGAAATGCGCCCTGCAAACAGCTGTATTTTAGTCAGGGCGGTATTTTTCTCATCAAATGCTTCTATTTCCTCCGCTTCCTGATTAAAAGCCCGGATCACACGGATGCCGTTTAAGTTTTCCCTTGTGACAAGTAACACCTGATCCAGCCTGTTCTGCACTTTTTTATACAAGGGAATATTGGCAAAGATAATGCCGAACACCACAAGAGAAAGAATGGGAATCGCTACGGCAAAAACAACCGCCGCACGGACATCTACATAAAAGGCCATGACCATGGCGCCGATTACAATAAAAGGGGAACGAAGAAATAAACGGAGAAACATATTCACTCCGCTCTGGACCTGATTTACATCGCTGGTCATACGGGTAATAAGGGTGGATGTCCCCGCCGTGTCCAGCTTGGAATAGGATAACTTCTGAATATGGGAAAACATCTCATAGCGAAGCTTTCTGGCAAATCCCGTAGCCGCCTTTGCCGCAAAATACTGCGCCGTTATGGAGCAGACAAAGCCGACCAGTCCTAGCAGGATCATGACAAAGCACATGGACACAATATAGCCTCTGTCCTTTCCCTCAATTCCCTTATCAATAACTGCCGCCATTACAAGAGGCACCAGCAGTTCAAAGGATGCCTCCAGCATTTTAAATAAAGGTGCCAGAATGCTTTCCTTTTTATAGTCCTTTAAATATTTCAAAAGGCTTTTCATAGCATTCTCCTCATATTACTGTATATTTTCCTATTATTCTATTACTTCAACATCTTTTATTTTGCTCTGAGGAAAACCAATAATTGTATCTCTATCTATCTGTATAGTTATATCATCTTCATCAGTACCGTTTTCTTCTGCATCCATAACACATACAACATTTCCAACAAAATCGTCTTCGTCAATATCTGTAATCTTAACTTTTTTTGAACTTACATAATTCCATACATTAACCATTTTCTAATCCCTCCACTTATCACTTTATTCTTACATTTTCATTTTCTCTTTATGTACTTTTCGATACACAAACCTGATAATGAGAAATGTAAAGAATCCCAGCAGACCGCCCAGAGTATTCAGCAGAATATCATCCACATCAAATGCGCCGAAGTGGCTTACCAGCTGAAACAGCTCGATACAGAGAGACAGCCAGAAGGAATGTAGTAAAATCATCCACCAGCGGTCTATTTCCGAAAATGACACAGGTATCAGAATTCCCAAGGGCATAAATGCCAGCACGTTTCCGAAAAGATTGTCAAAGCCATTAATCCTGTCATAATACCTGATATACATACGGATTGACTTAAAAAACGTCAGATTCGCCGTTGCCACACCCGCTTTAGCATTACTCAGTTCCCATTCATCCATGATACCTCGCAGAACGGGGACAGGATACTTAAAAATAATCAGCCTCAATAAAACAAATAAATATATAATTAATACAATGCGGAAAATCAATTTCCTCTTGTTATATTTCTTCTCTTCCAATTTCTACTGACCTCTATAACTTCCTGCTCTATTATATCATGAATTAAAGATTCATGATCGCCATTCGCCGTTCGTCGAACATGCGGGCATCTCCTCACTAACGCTCATTACATCATAATTATTTTTCATTACTGCTTTATCCTGCCGTCTCCGTCATACCTTACCCACAAAAGCGTCAGTCCCTTTGCAGGCACAGTTTCCCCGGCTTCCTGCCTCTCCTTGGAAATAAGAATTCTTTCCACATCCTCCGGTCTACGCTTTCCCGCTCCGATTTCCAAGAGCGTTCCCGTTATAATCCGTATCATATGAAATAAAAACCCGTTTCCTCTGTAATAAAAACAAATTTCTCCCGGCTCTTCTTCTATCTTTATAGAATAAATATTTCTGACAGTAGATTTCTTTTTTATTTTCCTGCCGCAAAAGCCCTGAAAATCATGTTCTCCCACAAGAAGAGCCGCTGCCTTCCTCATAGCTGTCAAATCTAATGTTCCTTCCGCTTCCTTTTTTGCAGCTATTCCTTCTTTTTCCAAAGCCCTTCCGCTCTTTTTGCCTTTTCCGTATTCATACACATAACGCCGTTTGAACACATCCGTGACCTGTGCCGTGGAAACTCTGTATAAATAGCATTTTTCCACAGCATGATGACGGCTGTGGAATTCATCTGACACCTTTGTCACTTCTAAAACTGCTATATCCTCCGGCAGATATGCATTAATATAATCCAGTATTTCGTTTTCTGAAAGATTTACTGCCAAATGGGCATTGGCCACCTGCCCTTTTGCATGAACTCCTGCATCCGTCCTGCCGGAACCGATAACCGTTACGGGCTCTCCCGTCATCCTTTCCAGAATATTTTCAAGCTTTCCCTGTATAGTCTGCTCTTTTCCTGAAAGCTTCTGCCACCCGGAATATCTGGTTCCCTCATACTGAATCAAAAATCTGTAATTTTGTCGTTCCATTTCCATTCTTTTCTACCAAATATAAAAATACAGCAAACACCCTTGCTACCCTTTATCAATGCTGCTTATTAATAAACCTGCCAGGGATTTTCTTTCCCTTCCATAAACAAAATGCAGCTCTTTACGGAATCCTCCACCACCGTTTTCGTGCAGTTATCCGTATAAAAAGCCATATGATGAGTTACGGTCACATTGGGCATGGCGCGCAAAATCCCTATGCTGCGGTTTGTCAGCACATCATTCTTGTGGTCATAGTAATAAAGCCCGAATTCATCCTCAACCACATCCAGGCCTGCTCCCCCGATTTTTCCGCTCTCCAGGCCTTCTATCAATGCCTCGGAATCAATGAGCCCGCCTCTTGCGGTATTAATGAGAATAACCCCGTCCTTCATTTTCTCTATGCTTTCTTTGTTGATCATATGGAAATTGTCATCCGTTAGAGGCGTATGGAAGGTAATCACATCGGATTCCCTGAAAATCGTTTCCAGATCCACATAGGAAGCATATTCCTTTACTTCTTCCTTTTCATATAAATCATATGCTAAAATCCTGCATCCGAATCCACTTAAATTCTTCACAACGGTTTTTCCGATATTTCCCGTCCCTACAACGCCTATGGTCAAGTCTTTCATTTCCCTTCCAAGATTTCCCATAAGGCTGTAATCCTGCAGATTTCCCCTCTGCAAGATCCTCTTTGCCTTTCTGATGGACATAAGAATCAGCATAACCGTATAATCCGCCACTCCGTTGGGACCATATGGGGAATTGCTCACATGGATTCCGAATTCCTCACAGGCCTCCCTGTCTATATGGTCATAGCCTATGGTGCGGGTGGCAATATACTTTACGCCGATTCCCGCAAAGGCTTCAATCAATTCCCTTGTCATTTTGGAGGTAATGATATCAATCGCCTCCGCTCCTTCTGCCAGATGAACATTGGATAAATCCGGCGCATCGGGACAGCAGACGATTTCCTCTCCCGTTTCCTTCTCCATTTTCTTAAAATTATCTAATTCATCAAAAGGTCTGCAGTTATAAACCGTAATTTTCATAATCTTTCCCCTTTCTTTCTCATGCTTCAAAATCCTCATCATCGGAATTAAATCTCCTGAAACGGTTCACATCCCTTACCAGATATTTCAGGCTCTTTTTAAACTGGTCAAATATTCCTGCCTCATCCAGATTTAAAATGATAATAGCCAATGGCAAGGCAATGATCATTCCCCAGACACCATTAAATTTCCAGCCGATATACAGCAAAAACAAAGTCGGTATGGGCGGCATCCCCATGGAATCCCCCATAATCTTGGGCTGAATAATCTGCCGCAACAGCTGTCCCACGCCCCAGAGCACAATAAAAATAATTGCCTGAATATAATCGCCGTTTAAAAATTCAATAACTGCCCATGGCGCCAGAACCGTTCCTGTCCCAAAGATCGGGAAAAAGTCCAGAAAAGCGATACCAAGAGCAACAAGGGCAGCATAATTAACTTTCGCAATCATTAAGCCTCCATACAAAAGCAGATACATCCAGACTTCAATTTTAAGCTGTGCCTTAAAATAACCGCCTATGGAACGGACAAGGCTTCCCCATACCAGATTCCATTTCATCAGAAGGGATTCCGGCATATACTTTTTTAAGAAATTTCCCGTATAATCCTTATCCGCTATAAAGAAATATGCGGAAAGAAAACACATGATAATTCCTATTATTACATCAGGAATATGCTTTGCCGCATTTCCGATGGCAGTTACCGTAGGCGTACTGACCTTGGAAATAATTTCGGATATATATACATCCAGAGAAGACTGAAAAGATAAGAGCTTTTCCTGTGAATCTGCCGGAAGCCTGTCATACAATTTTGTGAAATGGGCCGCCGCCTTTTTAAGCTCTATTTCCGCGCCTTCCCATATATCCGGTAAATCCACAATAAAGCCTGCCAACTGTTTGCCCAAAAAGCTTCCTATGCCATAAATAATCAGGGCGACGATTCCCAAAACTACAATAATGACAAATACGGAAACCGCCTTTCTTCTGATTTTACACTTCTCCGAAATAAACGCCACAAGGGGATTTGCCAGCTTTGCAAGAATATAACCCACCACAAAGGGCATAAAAAATAAAATCAGCTTCGGCCCCAGCCAGAATAGCAAAACCAGGCTGATACAGGGAATCGCAATATTCAGAAAGATTTTACAATAATGTTTGAATGCATTCATAGATTTCGTCCCTTCCCTGCTTTGTCAATGCAGAATACGGTAACAAAATGCTTGTGCCCGGTGCCCCTAAGCCTGTCCTTACAGCCTTTAAATGCTTGTCCACCTGAGAACGCTTGATCTTATCCAGTTTAGTTGCGATAATAATGGGCTCATATCCGTTGGATACGATCCAGTCATACATCTGTTTATCATTTGCCGAAGGGTCATGCCTGATGTCGATCAGCAGAAATACCGCCTTCAGCTGTTTGGAGGAATGCAGATACCTTTCTATCATTTTCCCCCATTTTGCCTTAACCTCTACGGCCGCATTGGCATAGCCGTATCCCGGCAGGTCCACAAAATACAATTCCTCATTAATATTATAAAAATTAATTGTCTGGGTTTTTCCCGGCTGCGCCGAAGTCCTCGCATAATTTTTCCGGTTCATCAGCCCGTTAATTAAAGAGGATTTTCCCACATTACTTTTTCCTGCAAAGGCTATTTCGGGCAAAGCGTTTTGGGGAAGAGCGCTGGTTATGCCGCAGACAGTTTCCAGATTTACGCTTTTAATTACCATTTGTCCTTTTCTCCTGTTATTCATAAAAAAGCAGTATGCGCAAAACGCCGCCTTGCGGCGGCGTCTTATAAATTACCTTGCTTTCTTCAACGGTTCGCGTCTGATAACTTCCGGCTCACTTTGGCCTAAAACCGCACCCTTTGTAATAGTACATGTTGCGATTGTATCATCGGAAGGAATCTGGTACATGACGTCCATCATGACTCCCTCTATAATAGAGCGCAAGCCTCTGGCTCCCGTTTTTCTCTTCATGGCCAGAGCCGCGATTTCTTTTACCGCATCATCATCAAAAAGCAGTTCCACTTCGTCCATCTCAAACAGCTTCTGGTATTGTTTGATTAAGGCATTCTTGGGCTCTGTTAAAATCTTAACCAGCGCCTCCTCATCCAGACCATCCAGAGAAATGGTAATGGGAACACGCCCTACAAACTCGGGAATCAATCCGTATTTTACCAGATCCTGTGCTGTAACATCCTTGAAAAGCTCTCCCAGATCCTTGTCACTCCTGCTTCCAATCTCAGCATTAAATCCTATGGACTTTTTGTCAAGCCTTGCCTCTACAATCTTTTCAAGACCGTCAAAGGCTCCCGAACAGATAAAGAGGATATTGGTTGTATCAATCTGCAGCAATTCCTGATGAGGGTGCTTTCTTCCTCCCTGGGGCGGAACGCTTGCAACAGTACCTTCTATAATCTTTAAAAGGGCCTGCTGTACACCTTCGCCGGAAACATCTCTTGTAATGGATACGTTTTCACTCTTCTTGGTAATCTTGTCAATTTCATCAATATAGATAATCCCGTACTGGGCTTTCTCGATATCATAATCCGCCGCCTGAATCAGCTTTAACAGAATGTTTTCCACATCCTCGCCTACATAGCCGGCTTCCGTCAGCGTCGTAGCATCTGCAATGGCAAAAGGCACATTAATAATTTTTGCCAGAGACTGTGCCAGATAGGTTTTACCGGAACCGGTAGGCCCTATCATAATAATATTGCTTTTCTGTAATTCTACATCCAGATTTTTATCTGCTGTAACCCTTTTGTAGTGATTGTATACTGCAACGGAAAGAATTTTCTTTGCATCTTCCTGTCCGATGACATAGTCATCCAGGAATTCTTTAATCTCAATGGGCTTCAAGAGATTAATGGACATTTTTTCGTCCCTTTCCATTTCCTCAAACTCTTCTTCCATAATTTCAGAGCAGAGGTCGATGCACTCGTCGCAGATATAAACTCCGTCCTGACCCGCAATCATCTTTCTTACCTGATCCTGGGTCTTATTACAAAAGGAACATCTGATTTTATCCTGGGGTGTTCTTCCTGCCATTTTATTATGCTCCTGCTTCCTTTTTATTTTTTGTCTTCATCAGCCTCTCTGGAAGTTACGATCTTATCAACGATACCATACTCCATAGCTTCCTTTGCGCTCATCCAGTTATCTCTTTCCGTATCAGCCGCAACCACTTCCAGGTCTTTTCCTGTGTTTTCAGCCAAAATACGGTTCAATTTGTCCTTTGTCTTTAAAATATGCTTTGCAGCGATTTCAATTTCCGTTGCCTGTCCCTGGGAACCGCCGGAAGGCTGATGAATCATAATCTCCGCATTGGGAAGCACCAGTCTCTTGCCTTTTGCGCCCCCTGCTAAAAGAAATGCGCCCATGCTTGCCGCCATACCGATGCAAATGGTGCTGACATCGCATTTTACATAATGCATGGTATCATAAATTGCCATGCCTGCCGTTACGCTTCCTCCCGGGGAGTTAATGTAAAGATGAATATCTTTATCCGGGTCTTCAGCCTCTAAGAACAATAACTGTGCCACAACAATGCTGGCAGACACATCCGATACTTCCTCGCCTAAAAAGATGATTCTGTCCTTTAACAGTCTTGAATAAATATCGTAAGAACGCTCGCCACGGCTGGTCTGTTCAACGACATAAGGTATTAAACTCATTTGAATTCCTCCTTGCCATACTATAAATGTTTATCCGTTATTACTTTTTCTCCTTCGCATTCTCAGCCACAAATTCTGCCGCCTTTGTAACTGCCAGATCTTTCATGATCTCTTCCTTGCCCTTCTCTCCGATCATTTCTTTTACCTGATCGGTTTCCATCTTGTAGGCCTCTGCAAGTCTGGCAACTTCTTTATCGAAATCCTCTTCGCCCGCCTCAATCTTTTCAGCAGCCACAACTGCCTCTAAAACAAGTCTGGACTGGATTCTCTTTAATGCCTGGGGCTTAATCTGTTCCTCCATCATAGCAATGTTGGAGCCTGTCAGCTGTAAATACTGCTCCATGGAAAGACCCTGCATCTGAATACGCTGTGCAAATTCATCCACCATCTGTCTCTGTACCGTCTGTACATAGGCATCCGGAATCTCCATAGCCGCATCCGCGATAACTGCTTCAATTGCAGCCATTTCCTTCTGGTTCTTAGCGTCAGCTTCCTTTTTCTCAGCCAGATTTTTCTTAACATCCGCCTTGTACTCATCCAGAGTATCAAATTCGGAAACCTCTGATGCGAACTCATCATCCAGCTCAGGCAGCTCTTTTTCTTTAATATCTTTAATGGTTACCTTAAATAAAGCAGGCTTTCCTGCCAGTTCTTTGGCATGATAATCTTCCGGGAAAGTAACGTTTACTTCTACTTCCTCGCCCGCATTTTTTCCGATTAACTGATCTTCAAATGTATCGATGAAGGAATGGGAACCGATAACCAGGTCATAATTTTCTCCCTTGCCGCCTTCAAATGCAGCGCCGTCAACAAATCCTTCAAAATCAATAACTGCTGTATCCTTATCCTGAATGGGACGTCCCTCAACGGATTTGGTACGGCTGTTGTTTTCTCTCTCTCTCTCAATAACGGCGTTTACTTCCTCTTCCGTCACTTCTGTTTCAACCTTGTCAATTTTTACACCTTTATATTTTCCTAAAGTAACTTCAGGCTTTAATGCAACGGTTGCCGTAAATACAAAGGGCTGTCCCGCCTCTAAGGTTACAACATCAATTTCAGGAGAAGAAACGATTTCTTCGCCGCATTCATCATATGCCTTTTCGTATGCGCCGGGAATAACGGAATTAGCCGCCTCCTCAAGAAATACACCCTTCCCATACATTTTTTCAATCATGGCTCTCGGTACTTTACCCTTACGGAACCCGGGTACGCTCATACTGTTTTTATTCTTCTGATAAGCAGCCTCCGTCGCTTTTTCCATTTCCTCGGCAGGTACTTCAATTGTAAGCTTTGCCATGTTTTTCTCTAATTTTTCAACTTTTACGCTCATGTTTCTTAATTTATCCTCCTACAAACATTTGTGGTTGTCTATACATACTCACAGTCATTTTAGCATTATAGCACAAACGCAAGGAAAATACTAGCATTTTTTCCTTGCGTTTTCTTATGTTTTCTTATATTTTTCTTAATTTTACCGCTTCTTTCCGTAAATCACTTTAGATGTAATTCCCTTACACATTCCCAGCTTCCCGGAAAGGGCATTGATTTTCTCTTCCGGCGCATTCAAAACCACGCTGATTACATTGATTCCTTCCTCAACACGGGGAACTCCCATCCTTCCCACAATGTATTCTCCGGCTTCATGAAGGATTCTGTTCATCCGCTCTATGGACTCCCCTTCTTCTACAATGATGCCGATTAAAGCAATCCGCTTTTTTTCATGTTCCATATACTGCCTCCCAAAAGCTCCGCGTCCTTCTCATCATGAGTCGCCACGATCAAAGTCCGCCCCATCAGATACTTTTTAATAAACCCGGCCGTTCTTACCTTTGTTTCCTCATCCAATCCGGCAAAAGGCTCGTCCAAAATGCAGACTGCGTCCTCATTGTCCATGGCATAAAAGAGGGCTCTCGCCAGTGCGCACCGTCTTTTCATTCCTCCGCTCAATGTATGGGCAGACAGGAAAAAACAGCTTTCCGGCAAAATCTCTAAAAGGGCTTCTCCATACCGGATTTTTGGTGCACATCCGCCCCCATCAGCTTTATCTGTGGCGCGTCTGTCTTTCCTGCGGCCGCAGTTAGTTAACATAATATTTGTTATGGTAAATTCCTTTTCCAGCAACCTGTCTTCCTGAAACAGAAATGCCGCTTCCGGTTTTCCTTTCATTTCGCCGCTGTCAGCCTGCTCTAATCCGGCTATGATCCGGAGCAAAGTGGTCTTTCCGCTTCCCGAAGGCCCCATAAGCATATACCGTCCGCCCTTTTTAATCTCCATATTCACATCGGAAAGGACCTCCTTTTCCCCAAAAGATTTATAAATATGGGAAAGGACAACTGCATTTTTATCCGGCGCATCCGACGCATTTATATCCTTTTCATCTATGTCCCCGTTTCCGCTCTCCGGTGTACTTTCATGCTGATTGTCTTCCTGTCCGTCTTTTTCCTGCAAAAATCTGTTTTTATATACCTTTACCGGATTTGACAACAGAGACATTCCTTTCAAAATCAGCTTTTCAACGCAGAAGCTTAAAACAATCAGGGCTATGGTCCATGCAAAAAGCCCCGGTGTATCCAGATAAACTTTGGATATATAAATTCTCTCTCCTATGGAAAATTCCGGCACACCGATTACCTCTGCGGCAACGCCGGACTTAAAGGCCATCCCCACGCAGACTTCCATGCCCGAAAGCAAAAACAGTACCAATGTGGGCCTGTAAATATAGAGAAGTCGTTTCCATCCGTGTATCCTGAATATGTCCGCCATTTCCAAAAGACGAATATCCACCGCCTTAAGACCGTTTTTCATACTGATGCAGGCATTGGGGAATACTACAAAAAAGCTGATCCAAACAGATAAATTTTCTGAGCCCTGCCAGATCAGAAGAAGGACCACGAAGCTGGCAACGGGAATAGATTTCATCACGGAAAGCACCGGCTTAAACAGCTCCTCTGCCAGAGGGAAGGCATAAGAAAGCCCTCCCACCAGTATTCCCAAGGCAAATGCCAGAAAAAAGCCCGCCAGAATCCGTCCCATGGAGGCCATGCATATTTGGTAAAATTCCCGTGTAGTCAAAAGTCTTCCCAAGGCTTTTCCCACATCTACAGGTCCTGCAAGCAAAATATCATTGTCTATCAGCAAAGCCGCTGTCTGCCAGATAATCAGCCATATTATGAGAATGGATATTTTCTTAAAAATCTTCCCATTATCTGACCTCATAAAAATCATCTCCCGGCATAGCTCCGCCCATAAACTCCGGATCCTGTTCAAATAAAGTTTCCAGATATCCCGAAAGAGCCGCCTTCATTTCTTCGCCCTTAATACAGGTAATATGACATGCAGGTACAGCCTTTGCAGCAATGGGCGCTTTTTCCACAATTCCTCTTTCCGCTACCATTTCAGCGGTTTCTTCTACGTTATCATTTGCAAACTGTGCGCTTGCTTCATGTTCCTTTAAAAAGAGATCCACAGCCTCGGGATGTTCCTTTAAGAAGTCTTTTCTTACTACCGTTACTCCCGTTACCATTCCCTTTCCGTCATTTAACTTTTCCCATTCCTCATTGACATCCAAAACAACGGAAAGTTTTTCATTCTGCATACATGCCGCGGTCACAAAGGGCTGGGGCAGAAGTCCGATACTGTCCGGATTCTTTTTTAGTAAAGCGGCTACCTCCGTCGCCTCCGATTTATATTCCAAAGTAACCTCACTCAAATCAACTCCATGCTGTACCAGTAAATATTGAAGCCCATAATCCGGTGTGGTTCCTTTTCCTGTGAGATAAATTGTTTTCCCCACCAGATCCTCAACTGTTTTAATAGACGTATCCCCCGATACCAGATACAGAACGCCAAGGGTATTAATGTCAATGACCGATACGGCTCCCTGGCTCTTTCCGTAAAGAATAGCTGCGGCATTGGCCGGCAAAAGGGCGATATCCACTTCTCCCTTGATCATCTGGGGCATAATTTCATCGGCTCCCGTCATCATTTGGAACTCGTAATCCCCTTCGGTGCTTCCTTCATCCTGCTGCTGCCACAGCTTTACCAATCCCATGGTAGTAGGGCCTTTTAGGGAAGCAATCCTGACGGTTACCTGCTCTCCGACACGGGACACATCTTCTTGTTCCGTCTCTTCTGAATCTCCCTGTGCATTCTGCTCTTCCAAGGTTATCTCTTCCTGCACCTCCGGCTGCCGACCGCCCTGCACTTCGCTTTGTTCCTTTGTTTCCTGACAACCGCAGAGAACTCCTGCCGACAAAATAATTGCCAGCATCATGCTGAAACATTTTTTCTTCATTTTTACCTCCTGATTTTCCGTCGGAACGTATCCTTCGAATTATCTAGTTTCATTTCACATTTTATCACAATGCCATACTCTCTGCATCATGGTTCTTTGAAATTATATGGAATTTTTTCCCTGTTTTTGGTAGACTTTCTTATAGCAGAAAGAGAAAGGGGAAACCATATGAACTTATCCAGTCATACCGCTCCAATGGAACAAACTATAAGCAGCCTGTTCTCCGCCATGATTTCTTATATGGCAGGAGACGCCCGCCGTATCCAGCATTTTACCAAGGTTCATGCCTACAGCCGTCTGATAGGTTCCCTTGAACAATTAGACGCACATACGCTCTTTATTCTGGAAGCCGCCGCCCTGATGCACGATATCGGTATACGGGAAGGCGAGCGCCTTTACGGAAGATGCGACGGCAGTATTCAGGAACAGCTGGGACCAAAAGAAGCCGAAAAGCTCTTAAAAAATCTGAATATTCTTCCTGCCGATATGGAAAGAATCTGCTATTTGATCGGGCATCATCACACTTACCAAGCCATAGACGGCCCTGATTACCAGATTCTGGTAGAAGCAGACTTTCTTGTAAACCTTCAGGAAGAAAACAGTTCCAAAGAAGTCTGCAAAAATATAAATGATAAAATATTCAAAACAAAAACCGGAAAAAAATTTATGAAAGAAATGTTTGGTGTTTAAAATTTGTAAAGATACTTGCAGAAATTTTCCGTATCTTTTGTTTCCACAAAAAAAGCCGTGTCCCCCCTGAACAACGGCTTTTTAATGTTTATTCGATAGCTTTTACACATATTAGTATATTATCACAGGAAGGGTTAAAACAAACCACCCGAAGTGGGTGGTTTTATTTCAAAAGCTCTGATATTTCTTTCCTTTAAACATGATATCCTGCTCCTTCCACAATCCGGCATTCCGCAAACAGGGCCTTTATAATCCCTTTGTATTCCATAAGGGTTTTCGCCTTGCGTATCTGCTTTCCGTATTTTTCCCCATTATCAAAAATGCATATCATATAATGCCACAGCTCCTTCATTTTATGAAGCACTGTTACATCTCCAAACAACATTTCCTCATAAGCAGCCAGCAGTTCATCATGAAATGCTTTTATTCGCTTTTTGTCCACCCTGCCCTCTCCGCTTATTTCCTCCAGCAAAGCAGGATTGGCTAACATTCCCCGCCCTAACATAACCGCCTCCAGCTTTGGGAAGTCTTTTGACAATTTATGATAATCTTCTGCCGTAAAAATGTCTCCGTTGTAGCACAAGGGATTTTTGCTGTTTTGGTAAGCATAGGCAAACTGTTCCATATGAGGCTTTCCGTTGTAAAATTCTTTTTGAATCCTGGGATGAATCATTAATCTTTTTATGGGAAATCTATTAAATAGATCAAGAATTTCATAAAATTCTTCCTCATGATATCTCCCCAGCCTGGTTTTAATGGAAATATCCATGGAAAGGCCGCCGAAAATCTCATCCAGAAAATGTTCCAGCTCCGCAGGTTTTGCCAGAAAGCCGGAACCTTTTCCCTTGGCAACCACCGTATTGGAAGGGCATCCCAAATTTAAATTGATTTCATGATATCCCATATCCTCCAATTGTCTGGCCGTATCTATGAATTCATCCGCCCGATTTCCTATAAGCTGTGGAATAATCCTCATCCCCACATTATTTTGCGGCGAAACATCCTCTTTATCCTTATTTCTGATTTCCCGCTTCTGATTGGGCGCAATAAAAGGCGTTACGTAGTAATCCGCCGCTTTAAAATGCTTTGCCTGCATATTGCGGTATACATACCATGAGATGCCTTCTAAAGGCGCAAAATAAAACAAAGGTCCTTTTTCCATGATTACCCTCCGGGAATCAAAAGGACATATTCTATGTCCTTCTATTCTCTTCTCTCAAAAGCCATCATACCACATTTTCTTACAAAAGTTACCATTATAAAAAAAATGACTTGGCAAATACTAAAGCCAAGATAAGTTGACGGCACGAGCCAAAAGAAAATTTTCTTAAGGTAAGTGTCAAAGCACTTATCTTAAGAAAACAAAGAATTTGGAGGTGAAAAAGAATGGCATCTGGAACAAGCAAAAAGGAAGCAAAAACAGCTATGGACCGTTTCAAAACAGAGGTAGCAAGCGAACTTGGCGTTAACTTAAAAGATGGTTACAACGGTGATTTAACATCCCGTGAAGCTGGTTCTATCGGCGGTGAAATGGTTAGAAGGATGATCAAAAAGCAGGAAGAGCAGATGAAGTAATTAAGCTTCGCTCATAAAACCTGAAATCCAAAAAGCGGGAAGAATTGAAATATATTCTTCCCGCTTTATATTCAACGATAAACAATTGCTTTTGCGATTCTCTCTGCTTCCTCTTTTCCTTTGTAGCGTTCCACTATGGCGAGTCCGAAATCGATTGCTGTCCCCAGCCCTCTACTGGTGGTCACATGGCCGGATACCTCTACACTATTTTGTGAAACCTCTGCGCCTTCTAAATGACTTTCAAATCCAGGATAAGAGGTCGCATTTCTTCCTTTTAGCAATCCTTTATGTCCAAAGATACTGGGAGCCGCACAAATGGCGCTGATACATTTATTCTTCTCATAGAATGCATCCACCTGTTCCATCAAAGGCTCACATGCTTCCAGATTTTTCGTGCCGGGCATTCCTCCGGGCAAGACAATCATGTCCAGTCCATCAAAATCGACATCCTGCAGCAATAAATCCGCCACCACCGTTACTCCATGGGAACTGGTAACCTCTTTTTCTCCGGTAACCGATACTGTCTTTAAATCAATATCTGCCCTTCTGCAGATATCCACTACCAGAAGAGCCTCGCACTCTTCGAATCCCGTCGCTAAGAATACACCGATTTTTGCCATTTCAAACTCCACCTTCCCTTAATAATCTGTTTTTCTCTTTTATTTGATATTATACTATTCCCATACAAATTTGCAATCATAACAAAAATGTATTTCCAATTTAATTTCTGGGCATTATAATAGTAAAAACGATTAAATGAGCAATTGTCAAAAAAACAACGAAAACCGAAAGGAACTACAGTCATGGAAATTGAACGCAAATTTACGGTTCTGAGCCTCCCCGAGAATCTTTCCTCCTATACCTGTCTCCACATGGAGCAGGCATACCTTTGCACGGACCCGGTAGTGCGCATACGCAAGGAAAACGAAAACTATTATCTTACCTACAAAGGAAAAGGCCTTTTGGCAAGAGAGGAAGCCAACCTCCCCCTTCATGCCGAAGGCTATGCCCATCTTCTGACAAAGGCCGACGGCCTCATTATCCAGAAGGACCGCTATCTGATCCCCATAGAAAAACCGGCATTTGACATGGATTCCCTTGCCGATCTGGGAATCAGTAAAATACCGGATAATCTACAGTTAAAAATTGAATTGGATGTATTTACCAGCCCATCCGGACTCATTATGGCGGAGGTGGAATTTCCCTCCATAGAGTTAGCTAATGCTTACCGCATGCCGGACTGGTTTCTGGAAGATGTAACCGCTAACAGGGCTTATCACAACTCCAACATCAGCAAGGGCGGTCCTGTTTTTGATCCTGTCCCTTCTTTTTTGGAAGACGGAAACTGATTCCTGCAAGTTTACGCATTTTTTCTACGGTGCCTTCATCAAACTGTCCGGGAAGAAGGCGCCATTTCCAATTCTCCCCTAAAGTGGAGGGCGTATTAATACGTGCGGCATTATCCAGTTCCAGATAATCCTGAATTGGAATAACTGCCGTCTCAGAAACGCTCATCATGGCAAGACGGATGACAGCCTCTACGAGTCCCTTATTCCTGTAGCAATGACAGTATTCCTTTACAAACTTCTTGTCCTCTCTGGATAATCCCTGAATCCAGCCTGCTGCCGTCTCATTATCGTGGGTCCCTGTATAGACAATGGTATTCTTTCTATAGTTAATAGGCAGATATTCGCTGTCTTCAAACTGACTGAAAGCAAATTCAATAATTTTCATTCCCGGATATCCTGTCTTCTTTACCAGATTACGCACTTCATCCGTCAGAAAACCCAAATCCTCGGCAATTACCTTACACTCTCCCAGAGTCTCCTTCATTTTTTCAAACAAAGCATACCCGGGTCCCTTTTCCCAATGTCCGAATTCCGCCGTAGGATCTCCATAAGGAATGGCATAATAGGATTCAAACCCCCGGAAATGGTCAATCCGCACCACATCATAAAGTTCGTAGCAATGGGCAATCCGCTTCATCCACCAAGCATATCCCGTCTGTTTATGATAATTCCAGTCATACAGGGGATTCCCCCAAAGCTGGCCTGTAACGGCAAAGCAGTCCGGCGGGCAGCCCGCCACTGCAATGGGAAGCCCTGCGTCATCCAACTGGAACATCTCGGGATTCGCCCAGGTATCCGCACTGTCAAAAGCCACATAAATAGGAATATCCCCGATAATTTCAATTCCCTTTTTATTGGCATACTTCTTTAATTTCTTCCATTGTCTGGAAAAACAGTACTGCATAAACTTGTAAAAATCCATCTCCGAAGCAAGCTGCTCCTTATAACGGGCAATGGCCTTTTTCTTCCTAAGCCGGATATCCCCGTCCCATTCTGTGAAGGGTTTTCCGCCGAAATAGTCCTTGACCGCCATATAAAGAGCATAATCCTCCAGCCAGTGGCTGTTCTTTTTTACAAATTTGGCATAGCGGGTTTCCCCGTCTGCATGAAATCTTGCAAAAGCCAGACGTAATACCTTATAGCGGCTGTAATACATTTTCTCATAATCAATATAGGCAGGATTTTCACAAACCTCCACCAGACCGCACTCCTTATCCTTCAGCAGTCCTTCCTCCTTCAGCATATCCAAATCGATAAAATACGGATTTCCTGCAAAAGTGGAAAAAGACTGGTAGGGGGAATCCCCATACCCAGTCTGTCCTAAGGGCAAAATCTGCCAATAGCTCTGCCCCGCTTTCTCCAATTGGTCTACAAATTCATATGCGCTCTTTCCGAATGTTCCGATGCCGTAAGGAGACGGCAGGCTGAACACCGGACACAATACACCACATTTTCTCATATTATTTCCCGCTAATCCCTTTTCAAAATCAGTTAATCCGATTCGCAACAGGTTCTATTTCAGTTTCCAGATATCCCTGTTGTATTCCGCTATAGTACGGTCGGATGAGAAGAAACCTGCCTTTGCAATATTGACAAGCATCATCTTTTTCCATTTTTCCCTGTCTTTATAATCCTCAAACATGCGGTCCTTGGTTACCACATAATCCCGGAAATCCAGCAAGGTCATAAACCAGTCTTTATTGATCAGTTCTTTATAAAGGCGCTCCAGATTTTTCTTATCTCCCACCTTCAGCATTTCATCGCTGATAATGAAATCCACAGCCTTTTTAATCATGGGATCGTTCTTATAATACTTCTTGGATACATAATCCGCCTTTTTATAGTGGGCAATAACCTGTTCCGACTTCTCTCCGAAAATGTAAATGTTATCATCCCCTACCAGCTCATGGATTTCCACATTAGCCCCGTCAGAAGTTCCCAGGGTAACCGCGCCGTTTAACATAAACTTCATATTACCTGTTCCGGAAGCCTCCTTACTTGCTAAGGAAATCTGCTCAGAAATATCACAGGCGGGAATCAGTTTTTCCGCATAGCTTACGTTATAGTTTTCCACCATCAGCACCTGCATATACGGCGATACATCAGGGTCATTATTAACAATCTCCTGCAGGCACAGAATCAAATGAATGATATCCTGGGCAATCACATACGCAGGAGCCGCCTTTGCTCCAAAGATAAAGGTCAGTGGTGTGGACGGCTTTTTACCGCCTTTGATTTCCAGATATTTATGAATAATATAAAGAGCATTCATCTGCTGACGTTTATACTCATGAAGTCTTTTAATCTGAATATCAAAGATAGAATCCGTATTCAGGGTAACGCCTTCTGTTTCCTTTACATAGGCAGCCAGTTCCGCTTTTTTCTCCTTCTTGATCTCTTCAATCCTATTTAAGAAATGAGCGTCGTTTATCTTGGAAAGCAGCTTCTCCAGCTGTGCGGCATCCTTCTTATAATCTTCGCCGATAGTATCTGTAATCAGCTTTGCAAGGGGCCTGTTACAGGATAACAACCATCTTCTGAATGTAATGCCGTTGGTCTTATTGTTAAATTTCTCCGGATAAATCTTATAAAAAGCATGCAGCTCAGTATCCTTCAGGATTTCCGTATGAATTGCGGCAACGCCGTTAACGGAAAAGCCGTAATGGATATCAATGTGAGCCATATGTACCCTGTCATCTTTATCGATGATCTGAACCTTTTTATCCTTATATTTTGCAGCCACTCTCTTATCCAGTTCCTTAATAATAGGCACTAACTGGGGCACTACTTTTTCCAGATATTCAATAGGCCATTTCTCCAACGCTTCCGCCAGAATCGTATGGTTGGTATAAGCGCAGGTCTTGCTCACAACCTCAATGGCTTCATCAATGGTAAAGGCCTTCTCTTCCACCAGAATACGGATCAACTCGGGAATGACCATGGTGGGATGGGTATCATTAATCTGGATGACCGCATGGTCATACATTTTCCGCAAATCCACTTTTTTCTCTTTCAATTCCTTTAAAATCAGCTGGGCAGCGTTGCTGACCATAAAATACTGCTGGTAAATACGAAGCAGGTTGCCGGCTTCATCGGAATCATCGGGATATAAAAACAACGTAAGGTTCTTCTCAATATCCTCTTTATCAAAATCAATGCCTTTTTTGACAATGCTTTCGTCCACTGACTCCACATCGAACAGTCTCAGCTTATTGATGCCGTTGTCATAGCCAATGACATCAATGTCATATAATCTGGATTTTACCGTCAAATCCCCGAAAGGGATTTCAAAAGACACATCTGTTTTATTCAGCCAGCCGTCCGGTTCTATCCATTCATTCTTTTCGGCAGTCTGCTTTCTGTTTTTAAATACCTGACGGAACAGGCCAAAATGATAATTCAATCCGATACCGTCCCCGGGCAGTCCCAAAGATGCAATAGAATCCAGAAAACATGCCGCCAGACGTCCCAGACCGCCGTTTCCCAGAGAAGGCTCCGGCTCCGCCTCTTGAATCTTTGCAAGTTCTTTTCCGTATTTCTTTAAAATTTCTTCTAATT
>CAZDRM010000030.1:0-20330 GCA_964507745.1 uncultured Lachnospiraceae bacterium
TCCCCGACGGCTGCAAAGGTATTAATAAGAGGTCCATAGGTAACTGCCGAAATCAATTGTATGATTGCCAACATGCTAAGGGGAATCCCCTGAACTTTTCCTTCTGCATCCATCATGACGCCATTGGCCTCAAGAGTCTGTATCAGAGCGCCGCAGTTCATATCAAACTTTTCCGGAAATATCAGAAAATAGAGAACAGCTCCCAGGATAGTTGCCAAAGCAGGTAAAAACCACGCTATTAAAAATCTTTTCCAATTTCTCTTAAAGTGAATCCCCCATTCAATTCCGGACTTTACCTTCCTGATTCCTTTATTGGCAATAATCACTGCCACCAAAGGCATATACATTGAAACCGCCAGCGCTCCCTGATAAACAATAGTCTGTCCGCTAAATAAACCTGCCATACCCACAAACTGTAAAATCCATGCCAGCACAAAAGCTACAATCATATAAACCACAAATTTCTTTTCTTCCTTCATAAATCCATATCCCTTCCTTCTTAGAAATTCTTACATATGGCGTAATAAGTATAATGCGTTTATCACACAATATACTCTTTACATTTCTCTATCGTTATAAACCTTCCATTAAGGTTACAGTCAATACTTTTTCTACTTCTCGATTGCAAAATATGCAATAGTTCTCTTGAAAGATGCACAAAGAAAAACACAGATGCCCCGGCAATTATTGCTCCGAGAGCATCTGTATTACTATAAACAGCCTTTATGTTATATTGTTACAAACGACTATATCTCAACGCTCCCCCGCCCTTAACTCTTCTATTTCCTGCGCCAGCAATGTTCTCAAATTTGTTTCAGTAAAGAAAACCGCATCTCTATAGCCTATGTATATATATTCATTACTCCGCAATTCCTGCCGTTTTGCCTCAAATACTTCTTCAGATACAGGCACATCATCTATTTCATAGAATTCTTCTAAAGGATCTTCATGACCAGGATAGATATACAATCTGCATATTTCTTTCAATTTCCCCTGTTCCAGTTCATAATAATAAGATTCAGTTGCTCCCTGCCCAGTAAAACCACCCGAAATCCTTCCTTCTTTTTTCAGATACCGCATACCGCCAAATGAGCCAAATCCTCCCACTTCAATCATCCTGCCATCATAATATGTATAAACCCATACTCCTGCAGCATGACAATAATCTTCCATCAGCAACAGTTCCGGTATATCATCTCCATCAATATACACCAGACGAAATCCCATAGGTATCGCTTCCACATATGGATTACTTCTATATCGTTCTCTTAAAAACCCGTAATATGCCTCTGCATAATCTTCATTCAAAACGACTTTTTCATCTCTGGATACTTCCAGCGCATAATAAAGGTTTTGCATTTCATCTTCACTGATTGAAACCCTTTTGTCACGAAAAGCTGATTCCCATGTATCTCTGACAATCAATTCCTGAATCAATCTGTCCGTCTTTATTTGTCCTGCATTCATTCCTTCTACTGTCTCTGTGTCCTCCTGCATAAAGAAAAAGCTTCCACCAGCAGCCAGCATCAAAGTAAACAGTAACAAAATAAATGCCTGTGCCATTCTCTTTAAAATTGTATATTCCATTTCCCTGATTTCTCCGTCACTGCGTCAGCCCTGCCTCATTTTTTTAATATGTTCCATGAAATCCGGCATCTTTCCATGAGGTTACGCCCTGCTTCCAGTAATCCCCTGTTGTACAATCCCACATAACATTTTCATAGTTTATACAAGGGAATTCGCCTTCATCATGTATGGCATAATTTACCACCACAATATTATTTTCAAGCTTCAGAATAGATAAAATCTCATAACCTTCCGCCTTTATTTCCGCACCCAGATCAAATCCGCAAAGGCGCTTCAACTCCTCTTCATCTATCTCTTCGCTTGTGCATTCCTCAAAATCATTGATTGTTCGATTATATTTATAAAAATAAGGTTTATAGGTATGCCCATTCATACTATCCGAATACTGGTCATAAACACCGTCATAGGCATCCCGCACTATTTCCAGATACTCTTTCCCGTCATACCTGACTTCGCCGACTCCTGAAATCCTGCTTTCTACTGCCTTTCCGTTTTTTACTGTCCATACTCTGCTTATATTAGCTGTAATAACCTCGTCGGTAATACAATAAACATATTTCTGATTCCCGCCCCATGACATAGAACCTTCTATAGAGCGATAGTCGCGCATTCCATCATCCAGTCTTATGCACTGTTTTTCACTTACAAACCAGAAACTGCCGGAATACTCTATCTCATCATATAACTCATATTCTTTTCCCAAAAAGACAAAAGCCTCATAGTTTCCGTCTCCGTTAAAATCATCATACTCAAACCTTAAAATCTCATCTTCAGAACATTCTGATACGGACAATACCTTGTCTTTCAAAAAATTCTTCCATTCCCCGTCAGGTTCCCCTGAAAAATCTCCATAAGCTTCTATAGCCTCCGCCTGCTGTCTCTCCTGATCTTTTTTCTCAAGCCTCTCTATTTCCTTTGCCAGCGATGGCTTCAGATTTTTTATAAGATATATTGGAGTTGCGTCATCATATCTTACCAGCACATAACCTCGCAGTGATTCCTGTGGAGAAACTTCATTCAATTTTTCCGCCTTACCCTGCTCCAATACATAATAGGTAAAAACTTCCTCTCCCATATTATCGGAATAGTCACAGATCTTCCCCTGTCTTTCATGATACAGCATATACCCCTCAGAACCGAATGCTCCGATTTCCATCACACTGTCATCATAATAAGTATAAACTTTAACTTCACCTTCACTTATATAGGGATATTTAGGTCTGTTCAGTATCAGTAATTCCGGTATTTCATCATCATCGATATATGCCAGACAAAAGCCTGCATACGACACCCAATTCGGCAAATATTCTTTTAAAACCTCATAATATGCTTCTGCATAAGGTTCTTCAAATTTAGTTTCCCTCTCAATCTTAATTATCTCCAAAGCGTCGTATAATTTCTGCTCATCATCCGCACTTAGGCGGAGCCATTTCGTTTTTCGAAAAACCGGTTTCCAATCATCCCTCACAGCCAGTTTCCGAATCAGTCTGTCCGCATTTACATCATCTGCTTCCATTTTCCATGCCGTTTCCGCTTCCATTTTTACCATATAAAAGCTTCCCACTGCTATTCCCAAAGTAAACAGTAGCAGAATAACTGCCTGTACAATCCTCTTTTTAATTCCGTCTCCCATTTTTTCCATGTTTTCCCCCGTCATTCTTTTTCATTTGTCTGCTTTGTTTCAGTTATTTCCCATTCAAAAAACGCAATCCTTTTTTCAATTCTTCCTCATCCCCGAACCCGATTTGTTTGTCCATTTCAGTATAGCACAAATTTAACTTTCTGAAACCATTTTCTCCTTCTGAGCCGGACAGTCAAGCAGTTTTCCCCTATAGTCATAGCGTGAACCATGGCAGGGGCAGTCCCAGCTCAATTCATCGGGATTCCACTCCAGTTCACAGCCCATATGGGGACATCTGGCAGAAATTTTGTATACCTTTCCCTGTTCATCCTTGTAACAGGCAAACCTCTTCCATCCGATTCTCACAATCCCGCCATGTCCCTTGGGAAGAGCATCCAATTCCTTGAAGGGCATATGAAAAGCCCCTTTTGTCAGCCCTTTTATACTCTCTCCCACATCCTTAAGAAAGGCTTTTGCGCCTGCAAAAACATGAAGCCTCCAAGGCGAAAAAAGCTTCTCATAAGGATTTTCCCTGCCACAGATCTGATCGCAGATAATAAATGCAGCCAGCATGGACGAAGTCATTCCCCACTTCTGAAACCCTGTGGCAACGTACCAGTAAGGCCTGAAAACGGAGTATCTTCCAATAAAAGGGAGTCCGTCATGGGGCATACAGTCTTGTGCAGACCAATGAGCTCTTTCCTCAAATCCCGGAAAATACTTCCCGGCTATATTCCGAAGTTCATCATATTTCCCGCCACTTTCATTCTTCCCCGTCCGGTGAGCGCATCCGCCCAGAAGAACAAATTCCTCTGTGCTTCGGATGGAAAGACCTTTTTTATCCACACTGTAATAAATGCCTTCCGGCTTTTCTATCCCTTCCGCCGCTAAAACGTAGCTTCTTTCCTGATGCTGGCGTAAAAAATAAAAACCGGGAATATTGGTAATGGGATAATGGGTGGCAAATATGATGTGCTCCGCCCTTACCGTTCCTCCTTCGGTCTTTATTTCATGCCCTTTTACGGAAAGTGCTTTTGTCTTTTCATAAATTTTCAGTTCTTTGGAAATTTCCTTTATAAACAAAAGAGGATGAAACTGCGCCTGATTTTCAAAGCAGACTGCTCCCTTTACAGAAAAAGGCAAATCTGTCTCCTTTGTAAAAAAAGCCGGAATCCCCAGATAATGCGCGGCTATGGCTTCTTTTCTCAGTTTCTTTTCATCCTTCACAGAATACAGATAGGCCGGCACTCTCTTAAACTCGCACTCTATTTTCTTTTCCTGAACCAGCCATTCAAAGGTATCTATAGCCACCTTGTTTGCCCGTGCATAAACAGCGGCTTCCTCTTTTCCGTAATGCCTTATCAGCTTATCATAAATCATTCCATGCTGGCAGGTAAGCTTCGCCGTGGTATTCCTTGTCTGCCCGCCTGCAATCCGGTCAGCCTCTAACACCACAACCTCTTTTCCCTGGCATTTTAAGGCATAGCCCGTAAGGATTCCCGCCATTCCGCCACCGATTACCGCTGCATCCACACTTAAATCTTCTTTCAGGGGGCTTCTTTCAGGTATTTCAACCTCTTTGCTCCAAACCGATTCCATACACATTCTCCTATCCTGCTGTCCGCCGGCAGAATCAGTTTATAACTTTTGAACTGCCTGCGATTATGAGATTTGCTATGAAATAGTTTTCCTGTTTTTGAAAATATTAATACTGCCGAAACTCTTTTTTCTTCTGATTAACTCTGCCAGCCCTCTTCTCTGATCAGCTCCGCAAGTCTTTCCCCGACCTGCTCCGCTCCCGCTGCATTGGGATGTATGCCGTCGGTATAGGTTATCTCCCATTCTGCCGTTTCCACCACCACGCACCATGGATATTCCTCCGCCGCTTTTCGGATGTCATCGCTGTGGAGCTGTGAAAAAGGAATCATACAGACAATTTTAATCTGAGGATATCTGTCATGGAGCTTTATCAGAATCTCCCTGTAGCCCTGTACAAATGTTTCCCCGTCTATTTCATGGTCGTTGGTTCCCATATTGATAACTGCCAGATCGCAGGCCGGTATGTTCTCTTTTGAAATAGGTCTTGACACAGATAAATAATCCAGCATGTCGGCACAATTACTGAAGGTTCCCGGCATAGAAATTCCTGTGCCACCGTATCCTATAAAGTAAGGCTCTGCGTTTAACCGCTTTGCGGTATACCACGGAAAAGAATGGGTAGCGCTGTTTCCGTTGCTGTTGGCTTCATCGCTTAGAGCCATAACTCCTTCGGTTATGCTGTCCCCGATAAAAAGAATTCTCTTTTTTTCCGGTATAAATCCTGTGATTTTTCCGCTGTTGCAGTCAACTCCCGTAAAAGCCACACCGATTTCCCCATTCCATTTATCCTCAAACTCCGTCATACCATCCACTACAATCGTTATCCGATGCTCTCCTGCATCAGGCAGAAGCACGCGGCTTTCGGTAATCAGCTGTCTGACCGGTTCTCCTTCATCAATCACATAAGCATAATAGGGTGTTTCCAATGCCGTGATTTCAAGAAAGCGAATATCTAAAGCATCCGTCCCTTCCGTCTTAAAATAAATCATTGCACCGTCATTTAAAGCAATCCATGCTCTCTGTCCCTCTATCTCCTTTTCAAACCAGCGGCCTGACAATACAAACTCCTGTCCTTCATCCGCTATAGTGCCATTTCCCCTCTCATCCTTTGCTACAGTACTGTTTTCCTCTTCGGTTCCCGCATCCCGCTCTTGTCCTTTGCCTGCCTTACATCCTGCCAAAAGCGTCACACACATCAGCAATAACGCCGCCGACATTTTTTTAAAGCTCTTTTTCTTCATCTTTTCTCCTCTTCCCTAGCACTGCTCCTATCCACGCACCCAGAGAATTCAAAATCAAATCATCCAGCTCGGAAATTCCCGTACCGAACACATATTGCAGAAATTCTATGATGAAGGAAATGACCAGACCCACCAGCCAGATTTCCCATGCCTTCCATTCCCTTTTGCCAAAACGTCTCAAATAAAACCCGACGGGAACAAACCAGATAATATTTCCCACAAACAAATATATAATTCTTTTCAAGTCCCTGTTTTCAATTAAAGGAATATATGATTCGAACAGTGTCAGATTAATTACCCCGTTTTGACACAGATTCCTGAATCCAAAGCCGGAACGAAACACGGTAATTCTTAATAATACACCTATATAAATAATGAACAGGCATTTGATTATCATTCTTTTCGTTAACATACCATTCTTTTTGTCCTTTATCGGTAAGACCACCTTTCTGCTATCCATCCGATTTTTTCATAAGTAATCAGTCTGCATAATTTTTCTGTAAATTTTCCATATTTTCGGTAAAAGAAATTAAAAAGAAAATATGGAATCCTCTGCTTCCGGCTTTGGGGACACCTGCGTAGAATATTCCGAAAGGAATACACCTCCTTATATACATTCAAATATCCCTCATAAAGTTCTTCCGCAGTCATCCTTGCAGGCTCGAAGACCACATGGGCCGTATTGTAATGAGACAAATCCTCATCTCTGATTCTTCCGGTTTCCAGAAAGCGTTTATAAAGCTCTGTTCCCGGATAGGGTGTTAAAATATGGGATGTTACCGTCTCAATTTTATGCTTTATAATCCATTCCACTGTGGTACTGAAGGTAGAAATATCATCCTCATCCAGTCCGAACACAAAACTGGCATTGATCATAATCCCTCTGGAATGAAGGGCTTCTACCAGCCTTTCATATTTTCCGCCTAAATTCTGCCCCTTATGCACATTTGTAAGGGCTTTTTCATTCAGACTTTCAAAGCCGATAAACAAGCTCTGGCATCCCGACTCCGCCATTTCATCCAAAAGCTTTGGCATGTCCGCTATATTGGCGGAAACCGCCGCATTCCATTTTAGCTTCATGGGCTTGATGGCGCGGACAAATTCCAGTGTCCACTGAGGATTTCCGATAAAATTATCATCTATGAACATGACATGCTTTTTATTAATGGCCTTAATATCTTCAATCACATCTTCTACCGGCCGGTTAATATAAAAGTTTTTGTATCCGCCGCAGCTGTTATAGCAGAAATCACACTGGAAGGGGCATCCCCTGCTGGTGCTGATTACATTAGAATATAGATATTTGCTTTTATCAATCAGATGATATGCCGGCCGGACAATATCCTTTCCTGTGATTTCCCCGCTGCAGCCATAAATCTTTTTCAGTTTTCCCTTTTCCAGATCCTTTATAATATCCGGCCAGGTTTTTTCCGCAATTCCCACGCTGACTGCATCAAATGCACGACAATCCGGGCATGCCGTTATATGAATACCGCCTGCCACCACGGGAATTCCCCGTTTCCGGTACTTCTTTGCAATTTCCACAGCCCTGGGCATCACATCAACGGTTACCGTTATTCCTACAACATCCACATCCTCTTCATAAACTATAGGCTCCACATTTTCATTGGTAATGATGACCCTGTGCTCTTTTTCAAACATATGGGCAATGGTCAAAAGCCCCAGGGATGGCGCCATCCTGTTTTTTAATTCGGTATCCATAGGCCTCATCTGCATGCGGGGCTGTATCAGTTTAATAATCATCCGTTTACCTCCACGATTCTCCCAGCACCAATTCTCATTTAGATAGCAATAGAGCCTGCCCTACGGCAGGCTCATAAGGATATTCCAATTGATTATTACAAATCAGCTACTCTTTCCCGTCCCAGCAATAGGTACATAGCTTGCACCGTTCCAGACCAGTGGCATCCAGCATATCATCCAGCCTGTTATACCTTAAGGTGGTAAAATTCAATTCCTTCCGGATTTCCTCGATCATGTTTTCATATTTTTCCGTCTCGGGATCTGCATATTCGCTCAAAATTTCGTCGGTCACATTGCCGTTTTCCAGACGTTCAATGACCCTTCTGGCAATCAAATCCATTTCCGAGGAAGATCGTGAAAAGTTCAGATATTTACATCCGAATAAAAGAGGCGGGCACGCCGGACGGATATGTACTTCTTTCGCTCCGCTCTGATACAAAAATTCCGTGGTTTCCCGAAGCTGGGTTCCCCTTACGATCGAATCATCTATCAATAAAAGGCTTTTATCCTTAATCAATTCATCCACCGCCAAAAGCTTCATCCTGGCAATGAGATTCCTCTTGCTCTGAATCGTGGGCATAAAGGAACGGGGCCATGTGGGCGTGTATTTAATAAAAGGCCTCGAAAAAGGAATCCCCGAAGCATTTGCATATCCTACAGCATGTGCCGTTCCCGAATCCGGCACGCCTGCAACAATATCCGGCTTCACATTATCCCTGCCTGCCATTTTGGCGCCGCAGTTATATCTCATCTGTTCCACGCTGACGCCTTCATAACTGCTTGAAGGATAGCCGTAATAAATCCATAAAAAGGTGCATATCTTCATATCCTGACCGGGATTTGCCAAAGTCACACAGTTTTGGTCCGTTATTACCACCACTTCACCCGGTCCCAGTTCTTTGTAGTCAGAATATCCCAGGTTCTTATAGGCAAAATTTTCAAATGATGCACAGAAAGCATCTTCTTTTTTTCCTATTACAACAGGCGTCCTGCCATATTTATCCCTTGCGGCATAAATTCCCTGCTGATTCATTAAAAGCAATGACAAGGAACCATCCACCACACTCAGAGCATATTGAATCCCTTCAATCAAATTTTCCTTCTGGTTAATCAACGCAGCTACCAGCTCTGTGGCATTGATTTCCCCACCGCTCATTTCCAGAAAATGAGCATGGCCTGTATCAAAAAGCTCCTGAATCAGTTCCTTTACGTTATTAATTTTGCTGACTGTGGCAATCGCATAGGTACCATGATGGGAACGCACAAGCAAAGGCTGTGGTTCATAATCGGAAATACATCCGATTCCCATATTTCCACGCATTTCATGAATGTCCTTATCAAACTTTGTCCTGAAAGGAGAATTTTCAATGTTGTGAATGGCTCTGTTAAACCCATCCTCTCCATATACCGTCATTCCACCTCTTCTTGTACCTAAGTGGGAATGGTAGTCGATTCCGAAAAATAAATCAAATACACAATCCTGTTTTGATGCTACGCCAAAAAATCCGCCCATGTCTTTATCCTTTCTGCCTGCTTATCATTTTGTTTCGCTTTTGTTTTTACATCTGGTAAAACAGAAGATTGTCGTTCAATTCTTCTGTGATTTCGCCACCTGCCTGGGTATATTTATTATACATTCCGTTGTAACGCTGCAGCTTCTTTGCGGTATCCGCCTCAAACTTCGTAATGGAAACCTGATACAGCGGATTGGCCTTCAATTCATCCCTTATGGATTTTACAAAAGGACAGTAACGAATCAACATATCCCTTGCAATCTTATTCAGCCTAAAACTTCCCTTGGATTCAAATTTGATCCAGTTGATATAATCTTTAACAAATACCTCACGGTAATTATTTTTCGCCTGTGACAATGTTGTCTTAAGTTTTTCCTTCGCCTCCGGAGACAGCTCGCGGTTGTTGCGGTAAAACTGAATATAACTACAGTACTCCGCCGTAAGAGATTTCTCCCTTACATCGTTCCAGCGAACGCCTTCCAGCCTTCGGCACATCTCCCAGCGGTACCGTGCAATCGTTTCCAACATCAGGTCATTCAGATCAACGGCAGTGAAAACAGGGAACATAAAACGTGCAGGCGTGTTGCTCTTCACACCTGATATTTCCTGCCACATCATGGCCTTTGTTCCCGCATTGGGCATCAGGATAATATCCGGCAGAATTTCCTTCATGATCCTGTCGCTGTTAATTCCCTTTGACGGATCGGAAAAAGAAACTTCACGGTAAAATATAGAGTAATCCAGTTTCCTGACTTCATTTAATGCCTCTTCCAACTTTTCTGCCGTCACAAGCATCTTCTCAATAGAATTCAGCAGGTCGTTATCGCATAAAACAGGACAGAAGGTTGAAATCTTTCCATATGTGGATTTGTTAACCGAGGCAAACATATTCTGAATCTCAAATTCAACACGCATATCGCGGTTTTCAAGGAATTCCGGTATCTGGTCCTTGGCAATTTTTCCATTTTTATATAAGTCTGCCAGATGGGCGGAATAACTCATATCAAACTGATTTTTGGAAGGTTCCTTCTCTCCTCTGTAAACACATTTGAGCCATTCGTAAATGGTATAAATATGCTCTGAACTACAGATATCCAGGTGGGCGCACAAATCATAAAGGGCTTTTGCATGTTCTTCTCCCACATAGGACAGATCCATAAAGCCAAAGTTCAGGAACATTTCCAGAACCGGAGTCAGCGTGCTCTCATCCTGCACCGCACGCATAAAGACTTTATAGTAAATCTCATAAAATACCGTTGTAATGCTTCTTCTGAGGGTATATGCATCCTTGTCGCTGGATAGCATATCCGGAAGGTTTCTGTAAGCCTTGATTCTTTCGCTGATATTTTCCATCTCGTCAAACTCATAACCGGCATATTTCAAAATATGATTCAGAGCATCTACGGTGGTAATATCCATTTCCATTCTTGCAGTTCCGCCTTCTACAGCCTCCGCTGCATTTTCGGCATAATCATAAGCATCAAATTCCTTTAACCGTCTCTGGACTAATTTCTCATCATAAATATTCAGCTTTTTCGCAAATTCAATAATCTGATTGATTTTTTCCTTTACATCGGCAATATCATATTTTTTCTCATACATCTGAATGGATAAGTCAAAATAAAGCTTGAAGAGATCATTTCTGGATTCAGTCAACAGAATATCTTTATTATAAGACAAATAAGACTCCATCTCCCTGATACCCTGTGTAAATCTGCGCATCTGGGCTGCCGCTTCCATAATGGCGCCCACCGTAAGTCCGTCATCCTTCTCCATAAGCTGTAAATATTCCTGCATATAGGTCTTTACCAGACTCCTGCTGTTATTTACTTCCCAGGCCTCTGCCTTGTGCTGCATAACCAGCGGGTTAAAATGCTCTATTACGGAAAAAATCTGGCTTTCCACTTTGTGCTTGTTGCAGAATGTTTTATATTCATTATAGTTATTCTCCACAAACATATGGAACTGGCGCGCTTTACTGAACAAATCCGAATAAAGAACCAACAGATTGTGACGCTGCTCGATAGCCGTCCGCAAAAATATATTGCGGATTTTTTCCTGTTTGGTCAGTATATTCATCAAATCCTGTGTGTTTTCACATACAAAAGCCGCCAATGTGGCGTCCTCGCCCACAACATAGTCACACAGAAAGATATCCTTCTCTAAAATACCGATGATTGCGTTTTTTCCCAAACGCACTTCGGAAAAGTCAAACTTTTGTATAACAGTACCTTCCTGTACCAGATACCAGTATTTTACCTTATCATTTTTTTTAGCGATAACCTGTCCGCTCTGAACCTTTACAACTTTCATATTTATCCTTTCGCCTGTCTCTTATACCTTTACTGTTTTGTTGTCGTTTTCCTTTTATAACCCCAGCCAGTCCTTTATCCTGTCTTCAGATAAGTTATTACCGTTAATTGCCTCAGATACCTCTGCGCCCGGAGCGCTCTTTTGAATATCCTGCGTGCTGTTTCCGGTTCCTCCTCCGCCATTGGTTACAAAGGCATCTATCTTTTTGCCCTGCAGATCATATTCCTCTAAAAATGACAGAACCGGCATGGGACAGGTACTGCACCAGTTGGGAAATCCCAAAATAATTCTGTCATAATTTTCCATCTGCTCCATCTTATCCGCAAGAGCGGGCCTTGCATTTCCCTGCAATTCCTTTCTTGCTTCATCTATACACGCCTGATAATCCGCAGAATAAGGGGTTGCTGTCTTGATTTCAAATAAATCTGCATCTGCAATCCCTGCCACTTTTTCTGCTGCTGCCCTTGCATTTCCTGAATAACTGAAATAAGCTACCAATGTTTTCGACATGCCGATGTCCTCCTTTGCACCTGGTACCATAAATTGTTTTATATCAATAATGTTCTCATAAGTCCCCATAATGTTGCAGGTATTTTCATTTTTCTGTTCATTTGCAACAATGTAAGTATATCACAATTATAAATGAAAAAAAACTATAGAACTATGAAACTATATTCCCATTTCCAATATAAACAATAATTCTTTGCTGGCATTCTTATTTTCTTTGCCGGTTACCTGATAATTATATTTTTTTCTTTTGATTTCAACCCTGCCGTATTTTGCCAGCATTGCCTCAATCTCCTCCGGTTCCGGCCGGACACGGGTATTCTGGCTTAAAACCACGTATCTGGTTTTGCCCGCAAGCTTCCCTATCAATTTGTCCATATTATCCAGAAAATCCGCTTTTCCGGTATAATCCGTATGCTGCTTTTTTTTATCAAACATCTCATCAAACAGACCGTAAAAAGCATCATAATTGTTCATTGTGGAAGGATAGGGCGGATCCATATAGACAACATCCACATGGTCAATTTTTTTCGCCATTTCAAACGCATCGCAATGATATGCTCTGCAGTCCTGTCCTTTAAATACCGCCGCATTATATTCCTTAAAGTTTTCTCTCATATGGCTTTCAAAGGACTGATTATGATAAGCTCTTTTTCTCTTATACTTCTCATAACTGTAATCCTCATCCCGAAGCTTCTGTATCTGATTCCAGGGAACATTCATCCTGGAATAAGGCAGCTTGCGAATCATCGCCCTTCTGATCAATGCCATAAACAAATACCTTTCATTGCCCTTCAGTTTTTCGGAAATAGCTGCTAATTTGGCCAGTTCCTGTACCTCCTCCGGATAATACAGGCATTCTGACAAGAAAGAAAACTTAGCGGTCAGCTCCCGTACTCTTTCTTCATCCGTCTTTTTGTCAAATACAGACAAACCAAGAGTCTTATCCTCATTTTCAATCAGGGCTTTGGCTATGACATAGTCCGCATATAAAATATCATTTGAAATCACTGAATATCCATTGGCCTTCAAGGCGTAGGAAACCGAACATCCGCCGGCAAATATATCCAAAACAGTGCCTTCTTTTACAGGCATTTCTTCTATGATCCAGTTAACCAACTTCTCTTTGTTTCCTATGTAATTTACTTTTGGATACTTTGCCATGATTCAGAGCCTCCTCTACCTGCAAAGCAATCTGATATGCCAGCTTAGGTGGCACTGCATTACCGATCTGCTGTTGTATTTGAATAGACCTGCCCTCAAATATAAAGTCATCGGGGAACGATTGTATCCGGGCCAGTTCCCTTGCTGTTAAAGCTCTATTCTGTTCATAATGAAAAATTTTCCTCATGTCTCCGGTCACACAGACTGAGGGCTTTTTGCTGTCATACCGAATATACTTTCGGATATCTCCCGATTTGGGCCTTATGTTTTCCGGAATGTCCATCCTGTTGCCGCCGTCTTTTATATAACTCATCTTTTCAAGCATCTGAGCGCTGTGCCTCATTGCCCTGTGATTAGGAACATCACTGTCCTGCCCGCTTTCCAATTTGGGCAGATCTTCAATAACGTCCTTAACTGTAAATACTTCAGAAGATTTTGCCGGATAAATAAACTCTGCCGGAACATCCTCCCTGATTCCCACTGCCACAAGTCTTCTTCTCTCCTGTGCCACCCCGAAATCAACGCTGTTCAGCACCTCATATTTTACCTTATAACCGCATCCCGCATTTTCGAATGCTTTAATCACTTCCCTGATGGTCTGCCCTTTAAGATGCGTCGCCATTGTGGCAACATTCTCCATAACGAACATTTTGGGCTTTACCTGTGATACAAATCTGACAAACTCTTTGAACAGTCCGTTCCGTTCATCCTCCATAAAGGTTCTTCCGATATTTCCCGCAATGGAAAATCCCTGGCAGGGAGGCCCGCCGATAATCACATCTATTTCCTGACCCCCGGTTAACCGGGATATTTCATTATTATCAATATTTCTGATATCATCTATAATCAGTTTATGGTTCGGAAAATTCTTCTTGTAAGTCTTTGCAAAGTCTGCATTGGAATCAACCGAAAAAACATTTTCAAAACCGGCCTGTTCAAAGCCTAAAGACAACCCTCCGGCCCCGGAAAACAGGTCTATATATTTATACGCCATAATGGGCTCCTCCATTTTTCTGTTCAAACAGGTGCCTGTGGTAAGCAAGGTATCCCCTTCTTCTCTCGTTCAATATGCTTTTATCCAGACTGTATTTTTCAAAATCAGCCCTTATGGATTCCGCAACCTGATTTCCGATTAGTATATGTCCGTCATCCCCGAAGGAAATATCATTTTTGTCAAAATAAGAATCAACGGTAGGGCTTAGCAATAAACCGTTATCAACATCATAGGCCTCGTCTTCCCTATGCTCCCTTAGACAATCTTTACAGGGCTTAATGTGGGATGCAATCAAAGACTTATAAGGCTTCTTGTCCAAATAACATACAACATCTCCGTAAATGGATTTTGATTCTGCTTTTAATTCATCTTTGTAGATCCTGTGTCTTACTCCATCCCGTACATAGAACTCTTCAAAATCCCTGTCCGCAATCTGGGGATCATCAGCAAACCAGAATCTCTCCTGGTTCTTGTCATATTTTAAATCCACAAACCGTTTTAAATAACCGGTCAAATGTGCAATCTGGTTATATTTTCTCTCATCAAATCCGCTGACAATGGCATACTGGTACTGCATATCCAGCTGTTCCCTTGTAAGATACCCTGCGCTGTAATTTGATATATCCGTTACCATTAACGCCATAATGTCATTCTTGGTCAAAGAGCCGTTTTTATCTAAGGTTTTCAACAGGAAATTCACATGCTTTAAATCCCTGTTGTCAACCGTCACATCAGAAGCTAAGGAAGAGCTTTCATAAAATATTTTGGAGAAAATGATTTTTTTCTTTTCTTTATTGGATTCCCGTATAAATGATTTTACTAAAGGATGATATCCCAGTAGCAGGGGATAGATAAAACCGATTTTTACGAACTGATTGATGACCTTCCTTGCAGAAAGAGACGCATGCTTTCCTTTGAATCCGGAAATATGTACAATCTGCTGCTGTAACTCTTTATAAAGTTTTGAATCAGAAAAATCATTGCCGCTTTCTGCATTCTCTTCCAGAGCAATTTTGTTTTTATCTATAAAGAGTACAATGATATTCAAACAGTTATTAAATTTTGTCCCTGTAATGTCAAGATGCGCTGCTGTAAACTTCCAGTAGTTCTCATAAATTTCCACATCGCGTCTTTTCTTTGTGTTAGACAATGTAGGCTCCTCCGATTGAAATGATGATTGGCTGTTTGGCAATATCAGCCATTGATTTGTTCTGTTTTGATTGTAAGTATATTATATTCATTAATTTGAATAATTGCAATTAACGACCCATTGAATCTTCATCCAATACCCATTGTAAATCCTCTGCAGGTAAACAGACATAATTATCTGCGCCCTCTCCCTGACGCATGATTACGTTATGAATCCCTGCCTGAATAATGGTTCTTGCACAGATGGGACATGGTTGTGCCTTATGTATCGAATTATCTTCCGGATTAATTCCGGTTAAATATAAATCCGCACCAATTGTCTGCTCTCTGGAGCAGTTTAAAAGCGCATTGGCTTCTGCGTGAATTGCCCGGCACATTCCATAGCCTTCTCCCTGATGCAGGTTTCTCTCCATTCTCGGACATCTTCCTATATCACAACAATTTTCAAATCCTCTGGGGGAACCGTTATAGCCTGTGGAAATTACTGCATCATCTTTTACGATTACCGCTCCATATTTGCGCTTTATACAGGTGCTTCTATAGGCAAAGCTTTCTGCGCAGTTTAGATACATGTCAATTTTGGAAATTCGGTTTCCGTTTGTGGGTGTTACCATTTCTTTTCTCCGTTTATTTTATATTAGATTTCAAATGTAAGGTTTCTGCTAATATCATTGATATTTACCTCCGTAATAAAATTAGATTTTAATCTTAACACGAAGGCTGTCCTAATAAAAGGACTTATTATATATTTTCATTTTAAGTAAAAGTATAGATATTAATATTGTAACATCATATTATGAGTTCTTCCACAATATTAAGATGTTTTTGCATCTCCTATTGGACGAAATTTGAAAATAAAATTGTCACAAAAGAAAGTATATGATAAAATGTCAAAGAGAAACAATCGTGTTGCAAGGTGGTAGTCTCCCTAAACTTGAAAAAGAGGGGAGGTGGTGTAATATGAATACATACGAAGTTTTAACACTGTTAATTCTTTTCGGAACGTTTCTTGTTGCGCTGCTTGCCTACATAGATAGGAACAACAAGCGAAAATAAATAAGCCTACCTTGTCACTTGCCCGGTGAAGGTAGGCTTTTCTGCTACTGGAGGTCAACCACTTTGTGGGCGGTTGTTTCCTCTTTTGTATCTAAAATATATCATGTTTTAGCATTTGTTTCAAGAACAACTTGCCGTTAATGCAAACCGTTTGGGAAGTAATAGACTGCTGCCCTCTGTAAAACACAGATGCCCTTTTCTCATTCAAAAGAGAAAACCGCTATCTTGGAACAAAAAACTTCTAATATGTCTCTTTCAAGTACTCGACAAGCATCTCCGGAATATACTGATAGTGGTGCGACTCATATAATCTGTATGTCACATCAGCTTCATGCGATTCAAGTCTTTCTTTCAAAGCTTCGAGACCTTCAAGAGTCGTATTATGCCCATTATACTTATCCGCATAATCCGGGTCTTCCAAAGAACCTCCACATAAGAAGACTGATTTATTTAAAGTCGTATTACGCTCAAAATATCCATAGTCGCTCTCATATCCCTGAACATCAAGTATGTCCGGTTCTCCATAAAGGCACCAAAAAGCCGGACTGCCTATTATGTAATGACCGAATGGCTGATTTTCATACCTGTCAGAATTAAAAAGTGCATAGTGAGTGAAGATGCCTCCGTCTGAATGACCATAAAGTGTTGAATTGCTGTAATCTATATTGTAATTCTCGCCAAGATACGGCATAAGATTATCCGTAATGAAGTCCAGCAAAGCAGCACGCTGTATCACAAGATGAGCCGTACGGTTGCTCTCATCAGTTCCGTTCATATGATATCCATATCCCAAAGTCACGAGAATCACATCCTCCGCTTTACCATCTTCCATGACCTGACGGAGTTCGGGCGTATTACCGAAACGCCACACACCATCTGTCAGTAAAAAGACCGGATATGTCTTGTTCGGATCATAGTTAGGTGGAAGAACTACATGCACAAGAAAATCGATATTCATCTCCTCGTCATATATACTGATTTCTTCGATGCTGTCACTTATTGCTTTGACAGAATTATAATCATACTCCCATTGATCTCTATAGTCGCTGTATTCATTGTTCCCGTTATCCCATATTGAAGGATCAGTACGATCAACGCTTCCTTCCGGTAATGTATCATAGTTTCCGTTCAAATAGGATTCATAAGCTAAACGGACCTTGCAAATCGTTATATCTGCTTCTGCTTCAGATTTACCCTCCCGTCGTATCAAATCATCTTTTAACCATTCATAATACTCCTCGGGGTTTGCACATTCGACATTCTCTTCTATATATTGACCACTCTCATTATAGCCGCTTTGCGTGAATTGTATAACACCTCCCTGGTAAATACCTGTAAATGCGACTGCCTCAAACAGATAGTATCCATCCACCAAATAATTAACAGGGTATGTGACACTGTAATCCTCCGGCAAAGACTCATAATATTCTTCTGCCTCCCTATATTGTTCTTCCGTAATGTCATCGCGTACATCTTGTAAATCCAAGTATAGATCATCTTTTGTCTTTGTTACCATTTCTATCTGCACAGTATGCTTCTTTGCATTGAAATCCGTTACCGAATCTATCTCTGGTTCATCAAGCAATGTAAATTCATGCTTATCAACTCTGTCCAACTCTGTCTCGCTCATCTTATTAACAAGCTGTATCTTTATCTTTTCCGGCATCCTGTTGCATGCCACTGCCGATACAAGCAACGCCATTAACAATAAAAAGAATTTGATTTTTTTCATCCTTTTATACCTTCTTCCTTTATTACCTTGTCATCTTGTTAAACGATTATCATTATATTAGCTGTAACATGTACAAACAATAATTATTTTGCTATAATTTATAACAATATCGTTAAAATACAGGCGCAAGCGAGGTAAATTTATGAAAAATGAACGTTATACAGCAAAACGTGAACAGTGGCGTGCCATGATACGGCAGCGTGACGATCGCTCGGAGATAGTAAACTATGATGATCCGTCCTTTCCTGCATACTCTTTCCAAGGACATATGGACGGTTCTTCTCCATGGATAAAGAAAGTGCATTGGCATGAGGATATTGAAATAATGACGATTCTTACCGGTAAAATGGCTTATAGCATTAACGGTGGAATTGTGGAGCTTCATGCAGGCGATACAATATTTATCAACGCCAAACAGCTTCATTATTCGAGAGACATCGATAACACTTATTGTACATACATAATTACGGTTATCCATCCGCGTCTTCTGATGTCATCGCCTGAAGTCGAATCAGAATATGTGCTTCCAATCATCGCAGATTCCAGTATTCCTTACATTCTTTGGCGTTCAGAAGACCCGGTATCATCTAAGATCTCAACAATTACAAGAGAGATCAATACTTCCCACGGAAATCAGTTCGAAATAACGCGATTTTTTTTCGAGCTGTGGCATTATGTTCTTGCGTGCGCTTCTGTAAACATTACGGAACTCTCGCCCCTACACTATCAGCATATTGAGAGCCTTAAGGACATGATTGGTTTCATCAAAGAAAACTACACAGATCACATCTCATTGGCAAAAATCGCCACAGCCGGACATACAAGCAAATCAAGTTGCAACAGCATCTTCAAAAAATACACCGGACACACGCCTAACGAATACCTCATACGGTACAGACTTGACAAAGCAATGGAATTACTGTCCACTTCTGACAAAACAATCGGAACAATAAGTGAGATGTGCGGATTTGCTTCAGCCAGCTATATGACCGAACAGTTCGTCAAAAATTATAAAATCACTCCCAGAGATTTCAGGAAAGGACAAAGAAATTAACAAGGTATGGTCCATAAAGGATGATGTGAGAATTTTGTTACTTGCGTGTTACTTTTATGTTACTTGTTGACCAAATCTCAGCAAGTTCAAGCGCATCTCAACAAGTCTTGATTTGTAGCCTGCCTATCGTGTCTTATCATACCTCAATAATACCTTAGTAATTTTTTACATATGATATTTTAGTTAATCTAACCCCAAAATTGTAATTTTTTTCTTTTTTACTAAAAATTTAATTCCAAAAATGATAATTATCAATCCTACTGTAATATTCAAGATTTTAGATATTACATTTGGTATAAAATTTGATAATATCATTCCTAAAATAGCTACCATTGTTAAAAATGATAAAGTGGCAGATACCAGACCAATTGAAAAAACAAGCAATTCTTTTTCCTTATATTTTTCTTCAATAATTTTTGTTGTTAATACACTTCCCCAGAATACAATTGTTATTGGATTAGAAAGTGTTAATATTAATCCCTGTATAAATGCATTTGAAAAATTAGGATTTAAGTTTAATCCTGGTATGATGTTTATATCAAATACACTTAAAACAATATTTAGGCCAAATATCATTAAAACAATTGCTCCTGTTACTTTTACTATTTTCTCTACTTTTTCTTTCCCCAATAATTTGCTGGCACCTAAGCTCGCTAATAATATATAAAATGCATCGACTAATGCAATTGCCAAAACTAAAGATAGTGCTGCTAAAAATCCTGCATTTTGTGCTGTATTGAAAACCATTAAGCACATTGGTCCAACTGCAAACTGTAATAACAATCCAAATTTTAACCCCTCTAAATATTTTTTCACAGTTACATCATATCCTTTTAAATTAGAATTTATCTTTCTGTTAAAATTATATCACAAAAAACACCTGACTTCCTATGAAGTGCAGTATATAAAAAGAGTTCCTCGAACAAGTTCGGGAACTCTTTCCATATACTGCACTTCGCAGTAATCCTTATCTCTTTGAGAACTACAAACCGCATAAAACAAGGCTTTTCAAGCTATTTGTGTGCTACAAGTGTG
>CAZDRM010000031.1:0-1585 GCA_964507745.1 uncultured Lachnospiraceae bacterium
CGGTATGTTTTCATGTATTCTTTTGCAAATAAATGTCTGAAAGCGTGGGGATGCACCTTGTTTTTTTCAACCCCTGCAGCTTCTGCAATTTTTAATAGTTTCTGGTTTATTGCGCCTCTTGTAATAGGTCTTTTTCTGCTTCCCAGAAAAACAGGACCCGATGTAATTTTCCGCCTTTTGCAGTATAGCATTAACTCCCGCCGCAGAGATTCACTCATGTAAATTTCTCTTATTTTTCCTTTATTGTGAACCTCCGCAATTCCTTCCTGAAGAGTCTCCACGGTAATGTAACGCAGTTCGCCAATCCTGATTCCAGTTCCTGCTAAAGTTCGTAAAATAGCATAATATTTTTCATCGTCTTTCTTTTGTAAATATTTCAGCAGTTTTTCATATTCTTCCCTGTCTAAAACATTTTCTACTCTTTTCTTTCGGGAACTGTTTCTTATTTTAATACAGCAATCCTCCTGACCCGACCAGAGCAGAAATTGATTTAGTGCCACCAGATACAGGTTTACAGTAGCCATCCGGTATTCCTTTTCCAGTTTTGTCCCATAAGCCCGTACTGCCTGCTTTGTAATTGACGCTTCTTTCTGATGCTTCAAAAAGCAGGCTGCAGCATACACATAAAGCGAAACCGTATTTTTACTTAAATTCTTTTCCTGCAAATACTGCTGAAACTCTGATAATAAAATATCCGTCTTATGATTCACGCACTTTGTCCTCCTATCTCAAAATTATTAATATATCTCCCGATATATTTTTTAACATTTATATAATCATCCATAAATGGATGTAAATTTTTACATTGTTGGACTGATGGAGACTGCTCCTTATCCTCGTACCGGGACCGGCTTACTCATTTGAGAAAAACAAAGACCCACAGCAAATGGCTAATTACCCTTCTATGTAATTAGCCATTTAACTATTTATCTCTTTGCTTACGTTTCAATCCACAGCCCCCAAAAATACCTGCTATTTTTCTCCGACTGCACTACACATACCTGATATTCATATCCACGTTACCATTAATCCCGGGAACCCTGCCATGGGAAGTAAACTGCCAACTATTTAGTATCGACCTGGAGCCTGCTGCCACAACAGGCTTCTTTGCTTTATCCGGAATGGTCCCGAACTTCATTATCTTATCTCCGGCGTAGTATCTGCCCAGCCACAAATCATCGTGAATCAAGGAAGCGTCTATCTGATTCTCATAGGCATATCTGCTCATATAGAGACCACAGCCATAACCGGAATTAGTAATGATCTCTTTGAAATTGTTGTAGATTTCCCATACAGCCTTTTTCCCATGGGCAAGCTGCTTGTCGTATTCCATGTCCGCCCAAATGATAGTATCTTTGCCGGGCATAATCCCATAGCTCTGCAAAACCTTCACAACCTGAAAAGCTTCTTTCTTCGCTTCCGAATTGTTCATTGCATAGGAGTATTTGTAAAATTCCATAGGGATTCCGTAATCCACACATCCTTTGATATTATCTTTCAGCCTGTTATCCGCTTTTCCACTCTTTACGGTACTCCGCAAGATAGCATACTCCACACCTGCAGCCTTTACCTTTTTCCAGTCTAT
>CAZDRM010000031.1:1685-3279 GCA_964507745.1 uncultured Lachnospiraceae bacterium
CATTTTCCCATGTTACAGGAGTCATTTCATATATTTTCCTGTCCCATGCCATATAGCGCATTTCCGATACTTCCTGCCATTCTTCCTGACAATTCTCCGCCCCTGCTTCCCGGCGTCCTTCCGCTTCTTTATGTTCTTCCGTTTTGTTAAGTTCCTGAATTTTTAATTTCAAGCATTTTTGGCCTTTTTCATCCTCATAGGACTCTATGACCGCTCTGCATTTACGTTTGTCTTCCCCTAAATAGTCAAGGCAGTCGCTGGTATGACAATGTTCTCTGTCCCCTTTATTATATAGAAGGAAACGTCCGTCCTTATATTGTGCCGAACATGTGCAGCGGTCATGACCAAGATATTGGATTTCGGTGGACGCCCACTGCCACATATCACTTCCTGTCATTCTTTTCAACATTACCGCATCCGTCTTATCAATTCCGTTTCTTCTTCTGACCGGCCATGCGGGAGAATACCATAATTCCTCTAAATATTCCGTCACAAATCTCCGATGCTTAAGGGCAGAATAATTAAAACGATAATAATGTGTGTCTTTCTTATCTGAAGCATTTCCCGCTTCTGTTTTCCACTGCTCTTTGTTGAAGTCTGACAAAAATGCAGATTCTCCCGGATAAAATTTGTCAATCAGCGGTTTCCAAAGAGCTGCCGCTTCACTGGCCTTGTATTCCTTATTCCCAAAGACCGTTCTCAACTCTGCTTCCAGTTCCCCGTTAATATCCGCATAGACATTTCTTTCATAATAGAACTGCTCCTTTACACAGTTCATAGCATACACCAGCTGTCGGAATGCAAGAAGAAACTCCTCCGGATTATTTTTCTCAACGTCCTCATTGCTCCACTTCGGCTTATACCTATAGTGCATAAAGGGAACATCCGGCACGGCACCCATTCTTCCGTGGCCTAGGTAACTGAAAGAACGGAAAGAAGGCATGGGCGGCGTTGCAAAAAAGTAGTTATCCGCCATGTATTTATTGAAATCCGTTATACTGAAATCTTTCAGAACGGAATATTCCATTTTCTCTCCGTCCGGCACATAATAGACATCCCGGGGCGCTTCATTTACCCACCAGGAAGGCGTTCCCGCAAAATAGCGGTGTGCCCATGTGTCCGCCAGTACATGCATTCGAATGCCCAAAAGTTCCAGATAATAAGGCTGATTCCTATTTTTTTTCACATCGTTTACCATTTTTTCACTGAGGACACTGTTGGGCTGACACATCAGGGAAAAAGCCCGGGCCTCTTCCTTTCCGTATTCAGGGGTTCCTAAAACATGCATGCCTAAGAACGTTTTGGTATATTTTCTTTCCCCCATATATACCTTTCTGTCATCCTCCTTATCGATGTTTCCCGGAAGAAAGTGAAAGCTTCGCCAGATGCGTTCACTTTCCCTGATTCCCTCTTCTTCACGAATCAAATCCATATTTCGCCCCAGAAGTTTTCCCATACCTTCAATGGTGGGGGTTGTCTCCGCCAAGCCCGGCAGCAGCTTTTTGTCTATCATGTCCGTTTCGGACTCATCCACATACTGCGCCGCATAGGCTATAGTCTTTGCATCCTCCTTTTCATATCCCGCCACCCTTGC
>CAZDRM010000031.1:3379-5930 GCA_964507745.1 uncultured Lachnospiraceae bacterium
GCGCCGCATAGGCTATAGTCTTTGCATCCTCCTTTTCATATCCCGCCACCCTTGCTGCAAGATATGTTGCATAGTAATGAAAATCCATATTCATATTCCTGATACTCCTCTCTCTAAGTCCTTTTAGTCTTTCCTATATCTTTGTTAAGCTTTCCCAATCTTAGCAGAATTCTTTACCGGTTCATTTTGGGATTCCTTTTCTGAAATCTTCCTGAATCTTTCACATGTTTTGCTGAATCCCTGCCAACTTCTATTTAAATACATCTCTGTACTTCTTCTATAAAATGATCCCAATCCTGTAAAAACTTAAGCTTTGCCTTCTCTATTTCAATACTTCCTGCGTTATAGTCCATAAATTCATACAGGTAAGTCGTAAAAATTATCAATTTGAGCATGGGAAGGGTCAGCCCCATGCCCATATACACCTCCCACAGATCATAGGAAATGCCCGGATTCCCCAGAAGCTGCGGGCTGTCATTTCCGATGATGCATAAGATGCCGCTCTTTATATATTCGTAAAGGGGATGGCTTTGAAAATCCCTGCAGTAACCAAAGGCCTGATCATATACGGGACAGATCTCCAGAACCGGCTCCATTATAACTACTTTTGGTCCTCTTGCAATGCCATGCATGATGCCGGGAATTCTGTTCAGATTAAATCCGTGGCCGATTCTGTGCTTGGAAATAATGACTGCGGTTTTGAGATTATTGTTGAAGAACCGATTGCTTTGCCCTGCGTGAAGGAAGAAATCAATTCTTTCAATGCGGAGCTTTTCTTTTTTTATTGCGGTCTGTTCGACGGTCTCTTTCATATCCTGCTCCTGTCCACTGCTTTCTCCTATCCATTCCGTCTGTCCCGTTTTTTCTCTCTTGCCTTGTGACCGTTCGCCGTATTTTTCCATACTTTCATATCCATCCCCCACAGGTTTGTAGATGATTTTTTTTGCATAATCATCTATTTTGCAGCAGCCGTCTTCCGGTCCTTCCAGATCAAATCCGATTACAACTTCCTTTCCCTGTTTCAGATAATGCTCCTTAAGGGCCACAGCTCCATCGATTCTTTTGCAGAGGCACTCCCGCTCTTCCTTAATAAAAGGATTCAAGCTTCTCTGTGCAGTCAAAATAAGCTTCACGCTGAAAGCATCCTTACCATGTCTTTGACCGATCCGCTCCCCGGCATCCAGAATAGCATCTATAAATCCATGGTCCGGGCATACAGGATTTACCTCTGTCAATCTATCTTTAAAATACAGTGCCTTTTTTGCACAATACTCCCCGCTTTGCTCCCGGCTTTTTCCTGTTTTTGCATCCCGGAATTTCTCAAACCCGCAGCGCAGTTCCACATAACGGATGCCGTCTTCAACACACTCCTCAAAAAACGTTTCATAATAGTCCGTATAAAACTCCCTGTTTTGAAAAAGCTCTGCAGTTCTGGAGAGAATAATGTTGTATTTCTCCCACATTTTTGCGGTTTTCGTGCTTTTTCTATGTGATTTCTTTCCTTTAAAAGAAAGCATTTTGTAAAGACGTTTCCAATTGCCGGGTTTCTCCAGATATTCCTCTAAGAGCAGCGTATTTCCCATAATTTCCTGACACTGATATTCATAAAATAATGTACCCTTTACATATTTTTCCGAAGCCGACGGTATGACGTCATTCAAAATCCTGATTCTGCTGCTTCTGTCCCCGTTTTCCTTATTCCAGTTTAGCATCAGCTTTATAAGCCCTTCCGCCGATAATGCAGCCATGCCGTGTATATGTAACAGTCCCCCTTTGGGCATTTTCCTGAAAACCTTTGTAAATAAATCATTATGCCTGATAAATTCTTTCCGTACTCCAAATGCTTCCGCCGGCGGATAGACACATTTGTGATGAGGACAGCAGACACTGCAGCCGGCCATAAGCTCCCGCTTTTCTTCCATGAATTCTTCCAGTTCTTTTTCCTCTTCCGTCAGCGAAAGTATTTCCCCAAACACATGATGAAGCGCCCATTCCCGGCTTTCCCAGCATGCCAAATCCCCTTTGGCAAAATAGTAACCGCTGTAGTCCGGACGAAACAACCGGTTTGACATATTCCTCATTCCTCCCGTCAGCTTGTTTCCCTTATGATGTCAATAGTAAAAGGCGGGTTTCCTTTTACGTAGCCCGCCCTTTACATTGCTGCTTATTAAGCATTGTCAGCCGGAATAAACATACCCTTTTCACAATCATAGGTAATGGTTTTCTCTGTTTCATTGCCACGGAATTCCACTTCGATTGCATTGCTGAACTGTTTGGATAAAACGATTCCATCATCAACCGAATTAGCCAGGAATATTTTTACCTTCTCAACAGGGGACATAACCGCTGTATGATTGTAGGGAAGGGTCAGTGCGTTGATAGGGTTTCCTTCTTTGGTCTGTCCGTTTACTTTAACTTCCTGCGCAAGACCGAAAGTCAGGCTGTCATACTGATTCATAGCGTTATGTACAGCATACTCATTTGCGCTGACACAGTCAGATGACTTTGCATTCTGGAAAACTGCAGAAGAAAAATCATAAACAACATTGTC
>CAZDRM010000031.1:6030-20169 GCA_964507745.1 uncultured Lachnospiraceae bacterium
TTCTCTGACGTCTTTGAGAACCTGTATTCATAATACAATATTATGTATAGTTTTTATTTCCATATACGGTAAAAATGACCATTTTTTGTATATTTTTTTACATAAAAAAAGAAAAATGCGAATTTCTGCCGAATTTGCACTTTTCTTTTTTCAAATTTAGTGTTGACAAGCTGTTCTTAATATTGTATTAAGTACAGTTTTGGGGGGATAGACACAAGATGTGGGATTTTGTCACACCCTCCCTCAAAGCCTCTGCATAAAGGCAGATTGGATTATCCGTCTTCAAATCTCCATTCATGATCAGCCGTATATTACTGCACCCGCCCAAGCAGACGGCGCCATAGCGGCATTTAGCACATGTATCTCCCAAATTAGGAACTTTCATACTCCTGCGCCATTTAAAAGCTTCACTATCATTCCAAATATCGGATAAAGAGCGTTCTTTTAGATTGCCTTCCACAAAATTCTTTTTTCTGATAGAAGTACACCCCACAACATCTCCATTGTGTAAAATTCCAAGAGCGCGTATTCCTGCATTGCATCCGCTCCATATGACAGGGGAATCCGAGCCCAATGCCATCATTCTGGATAATGTCTCCATTTTAGAATAATATCCAACCGTCTCCGCCAGAAGGATTTTTATAGCTCCTTCTTTATTTTTTGCATAGGAGAACTCCACCATTTGTTTGATGTCGTCCATATTAAGTACAGAATCCGGATGTTCTGCAAGATTTCCCTCCGGAAGTCCGGGTTGAATCTGCCAGCTGTGAACACCAAAATTGATAAACTCCTGATACATTTCCTCCAGATGTTCTATATTGTCCTTTATGACGGTTGTGTTGACGCCGCAGGCAATACCCTCATTTTGTAAATGTCGAAATGCCTCTCTTACCTTTTGATAGACACCGTTTCCACGAATATTGTCATGTATTTCTTCCGGGCCATCAATGCTGATGGATACCAGATCAATTCCGGATGCTTTCATTTTCCGGGCTGTGTCCTTGTCCAGCAGCGTTCCGTTTGTAATCATCCGCACTCCAATATGGTTCTCCTTTAAGGTCTTTGTAATCTCAGCCCAATCAGAACGCAAAAGAGGTTCCCCGCCGGATAAAGAAATCCAGTCCGGATGCATAGAAATAATCTGACGGGTAACATCCATAGCCTCCTCCCTGGTCAGTTCATCTTCAAGACGCCCCTTACAGGAAGAAGCACAATGCTTACAGCGGAGATTACAGCCCATGGTCATTTCCCATACAAGTGTATGCATACGATATTCCGCACTCATCTTATATTCTCCTTTGCTCACAGATATAATATCCGCAGGCCGCATAGGCTTTCAAAGTGACGGAATCAACCGAAGCATCTAATTTTATACGGATGGACTTTTTCTGAAGCGCTTCCCCTGTAATTTCCACTCCGTTTATCACAAGCTTTTCTACATGATCAACTATCCATGTTATTAAAACAGTTTTTTGGAAAGGAGGCGGTGGCGCCGGTGCTGCATAAGGCATAATAATTGCAGCATCATAGTCATTTTGAATTTCATCCATTTCAACAAATTCAGTAATATCAACATTCTCTGAATTCGAAAGAGAATCATTTTGCTTTGAAACATCCCACTGAACAGATGGTTTTTCAAAGACCAGTGTTTCCAGTTGTATTCCGTTTTTGGAAAGTATAAATTCAACCCTGTCCGACGTAACACGATACTCCACCATTCCCTTTTCCGATACATAGCCAATAGGAGAAAGATTATATTCTCCACCACTTTCTTCATTCCAACTTATAAATATGTAATTCGGATTCTCATAATATTCCAGCTTCATGCGTTTTCCCCTTAAATGATATGTTCACTTTTCCCAATATAAGCAACCTTTTGAGGCGCTTTATTTTCAAACGGCCTCCATGTATATCCGGCATTTTCAACAGATGCATTGCCATTAATGACATACTCGCAAATAACCTCCGGTTTTCCGCCTGATTGGGAACATGGTTTAACGGTAAAAATAACCGCCGCCTGCGTATAGAACATTTCCTCTTCCGTCGATTCTTTTTCAGATTTTCCATCATCCAGCCCGGTCAGATTTGCATATCTGCAGACCGACCATACCGTCTTTCCATAATAGGAATCTCTCAGAAGATTCCCGATTCCATTGATATCGGCCCTGCTCTGCAGGATCTTTTCGGCTCTATCCAGACGCAGATAAGTACTGTGATTCTGCTCATAGGGGGCCGCTTCATAAAACATACGGCAATGGTTTGTGGAAACAAAATGCCCGATGTTTTTCTGAATAATGCGGACCTTTTTATTTACAGTCTCAATAAAATACATTTCTTTTTCATCAGCAATCAGAAGAATATCCGTCAGCAAGTCAGCATATTCAACTGTTTCATAATATTTTTTTGCCATCATAACAGCTTCTTTGGCAGTTGTATAAGAGGTTATAATGCGCAGGTACATATCAAAAACTGTATCGGAATCTAAAACAGCATTTTTCTTAGGACTGACTTTATTTTTGTCCAGATAGGAATCCGCCGCCACAAAGCTTACGCCGTATTCATTAATTCCCGCCCATGCAGGACATTCATTTCCTCTGATACGGGTAAATGCAACATAACGTATTGTTTCCGGCGCATCGGCATCCTTCGTTTTATTGACAGCCGTTTTAACAACAGGTGTTAAAAACTGAGTGGGGTTGACCAAATCACATTGCTTGAAAACGGACTGAACGTTAATTCCGTTCAAATGATAAAAAGAACTTCCTATTGTACACATAACCTTATGCTCCTTCCATATAATTTTTTACAAACAAGCCGGCCTGACGAATACTTGTACAAAACCAGGGGACTTCATATTCGGGAGTTGATGAATATGAAGATAATATTTCTTCATCCGTCATTTCAGCAGCCCGTTCCAGATTTTTATCATGAGCACGTTGAACCAAAGCTGCAATCTCACTTTCTGTAAAGCTTTCCATCTGGTTTCTGATCACTGCAGGGTCTGCATACATACAAAACAGCGTCTGTACGCCGCCTGTAGGATCGCGCTGTTCATTTGTTAAATAAATACGATCATTGCTTACCGTATAATTTCCTGTTTTATCACAGGACAGAGAATAACAATCCAGATTGTTGGCATAAACGGAAGGATTCCCCTGACCAAACTTCAGGCTTGCCTGCCTTACCTGAACCCGTCCTGATGAAACCCATTTGGAAACCTGTGTGGCGTTTCTCAATGCTGTATAATCATAAGTACCGTCCGCTCTCAGACAGGGAGCAGGCGGGTTTGCTCCGGAGGCATAAATGTCAACAGCTCCGTTAAAGAGGGATTCTGCCTTTAAAAAATAATTTTCAAATCTGCCGGGGCGGCTCAGGTGGCTGATTAAAGCGACTTCTTTCCCGCAGTATTCGCTGTAGCCCGTGGAAATGATTACGATGCAGGAAGTTGCGCTGTCGCAATAGTAGACGACATCTTTTCCGCCGGTTAAATCTGCGATACAGTAATTATCCTGACTGACGTAAACGATTTCTTTGTTGTTTTGGTATAGAATACTCATGGTACACCTCCGTATACAATTTTAATAGTCATATAACGACTCTAATAAATTATTTTTTCTATATAAATAAATGCTACCATAACTTTTTGCAAAATGCTTCACAAATCTACAATATATTGTCTGTGGATATTGCATAATACCATATATGGTAATACCAAATACTGTATAGCAAAATACGGTAATACCAAATATTCTGTCGATTTTTTATATAAAAAAACACCTTTGACATTTTTCATGTCAAAGATGCTTCTATTCTTGAAAAAGACGGCATTATTGAAGATCTCTTTGCAGAGATTAGGGAGCTAAAAAATTAGTTATCATTCTATTGAAGCGGCCAGTCAATCAAGTATAATGAATTGTTAATAATTTTCGTCTTGCAAGTCAGAAACTATTTGCGATTTTGTATTTTTCGACTTGTAATTCAAAAATTTTTTAATATAATAAACCACTTGTCCCTCCACATATATCCATGCTGTATAGAAAGGGATTGCGGTTCAGCCTGTTGGCTAAACCGCTTTTCTCTTACTCCTTTACCGCTTCTTACTCAAGGAATGTTCCTATAATCTTTACCAGCTTTTCCTTGTCTTTTCTTGGCAGCTTGTCAATTTGTTCTACATATTCCTCCAGATAGACTCCATAACCATAGCTGACTGCATCACACAAAATGTAATCAGCTGTTACTTCCAGTGCACTGATTATATTCAGGAACGTCTCTAATCTCGGTGCCCGTTCTGCACGTTCAATCATTCCGATATAATTATCTGTCAAATTAACAAGTTCGGCAAGTTGTTCCCGCGTCAGATGTTTTTCTTCTCTTGCTCTCCTTAACCTGCTGCCTATACGGCGTAATTCCTTTATTGTCATTACCTGTACCTCCTCTCTTTTTTGATACAGATAATGGTATTCATGTCATAGGGGATGTGCAAGGGTTAAGGATTTAAATTTCTTACTTTATCTCCACACTCAAACTTTTTCCTAAAGATTTAGCTACTTTCGTAAGAAAATCTAAACTGGGATTATAATTACCGCTTTCAAGTCTGGAAATATTGCTTTTTTGCGTCCCCACTCTTTTAGCAAGCTCTGCTTGTGTTATATTTTGTTCTTTCCGTGCCTTTATAATTTGCTCAATAGCTTCATACCTGGGTCTTAATTTCTCGTACTCTGCCCTAAATCTTTCATCTTTCTGCATATCCGCTTTCATTTCTTCAAACGATATTCCTACTTTATTCATGACTCGACCCTCCTTATATAATCTTCCATATATTTTCTTGCTCTATTTATCTCATTTACAGGTGTTTTCATAGTCTTTTTAATAAATCCATGCAACAACACAAACTTATTATTATAATATGTAAAATAAAATATTCTTGCTGTGTCATTTGAAAACTTTATTCGAAGTTCATACAAGCCTTTATTATTCTTTCCCTTTAATGGCTTTACATACGGCTCTTTTAATTCATTTCCTAACTTTTTTAGTAGCTCAATATCACTAAATGCTTTCGCTCTCAACTTAGGATTTAGAGAATGTAAAAAATCTTGTACCGGAATTTTCCCATTTTCTTTCTGGTAGAATTCTAACTCAAAAATGTTAATCCTTCCTTTCTTACACAAATTATCATATATGATAACTAACGTCAAGTTAAAACTGCACTTTTACAAAAGAGGATTGCAGCCAATACTAATAGCTGACTGAATCGCTCAGTATATAATCAACCATTACTCTCTAGGCTTCCAGGGAACAACTTCCACTTCTATAGTATCTTCTACCAAATTGCCATTAGGATCTACTGCAGTGACAACAATTGTATGAATGCCGATTTCATCAAAATAAACTCTTTTCTGCCACTCTGTATTATTTTTTTGTTGCAGCACCAAAGTATCTTTATTACCGGATGCAAGATACGCTGTTATGCTAACCGAGTCGGTATCAAAATTTAAGGTTGCAGTTATATCAGTTTCAACACCTATTGTAACCTTGTTATATTCTGAATAAAGATAAATTTCATACTGCTCATCTTCTTTATGATATTCCTTATTATTATTAATAATCCCCCATGCAGATACCCCACTAGCTGAAATAATCAACCCTATAATTGTCAAAATTATCGGTAGTTTTGATTTTGTGGATTTCTGAATGTCATTTAGCTTTTCATTGGCACTTTCCATATTTTGGGCCGTGATCTGTGTATTTTTTTGAATATTGTCCAATTTTTGATTGGTAAATTCTGTATTCTTTGCCGTTGTTTGATTGCTTTTTTGTATGTTATATAAAACCTGAATTACTTTTTCATTTTGATTTTTCTTTTTTCTCATGTAATTATTTATCTCCTGTACGTAACTTAACATTATGATTAAAACGGAATTGGTATTTTATTCTATATCATTCACTTCTAATGTATTACACTTTTTAATCAGGCAATAATAATTATTCCTTACGCAGCCTATCTATTACAGCTCTATTTCTCTCATACTTATCACTTCCCATATATGAATAATTTGTTTTATTATTATTATAATTTGCGACTCCACTCATCTCCTTGTATTCCACGATTTTTCTATAAAAAAATTCTCTTTGCTCTTCTGACACTAACTCTACATCAAAGCCATAATTATCATAATCAATAATAGTAACATACTGTACCATATACCAAAGAAAAGCATACCAATTTATATAGCCATCTTTATGACGCCAATATTGCACTTTACGTTTTGAAACTCTATTTATTCCTTTTATAAATCCATATCCTATGTTCATTATATTCCCTCTTACCTCCGACAAGCTTTGAAACAATGTTTCAATCCTTCATTATTTTCGCTTCCGGCTTCTGTTTTAAATTCCTATTACATATTTCTATAAATGTGCTTGATAAAAAGCCCAGTAAAATCACATCCATAATTCTACATATCAAATAATCCACAATATTGGTAAGCAACTCTCCTTTTTGATAATCTGGACTTAGTGGGTTTAGGCAATATATTCTTTGAAATCCAATATATATTGCTTCGACAGCCTTATCGACTGAAGAAAAAAGAAAACCCGTTGTTAACATTACATCAAATACTACCATTCCTAAATAGAATATGATTGACATTACAATTTTTACTATTGGGGATGCATCTTTTATAATTATAATTCCCATAAGTAACGCAAGCATTGTTAATACTTTGAAAAGATACATAAATACTATGATTTCTGCTAAGGAAAAACTTAACACAAATAAAAATCCAAGCCATCCCACAAATACCAAAATTCTATTGCACAAACTCTCACTTCTTAATACATAACTAATTGATAATATCATTAAGTAGACAAAACCTATCAATATAAATATAGAACCAAAATTTGAAGCTTCTACCCCAAAACAAGCATATTCCAGAAAAATCACTGCATCTATAGTTAATATCCACCAAATTATACAAGCACACTTCTTGAATCCAACATTTTTTAATATTATCTGAGTCATCTTAAATGTACAAAATAACGCTGCTGCTAAATAAACACAAAATTCTGTGAACATACTATCCCTTTACCTAAAACACTTTTCATTCATTTCCTTAGTAATTTGATTGCAATTCTTCAATCTTTTTGTATATCCGCAATCTGCATTCACATTTTATCCAATCATTTTTTGATAATGTGCAGAATACCCCACAATTTCAAAAACTAATTTAAACGCATCTCTAAAATTATCATAATCAAATTCTTTAATATCAAAAATATTTTGTCCTTTCGAATGGGATTCTCTATTCATATAACGATTAAATGCTTGAAATCTCGTTTCTTGTAATTCCTTTCTGTCAAAAACTTGAGCAAAATCCTGCTTTTCAACAAAATTAAAAAAATACTCCATAATATTTCTCATACAATTTGCTATCAGTGCAGGCGCTTGATTTTTATCTTTTACAATATGCCAATATGCTTGATAATCATTTTGGATTTCTTCATATTTCATTTTGACAAAATAACTACCTTCTGTATTCTTACATATCCTAAATAATTTCTGTGTCTCTTCTCGTTGTTTATGATTGATATTAGTCAATTCATAAAAAAAGTATAAACTATGCGTAAGCACAAATATCTGATCATACTTTGTCGTTCGTAAAAACTCGTTATGTATTAAACGCCCAACATTAAAAACATAAATATGGGACAAACTAGAAATCGGATCATCAATCACAACTATTTTATTTGAAAATGCAGAATCCGTCTTGGTTTCTCCTTTACATAATTCAATAAAATATAAAAAACTTATTATCATTTTCTCGCCTTCACTAAGGGTCTTAAAAACATTACCTCTTGTATTTCCTCTTTTCAAACGGTACAAGGCCTGATCATCGGAGTACTTTTCTATTGTAAAATCCGTTATCCCTATATCAATGAGTCCATCTTTTATATTAGTAACAGCTTCATCAATATTTACAGTCCTTTTTTGATTATCACTTATAATATTCTGCTGTTTATTACACTCTCTTTGATTTTTCTCCAATGCATTTTGATATTTCTCTAATTCCTCTTTATGAGTTTTTTCAGCCTTAATATATAATTCTATAACGGAATTGTATTCGCTCCTCATAAGAATCCAAAATTTTTCCTTAATTGCCGCTAAGCTATCCTTTATATTCTCCATCTTGTCATTAAATGCCCTAATCTCATCGTTCGCTGAATTGACCATCTCATTTATTTGTTTTTCATATTCTGAGAATGACTGTAACTGCACAACAGCACTAGGATTTTGAAACTTATCACGTAATTTCTCTATATTCTCTGCAAACACAGTTCTAATATTGGCAATACAGTTTTCAAGCTCTTTTGCTCTTGTTTTTAAAAAGCGATTACCCTTTATTTCTTCAATATATACTAATCCTTTATTTACCAAAGTTTCATATTCATGTAATAGTCTCTCTATTCCGGCTTTATCAGTCTTATAACTTTCATCGAAATAATCTTTTAAATTATCATAAAATGCCTTTGAAATTGTTTTTTGTTGGCAAAATGGACACTCTGCAACTTCACCATCCATATGAACATACTGAATACCTTCATCTACCCATTTAGAATTCCCCAAGAGTTCAATCAACCCTGAAACAGAACTATTCTTATTTCCAACTATTATTTTTGACAATAATGGAGATTTCTCAATATACTCTACTCCAAAATTTACGTTTGAAATATATTTTTCTTTTTCGCCACTTTCTTGTAACTCATTAACTTCCTGTTTCAAATTTTCTATAGTATACTTAATTTTTCCCTCTGGAAGAGATATTTCCAGCAAATAATTAAAAAGTGTTTCTTTATTTCCTTTCATTTTTTCCAGGCAATATTCAAGAACTCTATCGCCCCCAGAATATTCTGTTTTTATTTTCCACACTTCTTTTTGAAAATCTTGAATTTGCTTTTGATACCTCGACTCATATGCCGCCTTATCGTCGATTGTTTTTGTTTTATCCTCCAATAACTTCGTCAACTTTTTTCTAGCATCATCAATTGCCTGCGTTGCAGCCTTATTTTCCTGAGAGAGAGTAAAAATACCGCTTATATCTTCCGTTTCATAAAAGTTGTCTGTAACAAACTGCTGATTATAGACCAACACTCTATCTGTATTATGCAACCCTTTAATTTTACAATCACTATATTGGGAATCCTCTGTATTATATAAGAAACCAGAAAGTGTGCTTTTCCCCGTTCCATTAACACCATAAATCAAATTAACTTTCTTATCAGTTTCCAAGGCAGTTTCTTTCCTATAACTGGCTACATTTTTCATCACTATTTTGTTAATCATAATTTTTATCCTCTCTATTCTGCTTAATGATGCCAATTCGTATATTGCATCTTGTTTTTAAGCATAAGGTGTTCTTACTATCATTGATATTTTACCATGATTTTCGACATAAAACTCTCCAAACCTACAATATATTGTTTGTAAGCATTGCATAATACCATATATAGTAATACAAGATGCGGTATTACCGAATATGGTAACACTACATATCGTCAAAGCTGATTTTAAAAATTACTAAAAATAACAAAAAATTATTTATCCGGAGTTTGCTCAAACCGCTCATTCAAGGAAAACCCGTTGAATATTCCGACTCGCTGCACCGTAATGATCATAGTTGCATCCAGGCATAATAAAACACTTGCCATTTCACATTTCATTTGATAGGATAGGTTTATCAAATCTTTTACTTCAAAGCATTGCTTATGAAGTTCTTATCATCTATGGCACACTGCTCGCCAATATTCACACGAAAGGAAAACACATCTATGAATTCAAAAGACAAATCTATCTCTATTTTACCCATTGTACCCTTCGAATGCTTGGAAGACGCCCACGGCGCAATCCCTTACGGCATGACAAACGACTATATGTTCCGCGCTGTCCCGCAAAGTAATAACAAAGTATTGCGCGGGCTGATCTGTTCCCTTCTTCATTTGTCGGAATCGGAAATCATTTCTACTGAAATTACCACCCCTATTATTCTGGGACAATCTGTTGAAGATAAGGAATTCCGCCTTGATATTAATGTCCTGCTGAATAACCATACCATCATCAACTTAGAGATGCAGGTGGCCAATGAGTTGAACTGGCCAAACCGCTCCATACTCTATCTGTGCCGCTCTTTTGACAATCCCAAACACGGCCAGGACTATCAGGAGGCGATACCTGCTATACATATCGGGTTTCTGGATTATACTCTGTTTAAAGAATATCCGGAATTTTATGCCACATACAAACTGATAAATGTAAAAAATCATCATGTATACAGTGACAATTTTATCTTAAGTGTGGTAGACTTATCTCAAATAGATTTGGCGACCGAAGAAGACCGGAAATACCATATCGATTACTGGGCTTCCCTCTTCAAAGCCACCACGTGGGAGGATATCAAAATGTTAGCATCCAAGAACGAATATTTAAACGAAGCTTCTAAAACTATTTTCCAGCTCAGCGCAGATGAACAGATCCGCAAACGCTGCCGGGATCGTGAGGAATACTATCAGGATCTGCGCAACTATGAACGTGAGATAGAGAAGATGCGTAGGACTATTTCTGAAAAAGATGCTGCTATTCTTGAAAAAGATGTCGCTATCCATGAAAAGGACAACATAATTGAAAAGCTTCTGGCAGAGATTAAGGAGCTAAAAAATTAATTGGTGCAGGGAAATCTCAAATAGATTTGGCAACTGAAGAAGATCGGAAATATCATATTGATTACTGGGCTTCTCTCTTTAAAGCATCCACGTGGGAGGATATCAGAATGTTAGCATCCAAAAACGAATATTTAAACGAAGCTTCTAAAACTATTTTTCAACTCAGCACCGATGAACAGATTCGCAAACGCTACCGGGACAGGGAGGAATACTATCAGGATTTACGCAACTATGAACGTGAAATAGAGAAGATGCGTAAAACTATTTCTGAAAATAAAGCTGTCATCTCTAAGAAAGATACCATTATCCCCCAAAACAGTGCAGCACTTGCTGAGAAATATGCCACTATTCTTGTAAAAAATGCGACTATCCTTGAAAAGAACAGCATAATTGAAAAGCTTCTTGCAAAGATTAGAAAGTTGAAAATTAACAGGTGCAGGGAAATCTATTACACAAAAAGCACAAAACGGGTACTGCCAATAGACGGTTGATCCGGTTTTATTTAGAAGCAAAAATTGCCACTAAGTTTGTTAGACCATTAACCAGAGCTGGCAAAGAAGATAACATTTCTTCACACAGGATTTTATGTTACGATAGTATCAGAATTTCCTATATAATACAGATAGAGGCGAAATCCGAAAATCCAGCATCTGCCCCTTAAGAAACTATTCACAAATCTTATATCAATTTCTTAGTTTACACAAAACTTGAAACGCTCTCAAAGCTACGTCTGTAGTTTTGCGAACGGCCGGAAGCATCTGGTCATAAGCTTCTTTACGAAACTTACGTAACCAATAATAGTAAGCTTTTTCTTTTACTCCGTTTTCGGCAAGCCATTGTTTGACTGACATGCCTGAAGCTCTTTCTTGGCAGCTGGATATGATTCCATACCAGTTTGCGCGACGAATTTCATGAGTTGATTGATCCATGTTAATGTACCTCCTCTAAAAAACTACTAGTTTTTTCGTGTCTTTTAGAGTGTTGCACAAAAATGCCAATCAGCCAAGGCGAGTAATTTGACGTTTACAATTTTTAGGTTACGATAGTAACTTTGTTCACAAAAACCATTTGCTTTACACCAGTTTTTGACTGTCATTCCACTTAAACGACATTAATTGATAAGATTTTCCACTGTTCGCGATTAAGCTGTCTGCGGACTTTAGTAACTTGATACATGACTAACCTCCTCTAGCGTTACTTTGCATTACTATAACTAGCATTACTATATGGAGTTTATTATCGCATGGATTACGACCGCGCCGAAAGGCACTAACTTATTAAGCGCTTACGTTTTATCTGTATTTTCAGAATTTTTGTAGCCAACTGGTAGCCATCAATATTTTTTATATTCTTTAAATGTAATCTTTTCAATCTATATTCACTCAACACATAAGTGCGCTTAAAAGATTATCTCTTACTAAACTGTGGGGCACGCCTTGCAGCTTTTAATCCATACTTCTTTCTTTCCTTCTTGCGAGAGTCGCGTGTCAGGTATCCCTCTTGTTTCAATGTTGGTCTAAACGCTGTATCTACTTGTAGCAATGCTCTTGAAATTCCATGCCTAATTGCTCCAGCTTGCCCTGTATATCCTCCCCCATGAACATTCACAATAATATCAAACTTATTAATAGTATCAGTGGCAACTAACGGTTGCCTAACCATAACCCTTAATGTTTCCATGCCAAAATACTCGTCTAAATCTCTCTTATTTACTTCAATTTTTCCCGATCCATGTTTCAAATATACCCTTGCAATAGAGCTTTTTCTTCTTCCCGTTCCATAAAACCTAAGTATTTCCACTTTTTTTTCATGGTAGGGCACTATTATATCCCCCACATCGGACCTAAAATCATCAATTTCTTGTTTGAGAATTTCATCATTTGTAAAAAAAGAGTCTAAATAATCCAACAATATTTCAGAATTACCATAAATAATATTATGTTTAGATACTAGAAAGGCATATTTAGGAGATGACATCATATCAATCTCCAAATGTTCAACTGGATATTTCGCATCATTAAATTTATTTAGAGGAACTACCTTGTCATATAATTCTTTTTTTAATGGTGTAATGGCACTTAATTGATTATTTTCTCCTTCTTGAATGTACAAATTATTTTTTTGTTTAAATATTGGAAATATAAAATCAGGAACAAGTTCAAACATATTTAAGAATCCAAAGAGTTTATATTTTTTCATATCTATATCCCCCTTTCATCAATGTGTTCCATAGCTAACTGGAATACCGCTTCATAATATCTATCCGGTTTTGTCAAAGGTCTATAGTGATAAGTTTTAAATTTGATTTTATTCTTGTCAAAAAATTCTTTTACACGCCTATCTCTCATAATAGCATTTGGTAAAATAATACATTCAACCATATCTTTGATATTGACACTGTTATTTGAAATCACTTCTACAGTATTAGATCTCTCATCAATATCAAATGCCCCATTTGCATTTAACATGTGAATTAGAACATCAATTTCTGCTAAGTCATACTCTATTTGAATGCACTTACCATCTATATAATTATCATTATTGCCAAACATCACTGCTATATATTCCTGTATCGATTCTATGCTATTTTCTAATTTATAATTCTCTAATTCCACTCCCCTCGGGAAAAAATCAGCATACTTATTCGCATCAAATGCTCCTGTATCAAATGGATAAACTTCATATATCGAAACCTTTTCTGGATTAACAATAAAACAAAATGGGCAATAATATACATCTGTTCTATTTTCTGGAGATTTTTCCGCAACAGGATACGAAGGTTTTCCATAAAAGAAATATAGCAATTGCTTGCCAAACACCTTACAATTCTGTACTCTTAATACACCTTCTTTAAGAATTTCTATTCCTAAATATCCTTCACATGAATGACATAATGGCAATACACTAACTTTACTTCCTGAATTAAATTTTTCATCAACAAAAGTCATCAACATACTTTTGTTCATTACTAATCACCTCTTGTCTATATACTAAAAAAGTCTGATTATGCACAATAATGCTATAATCAGACAGGGCATCTTAAATATGCTCAACTTGTTTATAAAAACACGCTATGGTTGTCTACAATCATAATACCAAATTTTAACAAAAACTTCAACAATAAATATAATATTGGATTGGACAACTTACACCCTTTATATTGCACTCGCTTTTATTCTTATCCTTGGTATAATTTTATTTTCGCATATTATCGTTTTTCAAATATTGTGTCAATTCATGCCTTAAACTGTTCAAATCCTCCCTTGTTTTAATACGCCTGCTAGAACTCCATGTATTCTCTATCAATTGTACAAAATCATCATATTGTTTAGCCATTATATTACTATTAATCACTAATGTTGGATGCGTTCTGGATCTATACTAAATAAGTGGACACGAAAAGTAACTATACATTACAATAAAGTA
>CAZDRM010000032.1:0-19695 GCA_964507745.1 uncultured Lachnospiraceae bacterium
CGACGGATAAGCCGGAACTGGAATTGAAGGTAACGGTTCTGAATATCAATGAGGGGATGAATGAGCAGTTAAAGGAAAAGTGTCCTGACTTAAAGGAGTATATGCAGTATGTAGACAGAGTAAGGAGATACAGTGAGGAAATGCCGTTACGTGACGCGGTTATAAGGGCAGTAGACGAGTGTATTCAGGAAGGCATCTTAAGAGATTTTCTGATGAAGCAGAAGGCGGAGGTAATAAAGGTGAGCATTTATGAATTTGATGAAGAACGTGAAATGAGATTAATACGGGAAGACGAGCGTGAGATTGGCAGGGAGGAAGGCATAAAAATCGGCAAGGCATCAGGAAGAGAAGAAGGCATAGAAATCGGCAAGGCATCCGAAAGACAAAATATATTGGCATTAAGTAAAATCCTATTAAACGCTAACCGCATAGACGATTTAAAAAGAGCCACAGATGATGAAGCGTATCTGGAGGAATTGTGCCGTGAATACAGCATTTCATGAGAATAAACTATATAGAGGACTAAGATCAGAAAGAAGGGCAGCCATAGGAAGCAGTTTGTTGACAAGAACGATTTGAATCCATTATAATAAAATTATCAAAATTTTCATAAATGACGGAGAGTGCTTTCTGCAAGCGGCTCTCCGCTTTATGTGTTACATTGTATTTTGAAAAAAATTATGAGAGTGGGAGAAAAGGATGTTAGGAGTTATTTTTGTCAGGCTTTTTTATTTGGGACTTACAGCGGCTGTTTTAATTGTGGGAGCCAATAATTGGATGAATCGGAATTATTTTCTGGGCGGCGTATGCATTGTGTTGGGGATATTGATGGTTGTGATTCCCATAGTGCATGCTATAAAGCTAAAGATAGCTTATGGGTTATATAATAGGGCGGTTCAAAATGAAAGAAAAACCAGAGTGTGGGTTTATAGAACGGTTTTTAAAAATGAAGAAAATAAGAAACGCATTTTGGAAGAAGAGCAAAATCCCGTATATGCATATGGAGAACAAAGCGGTATGAAACCGGAAGAAACGCAGCCGGGAGAGACCGATACGATGCAGACATATCAGCCGGGAGAGACCGATACGATGCAGACATATCAGCCGGGAGGAACCGGTACGATGCAGACATATCAGCCGGGAGGAACCGGTACCATGCAGACTTATCGTCCGGGCGGAGATACCATGAGGAAAGAGGGATAAGATGAATCAATATTTATACATAGGTATTGCAGCAGTTATAGCAGCATTGGTTGTATGCATTATCTGCTTCTACAATAAGATCATTAAATTGAAAAATTATGTGGAAGAGGCTTTTTCCACCATGGATGTCTATCTGAAGAAACGGGCTGATCTGGTTCCTAATCTGGTAGAAACGGTAAAAGGGTATGCAGGACACGAAAAAGAAGTTTTTGCTAACGCAGGAAAGGCTATAAGCTCATGGAACGGAAATGAAAAGAACAGGAATATTCGTTTTCAGCAGGAGGAAGAAATCGGGAAAGCAGTAAGGGATATCCGGGTTGTGACGGAAGCTTATCCTCAGATCAGGGCAAATGAAAACTTCCTGATGCTTCAGAGAAGCCTTCAAATGCTTGAGAATGATATTGCTGATGCCAGAAAATATTACAACGGGGTTGTAAATACATATAATTCGGCAATTCAGACTTTTCCGGCAAATCTGTTTGCGTTGATTTTAGGATTTAAAAAAGAGCAGCTGTTTATAGCGGCAGAATGGGAACGTGAGCCGGTTCGTGTGAGTTTTTAGAGGTGGAACAAAAAAATGTTGTGGGTAAAAAGAAGTACGAAAAGAACACTGGGAATTATTGTTTTAATAGTTTGTTCTCCTATTCTGGTCATGTGTTTTTTTGGAATCAATGAACAGGAAAAAGCTTATTCTTTTCGGGAATTTCAGACGGATATAACTATCTCTGAAGATAAACAATGCACAGTATCGGAGCGGTTTTATGTGGATAATCCCCATTCTGTTGATGTTAAGAGATATCTGCAGTTTTGCAACAGTATTAAAAGGCCGGACGGGACAAGAGGAAGATATCATCTTGAGATTACGGAATTAGAATATATAACTCCTGCCGACAAAAATCTGGGAAGAGTGGGCACGACTTTGAATATGTGGCTGTTTCCTCAGTTAGACCCTGATACGGGAAAAAATGAATGTAAAATAACATATTCGGGACAGCTGACAAGCGATTATGAGCAGGACGACAATCAGTTGTTTTTCAATATCACAGGAAACAAACACAGGATCAGCATATTCGGCGCAGAGTTTTCAATAAAAATGCCTTTTGATGTTTCCAAAGAAAATGTGCAGTTTTATCTGATTCAAAAAAATGGCACATTAGAAGCGCTAAATCTGGATTATGATATAAAAAATAATGTGGTCAGCGGAAAATATTCCGGGGAATTGAAAAGCGGTACAGGTATCGGCGTTATTATGAATCTGGAAGACGGGTATTTTACGGTGGAACCGCAGGATAACGGCAGGCTTTTTCGGCTGACAGGCATGGTTCTGCTGATCTTTGTTATTTGCGCCGTTATCTGGTACCTATTTGGAAAAGACAAATATGTTTTGGTGGATACGGTGGAATTTGAACCGCCCATGGGAATGAACGCTATGGAGATGGGGTACTTTTATGAGGGCGGTTTAACCAAAGAGAGTACAATTTCCATGTTTTATACCTTAGCAGGAAAAGGATATATTAATATTATGAAGCGAAGGGACTCCCGAAACTTAAAGCCCGCATTTGCTTTCTCCAAAGTAAGGGATTATGACGGAGATAATCCCTTAGAAAAGTACTTTATGGATTGTATCTTCGGAAAAGGCATGCTGGTATACAGCGAAGAACTGGTGCTTGGTTCGGCGGACTTTGGAGGCGGTTTGCAGAGCTTCTTTATTAATGCCGGAGAATATCTGGCAAAAGAGGCGCCTGTGTATAAAAAAGGATGCAGATGGTTTATTCTTTTGGTAGCGGCTGGAATGATTGCCAATTATTATGTGACCTTTATGATAGAGGGAGTAAATTATCTGGTGGATGAGAAATACTTCAGAGTATGGCAGGGAATCGAAGGAGTGTGTCTGGCTGCTTTTATCGGATTCACTATCTATTTGATAAAGGCCCGCCGTAAAAGATGGGTTAATGGCATATTTTACTTTGCCTTTTCATTTATTATCATATATTTTTGCTGGCTGCCGGAATTGATTTTTGATACAGCTCATATTATCTTATATCTTACAGGAATTATAACATTGCTGGCAGAGTTATGGTTTGCCTGTCATTTTAAGCGTCGGACAAAGCGCGCAATGGAGATTATGGGCAGGATTGCGGGCTACAGAAAGTTCCTGGTCCATGTGGAAAGCAACAGGATCGATACACTGTTTGAAACCAACAAATTCCAATACTATGAGACGGTAGCCAGTGCATACGCTTTGAAGGTCAACTGGAAATGGTTTAAAGATATTGAAAACATTCTGATTCCTTTAAAGAGGGAGGATGAAGTGTTTTAATGAAAATAAAAGGGCTGTTGTACTGTAGATAGGGGTGCAACAGCTTTTGAATTACGTATAAATAATGATAGAAAGGTTCGGATGCATTCATGTCCCTGCAGTTTTATATAGGCGCCTCCGGCGCCGGAAAAAGCGCAAAAGTATATCATGATATTCTGGAACGGGCAGAAAAAGAAAAAAACACCCGTTTCTTTATTGTTGTGCCGGATCAGTTTACCATGGAGACCCAGAGGGTGCTGTGCCGTCTATCTCCCCGGGATGGGATCATGAATATTGAGGTTATGAGCTTCGGACGTCTTTCCCACCGCATTTTTGAGGAATTGGGCTATGCGAATCTGCCCCGGCTTGATGATACGGGAAAAAACCTGATTTTGCGCAAGGTTGCGGGGGAATGTGAAAAAGAACTGACTGTAATTGGTGCGAATTTAAGGAGGACGGGCTATATTGCCCAGGTTAAATCCATGATTTCGGAGTTTGCCCAATATGGAATTTCCCCTGAGGATTTAGGGGGATTTCTGTCCTTGGCGGAAGGAAAAGGATATTTGCAGGCAAAGCTTAAGGACTTGCAGGTGCTTTACCGGGGGTATCGGGAATATATCAGCGGGAATTTCATTACCACGGAAGAAACCCTTGATATTCTGGTAAAGAGTGTAGGCCGTTCCGACCTTTTGAAGGGAAGCGTTCTTGTTTTTGACGGTTTTACGGGTTTTACCCCTATACAGGATCTGCTTTTAAAGGAATTGATGATCTATGCGAAGCAGGTTATTGTAACCCTGTTAGGAGATACCGGAGAGGATCTGGCGGAGGAGGTAAAGGAGCAGAATTTATTTTACCTGACGGCAAAGGCTTATCATAAACTGGAGCGGCTTGCCAAAGAAAATGAAATTAAGCGGGATAAGGATGTGGTAATTTCGGACAAGCCCGTCTTTCGTTACAGGGAGAATCAGGTTCTTGCCCATCTGGAGAAAAACCTCTTTAAAAACAGGAATACAGAAAAAATTCAGGGCGGGGAGAGCCTGTCCCTTGTGCGCTGCGCCAATCCCAAGGCGGAGACGGAATGGGTCTGCCTTTCCATCCGGAGGATGATTAGGGAAAGAAATTTGTGTTACCGGGATTTTGCCGTTATAACGGGAGATTTGGAATCTTACGGATATCTTCTGCGGGAAAGCTTTGAAGAGCATGGAATTCCGTTGTTTTTGGACCAGAACGTGAGCCTGCTTTTTCATCCTTTTATGGTTTTTTTAAACGGCATGATCAAAGTGCTTGTGTCGGATTTTTCTTATGAAAGCGTTATGACGTTGCTGCGCAGCGGTTATCTGGATATAGAGGATGAGGAAGCCGATGAATTTGAGAATTATATTGTGAAATACGGCATCAGGGGCAGGCGTAAATACGGACGGGCTTTTGTGCGCAAGTCTCACTGCCTCGAGAGCGTCAACCATATCAGAGAGCGTCTGATGAATGCATTGGAACCGCTTTTTGAAAGCAAAGAGACGGCAAGAGAGTATACAAAGGCCATTTATACCGTTTGTACGGCAAACAGGCTGGAGGAAAAGCTGAATGCTCAGGCGGATGAATTTGAAAAAGAGGAAAGATTTGCCAGGTCAAAGGAATACAGGCAGGTTTATAAAGCGGTTATGGGGCTGTTTGATCAGATTTACGCTCTGTTAGACGAACCGATGGGTCTGGAAGAGTACGGAGAAATTTTAAAGGCGGGCTTTGCCGAATTGAAGGTGGGGAGTCTGCCACAGAGTGTTGACCAGGTGGTTGCAGGGGACATGGAAAGAACCCGTTTAAAGCCGGTTAAGGTTCTGTTTATTGTAGGAGTTAATGATGGCATTGTTCCAAGGGCTGCAGGAAGCGGCGGACTTTTATCCGATATGGAGCGTAATTTTCTGATGGAAGCGGGAGTGGAGCTGGCGCCTACTCCCAGGCAGAAAAGCTTTGAGGAGCGTATTTATTTATACATGAATATGACACAACCGTCAGAAAAGCTGGTTTTGTCCTTTTGCGAGGTAAACGGAAAGGGGGAAACCCTGCGTCCTTCTTATCTGATCCATGAAGTGGAGCGGTTGTATACGGATGTTTCGGTTGTGACTGTGGATGAAAAGCGTCAGATGGAAATGGTGGAAAGCAGGGAAAGCGGTTTAAAGCTGTTTTCTTTGCTGATGCGGGATTATGCCGTGGGACTTTTGGAGGAGAACTCCGAAAAGAGGGAACTGCTTATAGAGCTTGCCGCAGCCTTTTATAAGGAGCCGGAATTTGAAGGAATTATGGAGGCGGCCTTTTATGAGTATGAACCGAAGCTTTTGTCAAAAGAAACGGCAAAACGGCTTTTTGGGGAAATTCTGCATACCAGTGTCAGCAGGCTTGAGCAGTTTGCGGCATGCGCTTATGCCCATTTCTTGAAATACGGACTGAAGCTTTCCGAGGAAGAGGAATATACCTTTGAAGCGGTGGATTTGGGAAATCTTTTCCATGAGACGCTGTATCGGTTTGGAAATTATATGTCCGAAGGCAGGTATACATGGTTTAATTGTCCCAAGGAAGAGGCGGATGCTTTTATTGATAAAACGGTGGATGAGTTTGCGGTGGAGTACGGGGATACGGTCTTATATGATACGGCCCGCAATGAAGCTGTAAAGGAGCGGGCAAAAGGGATTTTAAAGACCACGGTGGAAAATTTAAGCTTTCAGCTAAGGAAGGGACTTTTCGAGCCGGTCTGTTATGAAATGCCCTTCTTTACCAAAGGGGATGTGGAGCTCTATGGTAAGGTAGACCGGATGGATGTGGCAAGGAAAGACGGAAATGTGTATGTAAAGGTTTTGGACTACAAATCCGGCAGGCATAAATTCGACCCGGCAAGGTTGTTTTTCGGTCTGGATTTACAGCTTGCGGTATATATGAATGCGGCTGTAGAGCGGGAAGAAAAACAGCATCCCAAAGAGCGGGTGGTTCCTTCGGCAATTTTTTATTATCAGATTGAAGACCCTCTGGTGGAAGGGACTTCAGAGGAGGGGGAAGAGGCCCGCATGGAAAAGCTCCGTGAAAAACTTAAGGTACAGGGGCTGATCAGGGAGGAAGATACCATACTCGAGCTTTTGGATGAATCGAAAGCAGAGAATTCTCAGGTCATTCCCGTAAAGAGAAAAAAGGACGGCTCCCTTGCGGCGGTCTCTCAGACAGCGCCTCCGGCACAGTTTGATTTAATCGGTAAATATGCTTCTTTGAAGGTATCGGATATTGCAAAACAGATTAAAAGAGGGGAAATTGCCGTCAGTCCGGGGACTGACGGAATCCAGTCAGCCTGTGCTTTCTGCAGCTACCGCAATGTATGCGGTTTTGAGAAAAGGATTCCGGGTTATGGGGAACGGGATATGAAATTAGGGGAAAAAGAAGCCTATGAGGCCATGGCGGAGGCTGTAGAAGAAAACGAAAAGCAGAAAATGTAAAGGTTAAAGGAGCCCCTGCGAGATATGGTAAGAGACAGAGCCTGAGGAGGAAGGAGAAGACTGATGGCAGTGAGATTTACAGAAGAACAGCAAAGAGTAATCGATATACGGAACTGCAATGTGCTGGTGTCTGCGGCGGCGGGCTCCGGTAAAACGGCGGTTCTGGTGGAGCGGATTCTTCGTCTGATTTCCGATGATGAAAACTGCGTGGATATTGACAGGCTTCTGGTTGTGACTTTTACCAATGCGGCGGCTGCTGAAATGCGGGAAAGGATTCATGGCGCCATCCTTCAAAAGCTTGAAAATGACCCTGATAATGCCAGACTGCAAAGACAGGCTGTTCTGGTGCATCATGCCCAGATTACTACAATTGACAGCTTTTGCCGCTTTATATTATCCAACCATTTTCAGGAAATTGATTTGGATCCGGGCTTTGCCGTGGGAGACCCGGGGAAAATGCGTCTGATGGAAAAAGAAGCCATGAACCGGGTTATGGAGGATGCTTATGACGGAAAGGAACCCTATGAGGGCTTTCATGAGGATTTTGTGAATCTGGCGAATGTGTTTTCCCGTAAAGGAAGGGATACGGCAATAGAAGAAATGGTGGATAAGCTCTATCATTTTGTTATGAGTCTTCCTTTTCCGGAAAAATGGCTTTTTCAGGCTTTGCAGGATTATGAAATACAAGGTAAGGAAGAATTTTCTCAAAATCCTTTGATTGAAGAAATTGTGACGAATGTGTCACGAAAACTGAAAAGGATGGAAAAGTTATATGGGGAAATGATCGGAATATGTAAACAGGCAGATGGTCCGGAAGGGTATTTGTCTGCTTTTGAGATGGAGCGTGAGCAAATCATAAAAGCTGCCGGGGCAGAAAGCTATGAGGTATTAAAGACAGGCGTGTCAGAAATCAGCTTTGACAGGCTGCCTGCCATCAGGAAGGGGCAGTGTGACGAGGATAAAAAGGAACAGGTAAAGCAGCTACGGGAACGTATAAGAAAGCGGATCGGGGCCTGCAGGGAGACCTACTTTTTTGATACCCCGGAAGCAATAAGAGAAGATATGCAAAAAACCGGCAGGCTGCTGAAGCCCCTTATTTACTTAACCCTTCAGTTTATGGAGCAGTTTGCCGCGGATAAGGCAAAGGAAAATGTTATTGATTTTTCGGATATGGAGCATTTTGCCTTGAAAATTCTGGTGGATGAAGAAGGAAATCCCACGGATACGGCAAAATGGTATCAGGATTACTATGCTCAGGTTATGATTGATGAATATCAGGACAGCAATGAGGTACAGGAGGTGCTTTTGTCAGCTGTTTCCAGAGAGTATGGAGAGTTATCCGACCGTTTTATGGTGGGAGATATGAAACAGAGCATTTACAAGTTCCGTATGGCGAGGCCGGAAATCTTTCTGGAAAAGTATCATCGCTATGAGGTGCAGGGAACGGAAAATGTCAGGATTGATTTAAAAATGAATTTCAGAAGCCGGAAGGAAATTATCAATCTGGTCAATTATGTCTTTTACCCACTCATGGGACAGGAAGTAGGGGGAATCGTCTATGATGAGGATGCGGCATTATATGCAGGGGCGGACTACCCGGAGCGGGAAAGCAGGGAGCCTGTTGTGGCAGACGGGGAAGCGAACGGGAAAGTGGCAGCAGAAGATGAGGAGACGGCTGAGGCTGCAGGGGTATTTGCTCCCGAGCTTTTGATTTATGAAAAGAGTAACGGCGAAAAAGACGGGACAACTCTTTCTAAAACCGAGGGCGAGGCATATATGATCGCAGATAAAATCAAGGAGCTGCTCAGAGAGGGCTGTGTAACGGATAAGGAAACAGGGAAGCTCCGCCCCGTTACTTATGAGGATATTGTGATTCTGGTGCGTTCTGCTTCAGGACTTTTAGAAAGCCTTCAGGAAGTATTAAAAAAAGAGGGCATTCCTGTCAGCGTTCCAAGCAGAACCGGCTACTTTTCTGCAACAGAGATTCAGACTCTCTTGAAGCTTTTGGAGGTATTGGTTAATCCGGGCAGGGATATTCCCCTTGCAGCGGTTTTGAAATCGCCGCTGTATGGCTTTACCGATGAGGAACTGGCACAAATTTCCTTGGTGGAGACGCCGGAAGAAAAAAGCTGCCTTTATGAAAAGGTAAAGTTATCAGGAGGAGAAAAGACGGAAGCCTTTGTCCGGGAGCTGTGCAGGTACCGGACAATGGCGAAGACGGAGTCGGTTCATGATTTGCTGTATCTGGTCATCAGGGAGCATCGGTATCTGGAATATGTTTCGGCGCTGCCTGCGGGAGGCATCCGGCGGGCAAATGTGGAGATGCTTCTGGAGAAGACGGTGGATTATGAAAAATTGCAGATACACGGTCTTTTTGGATTTTTGCAGTACATGAAGCAGCTGGAAAAATATGAGGTGGACTATGGGGAAGGGATGGATGAAAGCAGCAGCCAGGTACGTCTCATGACCATTCATAAAAGTAAGGGGCTGGAATTTCCCGTTTGTTTTGTTGCGGGACTTTCCAAGACCTTTAACAGGCGGGATTTGACAGGAAGCCTGTTGCTTCATACGGATTTGGGGATTGGTATGGAATATCGGAGCAGGGATCTTGGAATAAAGCGGAAAACCCTGAAGCAGAGAATGGTTGCCGAGAGGATGAAAGCCGAGGAATTAGGGGAAGAACTCAGGGTTTTATATGTAGCCCTGACCAGAGCAAAGGAAAAACTCATTATGACAGGAGTGTCAGATGACTTTGAAAAGGCTATGTCGGAGTGTGCAAGCCTCAACGGGGGACAGTTTTTGATGTCCGTCATGGATAGAAAAACGGAGCCTGAACTGATTCTGGAAAGCAACAGCTATCTGAAGCTGCTTATGCATGTATTCAGTCTTTATAAGGATGCGCCGGATAAGCTTCCGGCAATCAGCATTTATCATGAAGAGGATTTGCAGAGAGGAGCGGTTAAGGGGCAGTTTGAAAGAAAGGTCCTGGAGGAGGCCTTGAGAAGACTTGTGCTGGCTGAGGCGGAAAAGGCTGAGAAGAGAGAAAAGGAACAGAACAGGAAAGAACAGGAAAAGAACAGGAAAGAACAGGAAAAGAACAGGAAAGAACAAGAACAGAACAAAACAGAAAGGGAAGAACAGAGCAAAACAGACATTTCTTTAAGATATAAGATTAGCTTTCCTTATCCCCATGAGGAATTAAAGGGCTTATATACCAAAACCAGCGTATCGGAGCTTAAGCTGGCGGCTCTCCATGAGGATGAGCAGACCTTCGTGGAATTTGAAACGGAGCAGGAGCAGTCAGTGATTCCATTGTTTATGCAGGAGGAAAAAAAGGCGGGAGGAGCCACAAGAGGTACTGCTTACCACAGGCTGATGGAGCTTTTGGATTTTAAGGAATTTGCAGATATAAAGGAACGAGAAGAAAAGGGAAGAATATTGAAACGCCAGAAGGAGGAAATTCTGCTTCAGGGAAAAATGGAGGAAGCGGATATTGCCTTAATCAGCATGGATAAGGTGGAAGCTTTCTTAGAAAGCGCTCTCGCTATGGAAATGGCAGAGGCTGACCGGGAGGGGAAGCTGTTTAAGGAGCAGCCCTTTGTTATGGCAATTCCTGCAAGACGGGTAAATCCGGACTTTCCGAAGGAGGAGACTATGCTGATTCAGGGTATTATTGATGCCTATTACGAAAAGCAGGGGAAAATCTATCTCATGGATTACAAAACGGACCGGGTAAATAAAAAAGAGGATCTGATACAAAGGTATCAGACCCAGCTTGATTATTATAAAGAAGCTCTGGAAAAGCTTACCGGAAAACCGGTGGCGGGTATTTATATTTATTCCTATCACTTCTTGGATTCCATTGCCTTGGATTCCTTTGCTTTCTGACGGTAACGGGCTGCTTCATCATGAATTCCCATTTCATCATAGCAGTCCGCCAAAGCAGTCAGGGGAATGTCCGTATGATGGCGAAGGCTTAAAGCGCTTTCCGACTCGAATGCCGCATTATAATACCAAATACACGCTTCTTCTAAATCTTCAGCGGAGTAATAATATTCTCCCAGTTCACAGCAGATTTCACTGCAGCCGCCGATGGCAATTGCTTTGGTGGTGTATTTGAAGAAATCCAGATATTCCTTGGAAATCAGACAGGCCCTTGCGCAGATGCAGCATGCCTCCATAATCTCGTCCGCACTTCTTTCCGTATCATTAACAGAGGCGGAGAAGAAAGGGTATGCCTTGATAAAATCCCGGGGTTCTCCGGAAATAAACAATTCCTTGGCATAAAGGTTGTGAAGCCTCTGATTCAGGCGAACCCCGTCCTTAGCCAGTTTTTCAAAGGCCGCTATATCACGGGTCTTATGATTTCCCGTTGGGCAATGTTCAATGGTAATATCGCTCTCATAAACCAGCGGCTCTAAGCGGACCGCTTCGTGAATAGCGTTTTCCCATACGAAGGTCCGAATTCTTTTATAAAGCTTGGGACGCAGCTCCTTATCAAAATTGTAAATAGTATTATAGGACAGCTGGTTGGCATAATACATCTGTACAATATCGATTTCAGGCAGCAGTCCTTTTTTCAGCATGCGGAACTTGTGTTGATTCTCCTCGTCCAGAACTTCATCAGCATCCGCACAATATATGTAATCCTTGGTTGCCTTGGAAAAAGAGAAGTTTCTGGCATCGCTGAAATTGCCTGTCCACTTAAAGTCGTAGATATTTTTTGTATACTTTGCGGCAATTTCTTTTGTTCGGTCGTGGGAACCTGTATCCACAATGATGATTTCATCCATTAAATTCGCAATGGAATCCAGACATCTTGCTAAAACTGCTTCTTCGTTTTTGACAATCATGCAAAGACTGACGGTAATCATAAACATTCCTCCTTTGCATACAGTTTACCACACAAATCAGGAAAGCGCCATTTCTTTTACCCGCTCCAGGGCTTTTTTCACGGGGGGCAGGTTAATCGTAATCAGGGTAATGATCATTTCTGCCAGAATGTAGCTGTAGTTGTAAATAATGGAATATACGCTTGTTAAAGCTTTTGGAAACCATTCAGGCATATAATCCATCCAGTAAATATAACCGCCGATGGTGTGGAAGAGCCCTCTTATGAGGCAGGCCGTTACGTAGCCTATAATCAGTCCGTGCTTTTTTTTGTACCAGATACCGGCAAGTCCTAAAGCGGTAAAGGCAAAGAAATAGTCGCAGCAGACCTGAAAGGGAGTAAGAAAATAGGTGCTGCCGCTTTGGATAAACTGAAGAATGCTGTAGGCAAAGGCGGTAATGATGCCTACCTTGACACCGTAAAGATAGCTCACGTAGCAGATGAAAAACATGCTGAAGAGGGTTAAAGAGCCACCCATGGGAAGCTCATACTTGACATAGGATGTAATAAAGGCGAGAGCCAGAGCGATGCCTGCAAAAGTAAGCTGCCGGGCATTTATTTTTTTTGCGTTCTGGGCTTTGTCTGTAATAAATGCAGTAATCAGCATGACCAGAATTAATAAAATAACAAGTGAAACGTAACCGAGCTTTGTCAGAGCATAATACCCATCCTCTGAAATAATAAAATTTGACATAAAAAAACCTCCTTATGATTGCATAGGAGGGGACTACTGAGTAGCTGTTGTCTGAACGGAGACACGGAAAAATGCAGGCTCCGTTAAAACTGCTTCCTTACGCCGGTATTATCCGGTTCAAGTAGTGAGGGTTAGCTGTCCGGTCAGGACAGCAGTCTCAGCCATGTGGGGCTCCCCTAGCAAAATTTATGTGATTGGTACACACTATACTAGTTTAAAAAGAATTTGTCAATTCTTTTTCGATTTCTTTTATCTTTCTTCTATGTTTTCTGTTTCTATGTTTGCGGTTTTTGCTTTTAATTCGGCTTGGAATCCGGGATTGTATGCCTATTCGATTTTTCCCAGCCGGCTAAAAGGGAAGTAGCAGAATTTTGCCTTTCCCAGAATCTGGGATTCTTTTACAAAAGTGTTTTCCCAATAACGGGAATCAAAAGAATCGTTTCGGTTGTCACCCAGTACAAAGTAGCTGTTGCCCGGGACTGTATAGGGACCGAAGTTCCCTACAGGCGTTTCAGGAGTAAAAGAATCGTCCAAAGGCTCAGACGAGTAATTAATATAAACCTTGCCGTTTATAATGGTTACAGTATCCCCGGGAAGGCCGATGATCCTCTTGATATAAAGGACGGATTCGTCGTCGGGATATCTAAAAATGATAATGTCATATCTTTGGGGGATGCCGGTTTTGTATGTAAGGCGGCTGCCGATGATACGATCCCCGGTCATAATGGTATTTTCCATGGATTCGGAGGGAATCCGCGCATTTACGATTAAAAAGGTGTCCATCAGCCAGACAAGGGCTACCACCACAATAAATATAACAACATATTCCAGCAATTCTCGAATTTTAGATTTCATAGAGTTTCTTCCTTGAAGTTTTTGTGCTATTCTCATTATACAGGGCAAAAACAGACAACACAAGAAAAAAAGCGAAATGTATGGAGGAATGCAAAATGTATCGTTATGTCCTTTTTGATTTGGATGGCACGTTGACAGATCCCAAGGAGGGAATCTGCAAATCAGTACAATATGCTTTACATGCCCAGAATATAGAGGAGCCGGATCTGGATAAGCTGGAGCCTTTTATCGGGCCGCCGTTGCAAAAAAGCTTTCAGGAATTTTACGGCATGGACGAGAAATGCGCAAAGGCGGCGGTAGAAAAGTATCGTGAAAGATTTAGAAAAATCGGTATTTACGAGAATGAGCTTTATCCCGGCATGAAAGAGTTTCTGGTTTCTTTAAGAAAAAAAGGAGTTCATCTTGCCGTAGCTTCCAGCAAGCCTGAGGAATTTGTGGAAAAAATATTGAAGCATTTTGAAATCCGACAGTATTTTCAGGTTGTAACAGGAAGTGAAGAAAACGGCAAAAGGTCGGAAAAGAGTGAAGTGATAGAGGAAACCCTTTCCCGGCTTTTCCATGGAAGAAAATTTTCTGCAGATGATATTCTGATGGTGGGAGACCGGAAATTTGATGTGGAGGGTGCAAAAGACTTCGGACTGAAATGCGCAGGGGTGTCTTATGGCTACGGAGAGGAACAGGAACTTAAGGAGGCAGGGGCTTCTTACATAACGGATAATCTGGAGGAGCTTTTTTATATCATAACGGGAGAGCAAATGCAAAATGACATGGCTAAAATAAGAGGATGGCAGAAAAGTGTTCGCATTTTGTCCCCCGTTGTATATGATTTTGCATTGTCTTATCTGTTTTTGTTCATTCTGCAGGTATTGGTCAGAGTGTTTTTATCAGGTATATTAAAGCAGTATAGCGGCTTTGCAGAGGCATATTCCCGGCAGATAAATGTATATCTGGATGGTATAGCCTCCCTTTTTTGCGCCGTTCTTTTTGCTAAAATATATGCAAAAGAAAAAACGCGCCCCATATCTCCCGTAGTAAAGCGGAGAAATGATGAAAGGTTTTTAAAGGATCTGGTCTGTCTTACGGGATTTTCCGTCAGTGCAGGACTGTTTTTAAATCTTTTGTTTGCCCGTCTGAGGCTTACGGAACTTTCCGGGGCCTATCGGGAAGTGGCCGATATACAATATTCGGTTCCGCTTTTCTGGGGGCTGATAATTTACGGAATAATTCAACCTTTAGAGGAAGAGCTTGTTTTCAGGGGGCTCGTTTACGGCAGAATGAGAAAATTTTTCCCTTTCCGTCTTTCTGTGCCCGTTTCAGCGCTGGTCTTCGGGGCCTGTCATGGGAATATAGTCCAGATGCTTTACGGTTTCTTTTTGGGATGTATTCTGGCATGGGCCTTTGAAAAATATAAGAGTTTGAAAGCGCCGCTTGTCCTCCATGGCGCGATTAATGTGGTGGTTTATTTGGTAAGCAGTACAGAATCTTTGAGCCGTATATTTTCTGACGGAGGAAGCATTGTGGTTATGACTATCCTGACAGTGGCATTCGGCAGCTTTTTTGTGAAGGAAAGTGTGTGAAAAATAAAAAAATAAATGAAAAACAAAGAAAAAAACTGACAATTAAAAAAATGAAAATGAAATGTCGAATTATCAGACAATTTACAAAAAGTTTTCCTTTACAAGAGGATAAAAAGGGTGTATAGTAAATCTCACGAACGTAAAAGCTGGATATAAGCCAGAAAGGAGATTTATCATGTTTGACGCAAGGTTAGACATGCCCAAGCCTCCCCTTTACAGGGAAGAATTTGAGCATGACAACTGCGGTATCGGCGCCTGTGTGAACATCAATGGCACAAAGAGCCGGGAAACAGTTGAAAACGCATTGAAGATTGTAGAAAATTTAGAGCACAGAGCCGGCAAAGACGCCGAGGGTAAGACGGGTGATGGAGTTGGAATCCTGACGCAGGTTCCTCACAAATTCTTCACTAAAGTGGCTAAGACCCTCGGTATTTTTTTGGGTAAAGAGAGAGAATACGGCGTAGGCGTGTTTTTCTTTCCCCAGGATGAGCTTCAAAAAAACCAGGCTAAGAAGATGTTTGAGATTATTGTGGAAAAAGAGGGATTGGAGTTTTTAGGCTGGAGAGAAGTGCCTACGGTTCCCGCTGTTTTGGGACACAAGGCTGTGGAATGTATGCCCTGCATTATGCAGGCCTTTATTAAAAAGCCCGCTGATGTGGAAAAGGGACTGGCCTTTGACCGCATGCTTTATATTGTAAGACGTATTTTTGAACAGTCTACGGATTCCGTATATGTGGTTTCCTTAAACAGCCGCACTATTGTATATAAGGGAATGTTTCTGGTGGGACAGCTGCGCACCTTTTTTATGGATCTGCAGGATGAGGATTATGAATCGGCAATCGCCATCGTACATTCCAGATTTTCCACCAATACCAATCCCAGCTGGGAAAGGGCTCATCCCAACAGATTTATTGTACATAACGGAGAGATCAATACCATCAGGGGCAATGCGGATAAAATGCTTGCCCGTGAGGAAAATATGGAATCCGTTCATTTAAAAGGACAGCTTCACAAGGTGCTTCCGGCAATCAATGCTTCCGGCTCCGATTCGGCCATGCTTGATAATACCTTGGAATTCCTTGTGATGAGCGGAATGCCTCTGCCTTTGGCGGTTATGATTACCATCCCCGAGCCTTGGGCAAACAATAAGACCATGAGTCAGGAAAAAAAGGATTTCTACCAGTATTACGCCACTATGATGGAGCCCTGGGACGGACCGGCATCCATACTGTTTTCTGACGGGGATTTAATGGGAGCAGTGTTAGACCGTAACGGATTAAGACCTTCCAGATATTACATTACCGATGACGGACAGGTTATTTTATCTTCGGAAGTGGGTGTGCTGCCTTTAGATCCTGCCAAAATCGTAAAGAAAGAAAGACTGCATCCCGGCAAAATGCTTTTGATTGATACGGTAAAGGGAGAGGTTATTGATGATGACACTTTAAAACAGGGGTATGCCGGAAAACAGCCTTACGGAGAATGGCTGGATTCCAATCTGGTAGAGCTGCGGGATTTAAAGATTCCAAATGTAAGAGTGCCGGAATTTACCTATGAAGAAAGACAGCGAATGCAGAAGGCATTCGGCTATACCTATGACGAGTTGAAGCAGACCATTCTGCCCATGGCGAAAAACGGTTCCGAAGCCATTGCGGCAATGGGCGTGGACACGCCTCTGCCGGTATTGAGCAATACAAAACATCCGTTATTCAATTATTTTAAACAGCTTTTTGCACAGGTAACAAATCCTCCTATTGATGCCATCAGGGAGGAAGTGGTAACCTCCACTACGGTTTATGTGGGAACTGACGGCAATCTTTTGGAGGAAACCCCCAAAAACTGTAATGTTTTAAAGGTAAGAAATCCTATTTTAACCAATACGGATATTTTAAAAATTAAAAATATGAAAGCGGATGGCTTCAAGGTTCAGGTTGTTCCCATTACCTATTACAAGAATACCAGCCTGGAAAAAGCCATTGACCGTTTATTTGTGGAAGTGGACCGTACCTTCAGGGACGGGGCGAATATTCTGATTCTTTCAGACAGAGGCGTGGATGAAAACCATGTGGCCATTCCTTCCCTTCTGGCGGTTTCAGCTCTGCAGCAGCATCTGGTAACCACAAAAAAACGTACTTCGGTAGCCATTATTTTGGAGTCGGCGGAGCCCAGGGAGGTTCATCACTTTGCAACCCTTTTAGGCTACGGCGCCTGCGCCATCAATCCCTATCTGGCACAGGAGTCTATTAAGGAACTGATTGATAACCGGATGCTGGATAAGGATTATTATGCGGCGGTAAACGATTATAATGATGCGGTGCTTCACGGCATCGTCAAGATTGCTTCCAAAATGGGTATTTCCACCATTCAGTCCTATCAGGGCTCCAAGATATTTGAAGCAATCGGATTGGATTACGATCTGGTAAACAGATATTTCAGCGGTACGGTCTGCCGTGTAGGCGGTATTACCGTAAAGGATATTGAGAATCAGGTAAACGAGCTTCATTCCATGGCTTTTGATCCTCTGGGACTGGAGACGGATCTGTCTCTGGAAAGTCCGGGACACCATAAAATGAGAAGCGGCGGAGATGAGCATCTGTATAATCCGGAAACCATTCATCTGCTGCAGGAGTCTACCCGCCGCGGCGACTATAACCTGTTTAAGCAGTATACGGCCTGTGTTGATGATGAGAGCAAGATCAAGACCCTTCGGGGGCTCATGGATTTTCAGTATCCCAAAAAGGGAGTGCCCATTGATCAGGTGGAAAGCGTGGATTCCATTGTAAAGAGATTTAAAACCGGGGCTATGTCCTATGGTTCCATTTCCAAAGAGGCCCATGAATGTCTTGCCATCGCTATGAATAATCTGGGAGGCAAGTCCAATACGGGAGAAGGCGGAGAGGATCTGGAAAGACTTTCCGTTGGAGCGGACGGGCTGAATAAGTGCTCGGCGATCAAACAGGTTGCATCGGGACGTTTCGGTGTTACCAGCAAATATTTAACAAGCGCAAAAGAAATCCAGATTAAGATGGCTCAGGGTGCAAAACCCGGAGAAGGCGGACATCTGCCGGCGGGAAAGGTATATCCTTGGATTGCCAAAACCCGTCATTCAACGCCGGGAGTGGGGTTGATTTCCCCGCCGCCCCACCACGATATTTATTCCATCGAGGATTTGGCTCAGCTTATTTATGACTTGAAAAACGCTAATAAGGATGCAAGGATTTCCGTAAAGCTGGTTTCTGAAGCCGGTGTGGGAACGGTAGCTGCCGGCGTGGCAAAAGCGGGAGCACAGGTTATTCTGGTTTCCGGCTATGACGGTGGTACAGGAGCGGCGCCCAGGAATTCCATTCACAATGCGGGACTTCCCTGGGAGTTGGGCCTTGCGGAAACCCACCAGACCCTGATTATGAACGGGCTGCGCAATAAGGTGCGCATTGAAACAGACGGTAAGCTTATGAGCGGCAGGGACGTTATCATAGCAGCGCTTTTAGGCGCGGAGGAATACGGCTTTGCCACAGCGCCCCTTGTAACCATGGGCTGCGTTATGATGCGCGTATGTAATCTGGATACCTGTCCCGTAGGCGTTGCCACCCAGAATCCGGAGCTTCGCAAGAGATTCCGCGGCAAACCGGAATATGTGGAAAACTTTATGCGCTTTATCGCAGAAGAAATGCGGGAATATATGGCGAAGCTGGGCATTAAGACCATAGACGAGCTGGTAGGACATACAGAGCTGTTAAAGGTAAGGGAAAATGTGGATGACCGGTTTGCCAAAATTGATCTGGGCAACATTATGAATAATCCCTATGCGGGAATGAAGGAAAAGGTTATTTTTGATCCGAAACAGGTTTATGATTTCAAACTGGAAAAAACTCTGGATGAGAAGGTGCTTTTAAAGCAGCTTTCCAAAGCCATGGAGACCGGTGCAAAGAGAAGCATCGAAGTGGATGTTACCAATACGGACAGAGCCTTCGGTACGATTCTGGGTGCGGAAATTACCAAGAAATTCTACAATACCCTGCCGGAAGATACTTACCGGGTGCTATGTAATGGCGCCGGCGGACAGAGCTTTGGCGGTTTTATTCCCAAGGGACTGACCTTGGAACTGGTGGGAGATTCCAACGATTATTTCGGCAAGGGCTTATCCGGCGGAAAGCTTATTGTATACCCGCCTAAAGGAAGCAGATTCAAACAGGATGAAAATATTATTATCGGAAATGTGGCGTTATACGGCGCTACCAGCGGAAAAGCTTTTATTAACGGCGTTGCGGGAGAACGCTTCTGCGTCAGAAATTCCGGCGCCATTGCGGTAGTGGAAGGCTGCGGCGACCACGGATGCGAATACATGACGGGAGGCCGTGCGGTTATTCTGGGCAATGTAGGAAAGAACTTTGCCGCAGGTATGAGCGGCGGTATCGCTTATGTACTTGATGAGGATAACAGCCTGTATACAAAGGTTAATAAGGAAATGGTTTCTTCCTATGAAATCACATCCAAGTATGATGTGCTGGAGTTAAAGGATTTGATTAAGGAGCATGTATCCTATACCAATTCCGAAAAAGGAAAGCTGATTTTGGAGAATTTTGGGGAATATCTGCCCAAGTTCAAAAAAATCATCCCCCATGACTATGAGACTATGTTGAAGGCCATTGTTCAGATGGAAGAAAAGGGCATGAGCGCAGAGCAGGCACAGATCGAGGCATTTT
>CAZDRM010000033.1:0-19191 GCA_964507745.1 uncultured Lachnospiraceae bacterium
CCCGACCTTTTGGTCCGTAGCCAAACGCTCTATCCAGCTGAGCTAAACGCACATCTATTACCATATGAAACTGTCAGGCATCCGCCTCACAGCAAAAATAATTATATTATGATTTACCCTTAGTGTCAATCATTATTTTTTTCTGAATACTCTATTCATTCTATGTCAATTCCAGCAGCGCTTCCGCAATCTTCAAATCTTCCGGGGTGGTAAGCTTAATATTGTGATAGCTTCCCTCCACCAATTTAACCCGCTTTCCCGAAAGCAACTCCACCACCATGGCATCGTCTGTTATGGCAATCCCTTTCTCAAGCAGTTTCTCTTCCCTTAAAAGCAATTCTTTATAAGCTTCTTTAATTAGGGAACACTCAAAAATCTGCGGGGTCTGAACCTGCCACACAAGGCTTCTTTTAGGGGTATCCGCCGCAAATCCTTCGTCATCGCTGATTTTGATGGTATCTTTAACCGGCATTCCCAGAACACAGGCATCATATTTTTGTACCGCCAGAATGCCCCTTTCAATCATTTCAGGAGTTGCAAAGGGTCTTGCCCCGTCATGAATCAGCACATAACTTCCCTCGCGCATATCGGGACGCACCTTTATATCGTCACTTATGGCATCCAGCCCTTTTGCCACCGAATGATACCGCTCTTTTCCGCCTGTTACAATTTTTTTAACCTTTGAAAAGCCATAGGCATCCACAATTTCTTTCTGACAGTATTCCTCCTGTCCCTCTCCTGTTACGAGGATAATCTCATCCACCATGCTCTCTTCAAAATTTTTCAGGGTATAATAAAGAACAGGCCTGCCCGAAAGCAGTAGAAACTGCTTGGCTACGTCAGAACCCATTCTCTTTCCCTGCCCTGCTGCTAATATAATGGCAGTCGTCTTCATTTTTAATCTCCATTCCTCCGCCCTTTATTTAACGGCACAAATAGTAGTGAACCTTCTTTTTCCTTTACCCTATCTCTCTCCCAGCTTCAAATTGGGAACGGCATTTAAGTCATATCCGCTTCTGGTTCCTTTTATATATTCGTAATAGCCCGCCACGCCAATCATCGCCGCATTATCCGTGCAGAATACCGGAGAGGGACAGTAAAATTCAATTTTTCTTTTCTCACAGGCTCCCTCAAAGGCTTTGCGGAGACTGGAATTAGAGGCAACGCCGCCTGCAATGGCAAATTTGTGAAATCCAAATTCCTCTACCGCAATAAGGGCATGCTCCACTAAAACATCTACTACCGCTTTCTGGAAAGAAGCCGCCACATCGGGCACGTTTATGGTTTCGCCCTTCATTTCACAAGAATTGATATAATTTAAAACTGCTGATTTCAGGCCGCTGAAGCTGAAATCATACCGGCTGTTTTCCACCTTTGCCCTGGGAAAATGAATGGCATCGGGATTCCCTTCCTTTGAAACCTTATCGATTTTAGGGCCTCCCGGATATCCCAGACCTATGGCTCTTGCCACTTTGTCAAAGGCCTCTCCCGCCGCATCATCCCTTGTACAGCCCAGAATCTCGTATTCCCCGTAGTCTTTTACAACTACCAGATGAGTATGTCCGCCGGACACTACCAGACAGGCAAAGGGCGGTTCCAAATCCTTATGCTCGATAAAATTCGCACTGATATGTCCCTCAATGTGATGCACCCCTACCAAGGGCTTATTCAACGCAAAAGCAAGGGCCTTTGCAAAAGAAACGCCTACTAACAGCGCTCCCACAAGACCCGGACCATAGGTTACCGCAATGCCGTCTATCTCTTCTAAAGATTTCCCGGCTTCTTCTAAAGCGGTTTCCACCACCTGATTGATTTTCTCAATATGTTTTCTGGACGCGATTTCCGGCACAACGCCCCCATAGAGCGTATGCAGATCAATCTGGGAGGAAATCACATTGCTGAGCACTTCCCTGCCGTTCTTTATAACAGCAGCCGCTGTTTCGTCGCAGGAGCTCTCTATTCCTAATATATAAATATCTTCCGTCACCTTTTGCACTTCCAATCCAAGTCAATAACCGCTACTCACTGTCCTGCTTTTTCCATCCGTATATTTTATAATGGGAATTTTCATCCTTCCGCAAGATAAAGCAAAGGGTCGTCTTATAAATCAGGGAATCCTGTTTCACATCATAAATACAATAGAGTCTAGCCCAGTCATAGCCGTCTTCGGAAAAAAACTCCACATCCATACTGGAAGAAGGGGAATAACCGGAAATGCTTCTGCCATTTGACCTGTAATCATCCACATCGCTGCTCAGTAAGCTCAGATACTCTTCCTCCGTCTGGTTGGAAACAAGCTCATCGTCATAGATTTCCCTCATCTTCAGGGCCAGGTCCTTCAATTCCTCATCTGTATGCTCTTCATTGTAAAAGCACTGGGTAATTTCACTGAAATACTTCACTACTTCTCTGGGCGAAGGCGGATAATTGGAATCCAGATTTCTGGACAGCACCTTCTGACTCATGGTCATAATCTCCGTATCCACAGGCTCCGTATCCTCGCTATTGCTGCTTCTGATATTGGAGAGATAAAAATAATACCCCACAATCAAACATGCAAGAAGAATCAGCAAAATTGTGCCTTTTGTTCCTTGAAATCTTTTCATAGGCTTCCCTTTCTTAAAAAGATTATTATTCTTCAAAATCCAATTCTATAGTCTGACCGTCCTTAGCCGCCAGGGTTCTCGGAAAAATCCGCTTTACTTCCTTCATGTACTCTTCCGGTCTTGTTAAGGACGGGCTGTAATGGGTCAGCCACATGGCTTTGGGATTTGCCTTTGCCCCGATTTCAGCCGCCTCATAAAAGGTCATATGCTTATATTCCCGCGCCTTTGCTTTTTTCTCCGGCTCTCCGTACATGCCTTCTAAGATCAGCAGGTCCGTTTCCCGGCCGTGCTCACAGATGGCGGGTGTAGGTCTGGTATCCGTGCAATAGGTTACCTTGATTCCTTTTCTTTTTTCTCCCATAACCATATCGGGAGTATAGACCCCCTCCGGCGTTTCCACAATCTCTCCATGCTGCAGACGGTTCCAGCAGTTTACGGGAATATTCAGCTCCTTTGCCTTATCCACCATAAATTTGCCCTTGCGCTCTACAACCAGACTATAACCATAACATACCACATTATGGTTCACTCTGAAAGCATCAATGTGAAATCCGTCAAACTGAATGCTCTCCTCCGGTTCCGTAAGCTCCTTAAATTGAATCTCAAAGGGAAGCTCCGGCGCAATAACCCTGAGAGAGGAAACCACTCTGGAAAGTCCTTTGGGACCTATCATCAAAAGAGGCTCCGTCCGCTCCGCATTTCCCATAGTAAGAAGCAGACCCGGAAGTCCGCTGATATGATCCGCATGGTAATGGGTAAAACAGATAATATCAATGGGCTTGGGACTCCAGCCCTTTTCCTTCATGGCAATCTGAGTCCCCTCGCCGCAGTCAATCAATATACTTTTTCCGTTGTATCTGGCCATCATGGATGTCAGCCACCTGTACGGCAGGGGCATCATCCCTCCGGTTCCCAACAGACACACATCTAACATAATTTATAAAAGCTCCGTTTCCTCCTGTAAAGAGACGGGAATTTGAAAGGATTTTATCCATTCATCATAACATGCTTCACACAAATCAAATTCATGGATTTCCCCATCTTTACCGGAAAAATAATCAAAAATCTGTTTCCCTTTAAAGCAGCCTTCTTTTAGAATACCATTTTCCACAGTCAATTCCCTGCCGCATTTGTTGCAAATTACCTTCTCAAGCTTCTCGTTTTTGTACTCTCTCATAACCCTCCACGTTCCTTTCCTTCTCTTCTTAAAAGTTTTTTGCAAATCGATTGGCTTTTGAACCAACTTCATTATATAAGAACATGTGGTCTTATTCCTAGCGGTAATTATTGCAACTGCTGCCTATCTTTTCCACATAATCAGCCCATCTTCCACAGGCTTTTCATAAAAATTTTTGCGAATTCCTTCTGTTACAAATCCTAAAGATTCATAAAGAGCAATTGCCGCTTCATTGCTCCTTCTCACTTCCAGAGTGACTGCATCCGCTCCTGCTTTTTCCAGTTTTTGCAAAAGAACCTCCATCATTTTCCTGCCGATTCCTTTTTTTCTGGAAAAAGGCTCTACTGCCACCTGATTAATATCCGCCTCATTCAGAATCACATAAGCGCCGCAATATCCCACTATTTTTTCTTCCTCCTTTGCCGTCACATAAACGGCATCGGATTTGTGCAGGACCTCCTCAAAGGACTTCCTTGACCATGGCATACTGAAACACACAGCTTCAAGGCGGCTGACCTGTTCCAGATCCTCCATGCGCATATCATCAATTTGAAGCATTTTCTTTCTCCATCCGTTCCCGCTCGGCCTGTGACAGCCTGAGATATTCCGGTTTGTGGGCAGCTGCCGTAACAGTTTTTCCTTCCTTCAGGTATTGCTGCGTCAGCACAGCCAGAGCAGAAGCCTTCTGCCTGTTACAGTTAGCAGGTGCAAACCCAAAAGGCGCTTTCATTTTTTCCTCAATGGCGGTCTTCTGAACGGGTACCCCGTCCCCTAAAAACATAACAAATTTATCCATTCCGTTCAGTTCTTCTATGACGGAATCCATATCCGCCGCAAACTGCTCCTTTAATACCCTGAAACAATAAACGCCGTCCTGAATTTCAAAAGTATAAAATCCTGTATAAACCTGATTCCTTCTGGCATCCATAATGGGACATATGATCCCTTCAAAGCCGAAAAGATTGTATGCCATTGCATCTATGGTGGGAATTTCCACAAGGGGCTTTTCAAGGGCCATGGCCATTCCTTTGACCGTTGCCGAACCGATTCTTAGGCCTGTAAATGAACCCGGTCCCGCCGATATGCCTATGGCGTCTATGGTTGATAAATCCAGGTTTATCATTTTCTTTACTTCCTCAAGCATGGGAAGCAGCGTCTGGGAATGGGTCTTCTTATAGTCAACGGTATATTCCGCAATGAGGTGTTCTTCCTCTGCCACCGCCACCGTAGCAACCAGTCCCGAGCTGTCAATTGCTAATACTTTCATATGATAACATTCTTTCCTGCATGCCTCTTATAGTCCACTCTTTTGCCGCATGCTCTCTTTACTGATATGACCTTATTTTCTATTTCTTATTACAGTTCTTCCCGAAAGGTTATCCTGCGATAATCAAAACCCTTTTCCAAATCCTTTTCTATGGTAACCCAGACGGTTTCCGCAGGCATCAGCTCTTTGATCAGATCCGCCCATTCCACAAGGCACAGACCCTCTCCAAAAAAGTAATCCTCATAGCCGATTTCATCCATTTCTTCCAAATCCCCGATACGGTACACATCGAAATGGTAAAAGGGAAGCCTGCCGCTTTCATACACCTGTACAATGGTAAAGGTGGGGCTGTTTACCTGCTCCTTTACGGAAAGTCCTGCCGCAACCCCTTTAGTAAATACGGTTTTTCCTACTCCCAAATCTCCCGAAAGGGCATAAATCTTTCCCGGCTCTGCTTCCTGTCCGATGGAATAACCCAAATCAAAGGTCTCTTTTTCACTGCCCGTTTCAATCACTTTCTTATTTTTCATATAAATCACGCTTTTATCTTTACTTTTTTAGAATCCATATGGGTAAAAATAATCTGGATCAACCGCTGGGCATTTTCTCCTAAATCCTTTCGCGGAAATATGGAGGCAGAATTTTTGCCCGTATAAATAATAATGCTTTTAGAGGTGGAAACAGCCTTTATCATATCCTCCCATTTCTGCATCTGCCTCGTTTCCCCCTGAGAAACCTCCACGCCGTTTTCATAAAAAGCGTAGTGAAGAGGATTCTTAAAAGTTTCCTGCAAGGACTGCTTCTTTGCCGTCAGATACAGATTCCACGGCAGATACAGAATAATAATAATTCCGCATATTAAATAAAGGACGCTGATTCCTTTCATAAAATAAACCATTATCATGAAAACACCGATAATTGTACCGATCATCCCTGAAAAGGATGTATATACATGACGCAGGAAATAATCATAAAGGGCGGAAGCGTTCATATGAACATCCACCTCATAAAGGACCTCTCCTTCCGGCAGAATCCCCGGAAGCTCTTCCGGCAAAGTTTCGACGGACTGTGCCTGCGTTTTATCAGGCTGCTCCTTCACTTCATCAGACCGCTCCTCTACTTTATCTGACGTCTCCTCTATCTTACCGGGCTGTTCCCCGGCTTTCTCTTCCTGCATTTTGGGCTCTTCTATCATAATGTGTGTCTTCCCTTCCTTATTTTTCCTCATAAGACATAATCACACAAGTACATTATACTTGATTTGGCAAAAATCGCAAGTTGAATCTGTTTTTCAGCCATCCATCCGTTTTCAACAGACGGTTAAGACGAAGACCCTATGACAGAATTCAAAAAGGGAACAGCCATTTAAAAGCTGTTCCCTGCATTTGTTTATCTTTTATTCATGCCTTAAGGCTTCAATAGGGCTTAACTTCGCCGCCCGCTTTGCAGGATAGATACCGAAGAAGATACCCACTCCTGATGAAAACAGACTGGCTATGACAACAGTTCCCACGGAAACGCTGGCCTGCATATCCAGCGCCGAACATACAGCCATTGCACCCAAGGCTCCTAAAATGATACCGATAATTCCTCCCAACAGGGTAATGATGGCGGATTCAAACAGAAACTGCGCCAGAATGGATCTGGTTCTGGCTCCCAGAGCCTTCCTGATGCCGATTTCCCTGGTTCGCTCCGTCACGGACACCAGCATGATATTCATAACGCCGATACCGCCTACCAGCAAAGAAATTGCTGCTACAAATACGATAAATACGGTAATTAAACTAATAACGCTTGTAATGGATTCCATCTGGTCGCTGAAACTTTCCATCAGGATAACCCCCTGCCCTCTTACCTTATGACGAATTTCCATTAAATTAATAGCGGATGAAGCAATTTCCTTGGAATATTCCGGCTCTCCTATAATATAAATAACGCTGTATTCCCGGGGCTGGTCATAAAATGCCTGCCCAAAGGTGGTAATAGGCATTTCAAACTCCACCTGCTCATAATAATTCATGGCGTTTAAAAGACCGGATGCATTATCGGCACGGATACCCACAATCCGCAGCTCTATGGTATTATTTCCCCTGGTAAACTCAAAGGTCTTGCCAATCACATCCGTTGTCCCGAACATGGACATGGCGCCACCTTCCCGCAACACACACACTTTGGCGCCGGTTTCCACATCTCTTTCCGTAAAATAGGATCCTTTTATTATGGCTTCCGAAGCCGTATACCGCAGCGCCTCATTTCCGGCGCTGACGTAGGCGGAGAAGTCTCCTTTGGGACCTAAAGCGCTGCCCCAATAACTGTCCTGAAAAGTCGCACCTTTTACATGTTCAATCTGTTCTTCTATGGCTCTGATATCTTCATCATCAAAGGTAACCGCCTCATATTCCTCATTGGAGTTGGAATAGACCGCCACCTGCCCGCCGGCTATGCTGTTGAGCTGGTCGCTAATGGAGCCCGATACGCCGTTTCCGATGGAAATAATCATGATAACGGAGGAAATTCCGATGATAATACCCAGCATGGTCAAAAAGGAACGCCCCTTATTACTGCGGATATTATTTAATGCCATTTTAACATATTCTAAAAGCTGTCCCATAATAAGCGCTCCTACTCTTCCGGCATGGGAGTTACCTCCATACCTTCACTCAAGTCCCCGGTTACCTGTGTAATAACCTGTTCTCCTGCTTTCAGACCATTTATAATCTGAATCTGTGTATCGGAGGAAATACCTGCCTCCACATCTCTTCTGAAAATCACACCGTTTTCCACCACATAGCAGAAGGCTCCCTTTGTATCATAATTGACACATTCCACCGGTACTAAAAGAGCATTCTCCACCTCGTTGCTCTGAATCTTAACCTTTGCTTCGATGCCCAGATAAATATTTTCATCAGGGTTATTGATATGAACATCCGCTGTAACCGTTGCCGCTCCCTGGGCATTTGTCTGTGCCATGCCGTTGATTTTCGTAACGGTTCCTTCATAAGCAGTTCCGTTAATGGTTATTTCAGCCTTTTGTCCCACTTTAATCTGTTCCAGGTCATATTTATTCACATTAATGGATACTTTCAAATCATCTGTGCTTTCTAACCTAAACAACTGCATCCCGGATGCCACAGTCTGCCCCTCAACAGCCTCCACCGATGTAATAACGCCGTTAAAATCAGCCTTTACCCCTTCTCTTGCGGTTTCCAGATTATCATCTGCCTTTTCCTTGCTCAGATCATTCAATTCCCGCAGAACCGACTGCTGTGCACTCTGGCTTGCCAGAGCGGGATTTTCTATTTTTTCCGCCTTATACTGCTGGGCCAGAGCTTTATATTCATTTAATTCATTGCTGCAGGTAGTAACCGCCCCTTCCAATGCTGCGTAATCATACTGCGCCATCTGCCCGGACAGTTCATTCAATCTGGTCTCTCCCTGATCAATGAGATTTGCAAGCTCCGGATTCGGCTCTTCATTTTCCGCCTGCTGTATTTTATACTGGTCCACAGTGGCCTTTAAGGTTTCATATTCCATCTTAACCGCCATGGCCTCATTGTATTCTCTGGATGCAGATTCCAGACAGGCGGAATAATGATTGACATACTGCATGGCTTCATCATAGTCTTTAACCGCCTTTGCATAATCGCTCTGGGATTTCTGTATGGTCTGCATGGTGGCATCAATGCCGTAGCCCTCTGCTTTTGCCTGCAGCTCCGTTTCCCTGCTGATTTCCTCCAACGCCTCCAGATCGTATGTCATAAGCATGTCGCCTGACTTTACCAAATCTCCCGGCGTTACCTTTACCGTTGCAATCTCTCCTGACACCGGTGCAAAATAAACCTTGGTTTCTTCCGCCATAACCGTGCCTGAAAAGTCCATCCGCTGTACCAGATCCCCGCCGGAAACCGTTGCCACTGAAACAGGCATTGCCGCAGAAGCGTTTTTCATAACCACCACATTTAAAATAATAATTCCGACAATTACCAGAATAATAATTCCCACAAGCCATTTTTTCTTTTTAATCCGTTTCATTTTCATAGTCCCTCTCAATCTTTCCGTCTTTTATCCTGATAACCCTTTTTGCCTGGGCGGCAATTTCATTGTCATGCGTAATCAGGATTACCGTCCTGCCTTCTTTATGTAATTCTTTTAAAATCTGTATGATCTCCTTGCTGGAGCCGGAGTCCAGATTTCCCGTAGGCTCATCTGCCAGTATGACCGGCGGCGCCTGAGCTATGGCTCTGGCAATGGCTACTCTCTGCTGCTGCCCTCCCGACATTTCCGAAGGCCTGTGGCCCATTCTTTGAGAAAGCCCTACCTTTTCAAGCGCCTTTACCACCAGTTCATGACGCTCTCTTTTGCCGATTCCCCGATAGAGGAGGGGCAGTTCCACATTTTCCACTGCCGTAAAGCTGGGAATTAAGTTGAACCCCTGAAAGATAAAGCCGATTTCCTGATTGCGGATATCAGAAAGCTCATCATCCGTCAGGCGTGAAACACTCTGCCCGTTCAAAATATATTCCCCGCTGGTGGGCACATCCAGACATCCAATCATATTCATCAATGTGGATTTGCCGGAGCCTGACTGCCCGATGATCGCCACATATTCTCCGGTATTGACCGTAAGGCTCACATGGTCCAGAGCCCGGACCTCGTTTTCTCCCGGATTATAGACCTTACACAGGTCCTCTATTTGAATTAATATACTCACAAATAATATTCCTCCTCAATTTTATATGCAAATTATTGCATTGTAGCACAGTATCGTGCTGTTTTCTCATTTTCCCGCAATCTACTACTATAATGTTTATCATTTATATCGTTGTATTGCTGTATTATTGCATTAATGTATTATGTGATTAATACATTAATATATATTTCCCATTATGTCAAGCACAAAACCATTATAAATAACCAATTTTTTCTTTTCTATACCACAAAACTTACATTTTTACCCTGCATCTTACATTTTTGTAACATACCCGCCGCAGAAAACGCTTGTAAATAATATATATCTATATTATTATTTTTGAATAGGTGGAGGTGGCGAAAAGTGGCGACAACAACAGATTTTATAGAATATATCTGCGAGCAGATCAAGGATTGCGGCAGCATCCGTTACCGGAAAATGTTCGGAGAATATATGGTCTATGTAAACGATAAACCCATTCTGCTTGTCTGCGACAATACGGTCTATGTTAAAAATTTAGACTGCATCAGGGAGAAAATGAATAAAGCTTCCGCCGAACTGGCAGCCCCCTATGAGGGCGCCAAGGAGCATTTTATTCTGGATACGGATAATACCACCCTTTGTCTGGAAATTATAGACATTCTGGAAAAAGTTACACCGGTACCTGTGCCCAAAAAGAAAAAAAGCACCAAACAGGGTTGACATCTTTTACTTTTCACACTACACTATATGCAAATAAGGCAATTCTTCGGGGTTGGGTGCAATTCCCTACCGGCGGTAATGCGCAAGCTAGTCCGCGACCCATGTAAATGGCTGATTTGGTGCGATTCCAAAACCGACAGTAAAGTCTGGATGAGAGAAGAAAGTCAGGCAAATCCAATATTTATTGATTTGGCTTTTTTGCATGAAAGGAAAGCAGACATGCTTTTTGACACCCCGATGAAAGATTCATCGAGGTATTTTTTTGTGCAAATAACCGGAAAGAAATTTTCCGGCTGCGAAGAATCGTCCTTACAAATTGCGTATAGGCAAGGGCAAAATGCCGGCGCTGGAATTGTGCCAGGCTTGCAGACTGCCTGAGCGCATTGTGATTGAAAGGAGATTATAGTCATGAGTGAAATGATGACAAAAACGACTAACAACAAACCTGCTTCTAGGAAAGATGCTTCTAAGAGCATCGCTTCCGGAAAAACGATGGATGTCCGCAAAATCACAGGAATCGGTATGCTTTCCGCCAGCGCTTTCATACTGATGTTTCTGGATTTTTCCGTCCCCTTTATGCCCAGCTTTATCAAAATGGATTTATCCGAGCTTCCTGCTCTCATAGGTTCCTTTGCTTACGGACCCGTTGCAGGGGTTATAATCTGTCTCATAAAAAATCTGCTCCACCTTATGAAATCCAGCACAAACGGGGTAGGAGAACTGAGCAACTTCCTTTTAGGGGCATCCTTTGTACTGGTTGCGGGACTGGTTTATAAATTCAAAAAGAACCGTACCGGAGCTTTGATCGGTTCTGTTGCAGGGGCTTTGATTATGGGAATTTTCAGCGTATTCTCCAATTACTTTCTGGTATATCCCATTTATTACAACTTCATGGACAAGGAACTCATTTTAGCTGCATATCAGCTGATTTTTTCAGGAGTGGACAATATTCTGGAATGTCTCATTGTATTTAATATGCCTTTTACATTTTTGAAGGGGATATTCAGCGTTGTGATCACGTTTTTGATTTATAAGAGATTGTCGCCGATTTTGAAGGGGACGCATTAGTACAATAAAACCGCCGCTGTGGTCTTGCCCATATGCGGCGGTTTTTTATTACTTAACTTATTGTCCGCAGGAATTTCCTTTCGTCACTAATTGCTTTCTTATCCTGCCAGTTCTCTATCAATCAAATCACGTTCATTTTCTATTAAATCTTCTGCCAAATATTTAAAATCCATGTTTTCTATTCCATACTCTTTATTTTCTATTTGACGGCAAAGCCTGCTTTTATAATAAATATCCATACTTTTTCTCCAGTCCACATCCAGACATTTTGCAAGATATTCAATCAACCTTTCTTCAAGGCTTTGCATATAATACGTATCAACATTTAATCTGCTTTCCATTTACACTTACCTCATAACTTTTTACAAACCTTAAAGTCTCATCAACAACATTTTGTTTTACCAGGCAAATTTGATTATTTTTCTTATAATATCTCAATTCCTGTATTGTTCTTTCTTTATTCCAAATCCCTTGAAAATACATATCTACGGTTTTAAAAACATCATCATTTGCTACATTCCCTATAACTATATCATATCCCTCATTTATCGTCTTTCCCCGTCTACAGGTGCAAACAAAATCTAACCACTTCTCATCTGAATCAAATCTCAACACTTTATATTTTGCGGAGTCAAACTGTAATTCATAACAATTCACAATTGGTATCTTCTTTCGTCTCATACTCTTCCGAATTGCCCATTTCTCTGCCTGCTCTTTAATAGATGTAACATAAAACCCTTTGCCAAAATCAAGATACTTTTTGGAATGATAGACGTCCGGGAGCCTTATTTCTTCAATAGTTCCATGATAAACAATCAAACCATTTCCCCCTTTTCCCTCACAAATTCAGTAATATCTTCAATCAAATATTCTTTTCCCAGAGTATGCAATGTATCATAACAAGGCACAATGTATCCATCCAAAACATCAGTCCGCAGTAAAATATCATATACTTCTACCGGTTTTTTACACCATGCGTCTGACAGGGAATGTATTAAAAAAATAACAAGCCCTAATTCATTTTGGTCTTCCATGAAAACGCTCCCTTCATTAAATATAACGATTATCTTGAATTCCTCAATAACAAATTACCCCTTAACAAAAGATTTTTGCAACTTTATACATTTTTCTTTCCTAAAACCTCATGGTCAACTGAATCCTCTTCTTCGCCAAATCCACGCTCATAACTTCCACTTCCACAATATCCCCTACGCTTACCACCTCAAGGGGATGCTTGATGTAGCGGTCCGTAATCTTGGAAATGTGTACCAGACCGTCCTGATGTACGCCGATATCTACGAAGATGCCGAAGTCAATAACATTTCTCACGGTTCCTTTTAACCGCATTCCCGGCTTCAAGTCCTCCATCTCCATAACATCGCTTCTGAGAATGGGTGCGGGCATATCCTCCCTAGGGTCTCTGGAAGGCTTTTCCAGTTCCTTTGCAATATCCTTAAGAGTCAGCTCGCCAATCTCAAGCTCTGCTGCCAGCGCCTTTAATTCCTTGCTGCCTTCTTTAGGAAGATTCATCTTTGCATGTCCCACATCCTCTAAGGTAAATCCGGTCTTTGCCAGGAGCTTCTCTGCCGCCTCGTAAGATTCCGGATGGACGCTTGTGGCATCTAAGGGATTCTTCCCACCCCTGATGCGTAAGAAACCGGCACACTGTTCATAAGCCTTGGGGCCTAATTTCGCCACCTTCAAAAGCTGCTTTCTCTCTGTAAAAGCGCCGTTTTCTTCCCTGTGCTCCACAATATTTTTGGCAATTACCTTGGAAATGCCTGAAATATAGGATAACAAAGGTGCGGAAGCCGTATTCAAATCCACGCCTACGCTGTTTACACAGTCTTCCACCACACCTGTCAAAGCTTCATCCAGCTTTTTCTGGTTCATATCATGCTGATATTGTCCCACTCCGATGGACTTGGGATCAATTTTCACTAACTCTGCCAGCGGATCCTGTAATCTCCTTGCAATGGAAGCCGCACTCCTCTGCCCTACATCAAAATTTGGAAATTCCTCTGTGGCAAGCTTTGATGCAGAATAAACCGACGCTCCCGCTTCATTGACAATCACATAGGACACAGGCAGTCCCGTCTCCTTGATAAAGGAAACAATGACCTGCTCCGACTCCCTGGAAGCCGTGCCGTTTCCTACGGAAATCAGGGAAACATGGTATTTTTCTATTAATTTCTTTAATTCCGCCTTTGCCTCCGTTACTTTGTTCTGGGGCGCCGTGGGAAAAATCACTTTAGTCGCCAGTACTTTTCCCGTCTCATCCACTACCGCTAACTTACAGCCGGTGCGGAAGGCCGGATCCCATCCCAAAACAACCTTTCCCGCAATGGGCGGCTGCATCAGAAGCTGCTTTAAATTTTTGCCGAATACGCTGATTGCTCCCTCTTCCGCCTTTTCCGTCAGGGCATTTCTGATTTCCCTTTCTATGGAAGGCGCAATGAGACGCTCATAGCTGTCTGCAACAGTTTCCTTTAAAACAGGGGTTGTAACGGGGTTGTTATTTTTAATCACTTCTTTTTCCAGATAAGCGATGATCCGCTCTGTGGGCGCTTCTATTTTGACGCTTAAAACCTTTTCCGCCTCGCCTCTGTTTAACGCAAGAATCCTGTGTCCGGCAATTTTTTTCACAGATTCCGAAAAATGATAGTACATCTCGTAAACACTCTGGACTTCTTCATCCTTGGCTTCGCTGACAACAACGCCGTCCGTTTCCGTCATCTTCCTGATTTTTGTCCGGTAATCCGCTTCGTCGGAAATTCCTTCCGCCAGAATATCCTTTGCGCCTCCGATTGCTTCTTCTACGGTGGTAACGCCCTTTTCCTCATCCAGAAAAGCTTCCGCTTCTTCCTCTATGGATTTTTTTGTCATCTGCAGATAAATAATATTTGCAAGAGGCTCCAAGCCTTTTTCCTTGGCAACAGATGCCCTTGTTTTCCTTTTTGGCTTATAGGGGCGGTACAAATCCTCCACCGCAACCATGGTCTGGGCTGCCAGAATCTTTTCTTTTAACTCCTCTGTCAGCTTTCCCTGTTCCTCGATGCTGGCAAGAACAGTTTCCTTACGCTCCTCAAGTCCTCTTAAATATAACAGCCGTTCATGAAGATTTCTTAAAACCTCATCATTGAGCGCTCCTGTAGCTTCTTTTCTGTATCGTGAAATAAAGGGAATGGTGTTTCCCTCATCAATGAGCTTTACGGCAGCTTCTACCTGCCACTTCTGTACCTTTAATTCTTCGCTTAATACTTTTATAATGTCCATTTCTTAATTCCTGTCTTTAAAAGTTTTTATTTGTATGCCGCCATGAGATAGATAAGAGGCGAATTCCAGTAAACCGCAACCTCGTTACAGGAATAACTCTGTGCATTATCCACGTAACATTTTGCCGGAGCGGTTCCGGTCATGGCAGCTTTCGCATAAGGGTCTTCCAATGCGCTGTTCGCACCGCCTACCAGCATACCTGCCATGGATTTATCCAGTACCTGGGAAGGTCGGTGGTGGGTGTGCCGGGGAGAAAGGCTTCCGAAGCCTGTCAGGAAGCAATAGGCGTTTGCGTTATTGCCGAACAGATAATCCATCTGCGCCTTTGCAAGACTTTCGTATTTATCGTCTCCGTTAATCTCATCCATCATCAACAGCAGCATACCGTTGTTGGCAATACTCATATTGCTGCCCCATGGATAAGTGCCGCTTAAAGAGCACCGGTAAGTATCCGCCTCTGCGCTTTCCAGAATGCCGTTAATTGCATATTCCAGCTCGTCCTTAACGGTTTCCGCATATTCCCTGTTGGTATAGCCGCCGGTTAAATAAGCATAACCTCCGTAAAATCCTACCTTTTCCCAGCCAAGGCCACCCTGGATGGAGGCATAGGGAATTCCTGTCAGGATTTCTTCATATTTTGATTCCTTCGTTGTCTTAAACAACTCCGCATAAGCCCAGTATCTTTCATCGGTATCCTCTGCATCAGGATATTCTCCTGTCATAATCCCTTCGGGATTTACAAAGCTGTCGCCGCTCTCGCTGCCTTCCAGATAAGCCACTGCCTTTAAAGATGCCGCCATACAGGTATCGGCAAAGTCGCTGTCAACATCCTTATATACTCTTGCCGCCATTGCCATAACCGCCGCAAAATCTCCGGTTGCGCAGTTGGAAACAGGGGAAAGAATCAGCTCATCCGTCTCGTCCTCCGGCATAACCGTTTCGGGGAAGTTGGCACAGGTTACCTTATGGTAAACACCGCCTGTTATCGAATCCTGCATCTTCAACAGCCATTCCAGCTCGTATCTGGCTTCATCCAGAATATCCGGTGTGCCGTTTCCGCTTTCGGGAATTCCCGCATTATCCCCAAAGGCTTCGGGATAGCTTTCATACGCCAGCATCACATCCGCTGCTGCTTTTGCTCCCGATACCACATAACGTCCGTAGTCTCCCGCATCATGCCATCCGCCGGAAACATCCACTCCTTCGATTTTTACCGGCATTGTGGGAACATCGCCATTCGGGTCATCAGGCGCTCTGCCGGAAATAAGCAGCTCCGTATAGATCACCGCTCCTTTGCCATGGCAGACAGGATGGGCAAAATCTCCCGCATATTCCTCTGTCAGTTCCATGCTGCAGCGCTGTAAATAAAGCATTCTTACCGCCGCATCAAAGGCTTCGTCATATACGTCATTTCCAATAGTAAACTCATAGGATTCCCCGCATTTATCCCCTACCACCTTATAGGTTCCCGGTGTTTTCAATTCACTGAAATCCCCGGCGCTTTCCGTCTCGCCGGTATTGTTGTTTTTCTCTCCTGCCGCAAGGGTACCTTTAAATACAGCCTTACCGCTTTTTGCATCCACAACTTTGAAGGCGCTGTCCATATCCTCGCCGCGGAACACTGCAATCTTTTTATCATCAGGACGGTAGCCCAATTGATTAATCTGAATATCCGGCATATTGCTTGCCGCCTGGGAGCCGGGGCGCTCCCCTCCGTTGCCGCAGGCAGGCAGTCCTGCAAGCATACCGGCACATAAAAGCAGCGCCAAAATTTTTCTTTTTATCATCCCTACATATCCTCTTCACTGTAGTTTGTGATTTTAACTCCATAAACTGTTACTTTTTTCATTATATTCGAAAATAAGTCTTTATTCAATGCGAAAAATGTGATAAGATGAAAGTAATTATGGAGGTGTATTATGGAATACAATCCAGGCTCTGCACAGATGCCGCCGCGCCCCAAAATGAGTGCAAACATTTTTTTAATGGCATCTGTCATATGTACTATGCTGGCTTTTATTACAGAATGCTCACTGCCCATTTGTATGGTTTTTGCCTCCCTCTCCGTTTTATTTGCTGTTCTTTCAAAAGGGAAGCAGTTAAAAATGCATTCATTTGCCAAAACGTGCATAGGGATATCAATATTTTCACTGGTTCTTAGTTTTACTCTTACTGTCTCAGCATTTTATAACGTTTTGGCAGACCCGGTAAAACGGGAAGAATTTAATCAGATTTACGAAGAAATGTATGGTATTACTTTTGACGAAGTTTTAAATCAATTTCAACAGTCATTTTAACAGGAGGTGTCTTTTATGAATCTTCAGATTTCAAACATAGGTTATCAGTATGGCGGCTATGGCAATATGGGCGGTATGACCGTAGGCGGCGAAGAAGAGCATTCTCCTATACTGAATCCGGGAGAATCCACAGAAAAGAAGCCCGGCGCCAAATCCTCTCCTGCGGAATGTGAAACCTGTAAAAACCGCAAATATCAGGATGGTTCCGATGAAATGGTTTCCTTTAAAGCGGCTACCCATATTTCGCCTCAATCGGCAGCTTCCGCAGTACGCAGCCACGAGCAGGAGCATGTCTCCAATGCATACAAAAAAGCGGCAAATAACAACGGCCAGGTTATTCAGGCAAGCGTAGCCATTCATACTTCCGTGTGCCCCGAGTGCGGTCGTTCCTATGTATCAGGCGGAACCACTTCAACACAGATCAAATATTATAACGAAGAAAACCCTTATCAGAAGGCATTGAAAACACAGGATTCAACAAAATACAGCGGTATGAACCTTGATCTGGCCTGCTGATCGGAAAGGATATACTATGAAAATATCTTCGCCTCAGTTAAAGGCTGCTGCCAGGGGACATCTTGAAGGAAGGTACGGGGTTATCATCATTGCTTATATGCTGGCCACCCTGCTTACCAACATTCCGTCCCTTATACTTTCTTATACATTGAATACCCAGACGTTGGCCGGTTCTTTCATTGATGTGAGTGTTACTTTAATATTGAGTTTCTTTCTTACCATTTTTCTGGTGGGACAGAACCATATCTGTCTGCGCTATGCACGCAGCAGCGAGCCGGTTCCTGTTGCAGAAATGTGGTATGGCTTTAAAGGCAGGGCGGATGAAATCATCATAACCTTTTTTCTTTATTTTATCCGTTTCCTGCTTTATTCTGTGCCTTTTATTGCCATGCTGGCGTGCTATTTACGGGCAGGCTCCCCTGTTCTCTTTGGGGCTTTATCCATTATTTCTCTCATTTTTATGACTGTTATGTGGATTCGCACAGAACTTGACTATGCTTTGGTTTTTTTCCTGATTATAGACTATCCGGAGGAATCTCCCGCACAATTGTTAAAACACAGCCGGGAATTGATGCAGGGAAACAGAGGAAGCCTTTTTTACTTACAGCTCAGCTTCATCGGTATGTACCTGCTGGCACTTCTCTCCTTCGGTATTGGAATATTCTGGGTATATCCCTATACGAGAATGACATTTACGGAATTTTATCTGAATGTAAAGTCTTTGAATGAAACGTCTGCCGTTGAAGCAGAAATTAAATTAAAATAGCTTTCGGGAAGGATATCATCTTCCCGAAAGCTTTATTTAGTTTTTAACATTCTCAACAGCAGCAATCGCACGATTCCAAGGTTGGGTCCTGATAAGGGATTCCCGTCGTTTATTTGCTTCTATTTCAACTGAAAATTACGTGTCTGGTCCTGCAGACGGTTAACCTGTTCAAACAGTTCTGTGCTGACGGTTGCAGATTCCTCACTGTTAGCGGAATTCGTCTGTACCACATCGGAAATCTGTCCAATTCCTTCTGCCACTTGTGAGATTGAGGCAGCTTCCACCTGTACTGCATCTGTAATTTCATTAATGGCATAGTTGGACCGGGTAACCAGTTCAAGGGTTTTCTGCAGTGATGATGAAACTTCTTCCACAATCCTATTGCCTTTTTCTGCCGCCCGTACAGAATTTTCAATCAACTCTTTGGTTGCTTTGGATGCCTCATCGGACTTGACAGCCAGATTGCGGACCTCCTGCGCCACTACGGCAAAGCCTTTTCCTGCCTCTCCTGCCCGGCTGGATTCTACTGAAGCGTTTAAAGCAAGGATATTGGTCTGGAAAGAAATATTTTCAATAGTGGAAATGATTCTTTCAATCTGTTGTGAAGTCGTGCTGATATCCATCATGGCTTCCACAAGTTCTTCCATCTGCCGGCTGCTCAGGTTTACCTGTTCTCCTGTAAGCCGGGCATTATCCCGCATATCGGAGGCCATCTGGATATTTTGCTTCGCGCTTCTGGAAAGTTCAGATAAAGTAGACGAAAGTTCTTCTACTGCACTGGCTTGTTCAGTTGCACCCTGGGCCAGCATCTGTGAACCATCGGAAA
>CAZDRM010000034.1:0-16609 GCA_964507745.1 uncultured Lachnospiraceae bacterium
TATTTTTTGCCGGAGACTTTTATACTGCTTTCCCCCGCCCCTCCTATCCCACTCGGCTTTGTTCACATTTTAGCGGGTTGAGATTTATTAAAGGTTCATATTTATTCCTGTAGACAACGCTCTGAAAAGAGTTGAAAAATTAGAGTGAGCTTGGTTGGGTTTGGCTAACCTGGAAGGGTTAATTTCGTACTGCTTGGGACAGGATATTGGGTTATATTGTTTATTATAGCTTTTGATTTAATGTTGTTTTTATTTTACGGCGCCTATTAGGTCGTTGACATCGTTGATGTTGTATTGGCGCATGTAGGATTCGATTCCTTGGATGGTTTCTTCGGTGGTGTAGGGGTTGATGAAGTTCATGGCGCCGATGCTGACGGCGGTGGCGCCGGCTAATAAGAATTCAATGGCGTCTTCTCCGTTGGCGATGCCGCCCATTCCGATGATGGGAATTTTTACGGCATTGGCGGTTTGGTAGACCATGCGGACGGCAACGGGCTTGATGGCGGGGCCGGACATGCCTCCTGTTTTGTTGGCAAGGGCAAAGGTTCTTTTGTGAATGTCTATTTTCATGCCGGTAATGGTGTTGATCAGGGAGAGGGCGTCGGCGCCGGCTGCTTCGGCGGCTTTTGCCATTTCGGTAATGTCTGTTACGTTGGGGCTTAGTTTCATGATTACCGGCTGTTTTGCTTTCTTTTTGATTTCTTGTGTGATGTTGTAGAGGGCGTCGGCTTTTTGGCCGAAGGCAATGGCGCCTTCTTTTACGTTGGGGCAGGATACGTTGATTTCCAGCATGTCTACGGCTTCGCCGGAAAGGCGTTCTACTACTTCCACATAGTCCTCAACGCTTTTGCCGCATACGTTGACTATGACTCTGGTGTCAAATTGTTTTAAGAATTCCAGGTCTCTTTTGATAAAGACTTCTATTCCCGGGTTCTGCAGGCCGATGGCATTGAGCATGCCGCTGTATGTCTCTGCTACTCTGGGAGTGGGATTTCCCGGCCAGGGTACGTTGGCAACGCCTTTTGTTACAACGGCTCCCAGTTTATTTAAATCTACAAATTCTCCGTATTCCATTCCTGAACCGAATGTTCCGGAGGCTGTCATAACGGGGTTTTTGAAGGTAACGCCCGCAATGGTAACCTGTGTGTTAAGCTTTGTTCCTTCTGCCATCAGATTTCTACCTCCTTTGCATCAAAAACCGGTCCGTCCGTACAGATTCTGGCATTATGTACGTGGGAATGTTCATCTTTGTGAACGGTTTTGCATACGCAGCCTAAGCAGGCTCCTACGCCGCATGCCATTCTTTCTTCCAGAGAAATGTAGGCTTCCATTTGGTTAGCCTCTGCAAACTTTTTGATTGCGCGGAGCATGGGCATGGGTCCGCAGGCAAAAATAACTTCCCCTTTAAGGCCGTTCTCTTCAATGGCATTCATAACATTTCCTTTGCTGCCTGTGCTTCCGTCCTCTGTGGCAACGAAAAGTTTTCCATACTTCTTCAGGTCTTCCGAAAGGAATAGGTTGCTGTCCCTGTAGCCTGCAATGATGTTGACTTCCTCATTGCCTGCCGCCTTCAATTCTTTGGCAAGCTGTAAAATAGGGGGGATGCCGATTCCTCCTCCCATTAAGAAGCATTTTTTCCCTTCTGCTTTTTCTACGGGAAATCCGTTTCCTAGGGTGCCGAGTATATCAATGCTTTCGCCTTCTTTATAGGCTGAAAACTCGCCGGTTCCTTTTCCGGCTTTACGATAGACAATTCTAAGTCTGTTTTTCTCCCTGTCCACTTCGCAAATGCTGATAGGGCGTGGTAATAAAGTAGACTTGTCCTTTGGATAAATGTTGATAAACTGTCCCGGCTTTGCCTCTTTTGCCAGCGCTGTATCAATCCACATATCATAAATATCCGGTGCAATACAGGTCTGCTTTAAGACAACTGCCTGTTCTTTTCTCTTTCCCATGATGAGACCTCGTTTCTTTCCTTTTCTTTGTTTTCTTTACTTTTGCTTTTCTATTTTTTCCTTTTCGAGAAAATACTCCCTATACCAATATACTTCCTGCGTTAAAGGCAGTTTGAATGGCTGTCCGACAAATTAAGTTATTCGTTCTCTGCACAATCCGCTTTGTATACAATATTCCCGTCTGTGATAGTCATGTGGACTTTTCCAAAGAGAGCCTGTCCCAGAAAAGGCGAATTCTGGGATTTGGAAAAGGATTTCTCGTAATGGAAGATTTCTTTCGGATTGAAAACTATGATATCTGCCGGTTCTCCCTCCTGAATGCTGTTCATCCCGAAACCGTAAAGCTTCGCAGGGCCTACGATCATTCTTTCCAAAACCTGCAACAGGGTCATATGTCCCGGATTTACCAGATTGGTAATTGCCAGAGGCAGCGCAGTTTCCAGACCGATGATGCCGCTGGGAGCTTCGGTCAGTTTCCGCTCTTTTTCTTCACTGCTATGGGGTGCATGGTCTGTGGCAATGATTTCGATGGTTCCTTCTGCCAGCCCTTTTATAATGGCCTGCCTGTCCTCCTCTGTACGAAGGGGCGGATTCATCTTGGCCAGTGTGCCGTGTTCAATGGCCGCTTCCTCTGTCAGAGAGAAATGGTGGGGCGTTGCTTCCGCGTGAATATTGGGATAATTCTTTCTGGCTTCCCGCACCAGCGCAACACCTTCTTTGGTACTGATATGCTGAATATCAATTTCCGCTCCTGTTTCTTTCGCCAGCCGAATGTCCCTTTCAATCATGGAAATTTCCGCCTGCCGGTCAGAACCGCCGATTTGGAAATGTTCGCTGGCCTTTCCCCTGTTAATGCCGTTATTCTCAATATAAGCCGGATTTTCCTCATGAAAGCTTAAAGGCATTTCCCATTTTACCGCTTCCTCCATGGCCATTCTTACAAACTGTTCATCTAAAAGGGGAATGCCGTCATCCGTAAAGCCTGCCGCTCCGGCTTCTTTTAATGCCTTCATATCTACCAGTTCTTTTCCTGAAAGCCCTTTACTGATGGAAGCGCAGGTTTCCACATGCAAACCGGTCTCTTTTCCTTTTTCCAAAATGTATCGAAGGGTTTCCTCATTGTCCACTACAGGCTTTGTGTTAGCCATAAGAACCACTCTGGTAATTCCCCCGGAAAGCGCTGCTTTAGAGCCGGAAAGAATATCCTCTTTATAGGTAAATCCGGGGTCTCTGAAATGTACATGCACATCCGTAAGCCCCGGCGACACAACGCAGCCTGAAGCGTCCACAACTGTAATTTCTTCCTGTTCTAATCCTTTACGGTCTTCCAGATAGGCTTCCATATCCGCCTGAGACGATACCTTTATAATGATCTCCCGGTCTATTAAAATATCCAGTGCTTCGTCCGTTCCGGTAAGCGGGTCCATAACCCTGCCGTTCTTTATATATAGCATATGCATACTCCCTTCAGTTTTCAAAAAGAGTATAGCATTTCCCCTAGTTAAAGACAACCGCATAATCCAGATACTCTGTTTTTATTACGATATAAGGATAGGATTTTACCCCGTCGTCAGGCACATCCGCTCCCGGTCCCATAAGGCAGGTTTTCACATAGATGGCGTTCTCCGTTAAATAAAGTTCATCTACCGTAATGCTGTAACCGCCGCTTTGCTGTTCCCCGTAGCCGATACAAATATACAAATAGCCGCCGTCCTGAAAAGTAAATTTAAATGGATTCATCTTTTTTTCCGAAATGTTGGCTAAAAGCTCCTCCGGCAGTTTTTCTTCCGAAACTACTGTAAGCTCTAAATCCCTGATTTTTACCGGCTCTTCCTGCAGTTTTTTCCCGCAGCCGCCAAAAAGAGAAAGGGCAATTAATAAACCGCAAAATAGAATTGCTCTGATTTTTTTCATATCATATCTTTCCATTTTCTTTCTATAAAAATATGATAATTCCGGCTTTCCTATGTCACAAATAAATTAATAGACGCTTTTCTATTAAACGTCTATTATCTGTTCCGTTCTTGTTTTGAGAAAAAATTTTGACTATAATAGCCTTAAATACACAGAATAAGGAAAAGGGCAGCCGCTTTTATAACAGCCCTTTTTACCTTTGTTCTTTATACAACAGGAAAGGTTCTCTGACATGATACGCTTTATAATTAATTTTATTTTTCTGATAATTTTCTTGGTTATAAGTCTTCCCATCCAATTTGTAGAATGGATCATCGGCAAATTCAATCCCGACTTAAAGGGACGCAGCTCCCTGGCCATTGTAGGATGGGGCTTCCGGGTCGTTACCCTGATTGCAGGAGCAAAAATTACCGTTATCGGAGAGGAAAACGTCCCCAAAGACAGACCTGTGCTGTATATCAGCAATCACAGAAGCTATTACGACATTATTCTGACCTACTACAGAGTTCCCCGTCAGACCGGCTATATTGCCAAGGACTCCATGGCGCATGTTCCCTCATTTTCCAGATGGATGCGTTATCTCCATTGTCTGTTTTTGGACAGAAAGGATGTTAAAAAGGGTATGCAGGTAATCAAAGATGCTATAGATTTGATCAATAACGGCATTTCCGTCCATGTCTGTCCTGAAGGCACCCGCAACAAATCCGATGAAATCATGCTTCCTTTTCATGACGGAACCTTTAAAATCGCGGAGCGGACAGGATGCCCTATTATTCCCATTACGGTAAATAATACAGATGCTTTATACGAGAAAAACAACCATCGCATCAAATCCGCTCATGTTATTATTGAATACGGTAAGCCTATTGAAACTGCGGGGCTTTCCAGAGAAGAAAAGAAAAAGTTGAGCGCTATGACAAGAGAAGTCATTATGAACACTTATCTGAAAAATCAGGCATTGGTATAAATGCTCTCTGATTATTTTTCTTTCAGAACCTCTAAAAGCTTCCCGAACTCCATTCCATGGGATGCCTTTAAAAGCACTGCGTCTCCCGGCTTTAAAATCCGGGATATCTGTTCCGTAAACATCTGCTTATTTTCAAAGTAATAAATTTCTTTTATAGTTTCTTTTAATGCCCTTTCTTCCTTTGCACCTTCTTCCATATGCTTTGCAAGCTCTCCGATGCATATGATCACATCTATGTTCTTTCGGGCGCAATAAGCTCCTGTCTGCCTGTGGAGGGTTTCCGTATTTTCTCCCAGTTCAAACATATCTCCCATGACTGCCACCTTTCTGGTATTAGCCATAGCTAACAAATCAATTGCCGCTCTCATGGAAGCGGGATTGGCATTATAGGTTTCGTCAATAACAGTATATCCGTTAGCCTGAATTAACTCTCCGCGGCCTTGTACTGCCTGAGCCTTTGCAATACCCCTTGCAATTTCCTCCGGGGTAAGTCCTAAGACAGTTGCCACTGTGGCGGCTCCGATAGCGTTTAACACCATATGCTCTCCCGGCAGGGGAACATGCACCTTTATGGTGTCCTCTCCTATATGTAAAACGCAGTCGCTTCCGAACAGTCCCTGACTGATGATATCCGTTGCATAAACCTCAGCCTCCGGATTCTCCTTTGAAAAAAAGTGAGGCTTTTTGCCATGAACCTGTGAAATTGCCGAAAGCTTATCGTCATCCCCGTTTAAAACCACCTCCGAGGAATCATCCATTTCAGCAAAAACCTCTGTCTTTGCTTTTAAAATGCCGTCTCTGGATTTCAGGTTTTCCAAGTGGCTTTGTCCGATGTTGGTAATAACCATCACATCCGGCCTTACCATTTTTCCCAGCCGCGTCATTTCCCCGAAATCGCTGATTCCCATTTCCACAACAGCTGCTTCATGTTCTGTTCCGATGGAAAAAAGCGTCAGGGGCACGCCTACTTCATTATTTAAATTCTTATAGGTTTTCTGCACTTCAAATTTTTCCGATAAAACGGACGCTATCATTTCCTTTGTGCTGGTCTTTCCCACGCTTCCCGTAATTCCCACGATTTTGACATCTAAAAGGCTTCTGTAATATGCCCCGATGTCCTTTAATGCCTGAAAGGTGCTTTCCACCAGTATATATGGTCCCGCAGGATTCTCCAGCTTCTTTTCGCTGATGACGCAGGCGGCCTGTTTTTCAAAGACCTGAGGAATAAAAGAATGTCCATCCACCCTTTCTCCCACAGTGGCCCCGAAAACCCAATCCTTCTCTATCTTCCGGGAATCAATGCCGATACCTGCAATAATCTTCTTCCCTTCTTCCTCTGTTCCGAAAAATCTGCCGTTGCATGCCTCTGCAATTTCAAGACAGGTCATTTCCTTCATCATATTTCAGCCCGCTCCTCATATTTTTTCATAGACAAATCCACCAGCCATTGACACAGATTATCATAATCTATGCCGATTGCCGCCGCTTCCTGGGGAATCAGGGAAATAGGAGTCATACCGGGAAGGGTATTGGCTTCCAGACAATAAATGTTTTCCTCTTCATCCACAATAAAATCCATTCTGGCATATACCTTCAAGCCCAATGCATGATAGGCATCCACCGCTATTTTCTGAATCCGCTCCGTTAAGCTGCTGCTAATCTGTGCAGGACAGATTTCTTCAGAAGCCCCCGCCTGATACTTGTTTTTATAATCATAAAATCCCTGCTTCGGCACAATCTCCACAATGGGAAGGGCTTTGCCGTCTATTACCACATCCGTCAGTTCACGCCCTTTAATAAACTGTTCGATGACAACCTCATCCTCATATGTATAGGCATCTTTTAAAGCATCCTTTAAGGCATCCTCCTGTTCCACCAGATAAACTCCTACACTGGAGCCTCCGTGGGCGGTTTTGACCACACAGGGAAACTTTATCTCCGGAAGGCTCTGTCCCTTCTTTAAGGAAATTCCCATAGGCGTAGGAATCTGATGGAAAGAAAACATTTTCTTTGTCAGCGCCTTATCCATTGCAAGGCTGCTGCTGACATAATCCGTTCCCGTATACTTAATATTCAACAGATCGAAAGTCGCCTGTATTCTTCCGTCTTCGCCGTTCATGCCATGGAGGGCAAGAAAAACCAGATCCGCCATTTTGCAGACATCAATGACATTGGGCCCGAAAAAACCGTTCTCAGGATTCTGCCGCATAGCATATATTTCATTAAGATCCGGCTTTGTTTCCCTGACCGGCCGGATTCCCTCACTCCAGTCCCTTTCAAGAGAAAATACATTTTCCTTCTCTTCCTCTGAAATACCGATGCCCAGAAACACATCTATTAACACCACTTCATGACCTTTTCTTTTTAACGCTTTATAAACTCCGGTTCCTGACACTAATGATACGTCCCTTTCGGTACTGATGCCTCCCGCTAAAACTACAATTTTCATTCTACCGTCTCCCTTTCCATAATCTCTCCCAAAACAAACAGATATGCCCCGCTTATGGCGGCGCCGCTTTCCTTTTCATCCCTGTCCGGGTCCCAGATGCCCTCTTTAGACAAGAGACTTACTCCCGTCTCATTGCAGCCGTCTATATAATGAATGCCCTCCTTCATAATCTGGACATACTCCTTGCTGAGAATAGCATACTCCGCAACCGCCAGCGTATATAAACGGTCGGAAAGCACTCTGTTGCGTAAGTCCTGGCTGACGCACAAATAAGGATTATCGTTGTATTCCGCTCCTATACTTCTCGTTACTTCCAGCAAATCCTCCATGAGCCTGTTGCACAAATCCACATCCACTCCATAATTATTTGTCAGATAGGCCACTACACCATATATATATGCTTCATCCTTGAGAATCTGTTCCTCTTTCGCACCTGCCGCAAAAAGATTTCTTTCCGGCACATCCTTTAAATAGTTTTTAAAAACATTATGGTATACTACATTACCTGTGGCATTATACAGCGCAGAAGCGCCGTAGAAAATCCACACCCTGTCAAATTCTGCCTCGTACTGCTGTCTCTCCAACTGCTGGTAAGCCGCTTCCGCCTCTCTTAAATAAGTCCTTGCCTCTCTCTCATCATAAGGCTTCAAGGCTTTATATAACCCCGCCATGGCCCCGCAGTAGGAGGCCCTTTCTTCCGGGCTCAAAATCTCTTCTTTTTTTTCTATCAGATTGTCTCCCAGTCCTTTGGCGTAATTAAGCATTTCAGGCAATTGGGCAGGTACCGTCACGGTCCTTTTTTCGCCGTAAAATTCCTCACAGCGCAAAATCCAGGACAGGGTCTGCACTCTGTATAAGTAAACTCCTTCCGTGCTTTCCGCTTCCTTCTGCAGTACTTCCATCATATTTTCACGAAGGATTTCCAGATAGTCCCCGGTAATTCCGAAAGTATAAGAACGTCCTATGAAAGGCGCCTCTATGTAATAGGTTCCTTCCTCTGAAACCGCTGTAAAATCTCCTTTTAGTAAAATTTCTCCCTTTGAGGTACTTTGACCTGACGCAATCATTTCTCCTGTATAGACTGTTTCCCTTGTAGCTGCATCCACCACAAAAAACGCTCCTCCCTCTTCGCCATCAAGAAAGAAAGCTGTTTTTTCATCATCCGGGCCATAACCGTTAAGACCGACCAAAACCTTGGGCGATTTTATTTGACTGGTCTGGGAATTTTCGGAAACCGATAACACATTGAAAGCGCTTTCTTCCTCCATATCCTGTGTTTCCCGGTTCTCCTCTCTGTTTTCGGAAACCGAGTAACTGCCCGAAAAGGTACAGCCATACATATTTATAATAAGAAATCCTGCCGCAATGCAAAAAGACGGTCTGAAAAACCGAAGCATCCGGCATACAATATTTTTATCTTTCAAAATTCATTTTCCTTTTCCGAGGGTAAATAAGATAAAACCGACCTTACCGTACATTATACCCTATGATAAAAATATGGTAAAGTCGGGTTTATGAATTTATTGAGCCAAATGAACACGCCGACAGATCCGGTCGACTTATTTTTTGCCCTATAGAATGCTGCCTGCAGAAATAAAAAACTGCAGCCATCAAATAAAGAATTGGGGCGCGCGGTACACGATTTCTCCCTTAATGAGGGTACACATAGTCTTTGTGAAAATATCAAAGGGGTGTCCGTCATAAATGACGACATCCGCCTGTTTTCCCGCGTCCAGACTTCCTATTTTATCATCCACCCCGCAGATTCTGGCGGCATGAATGGTAATCGCCTTTAATGCCGCATCCATTTCCATTCCTTCTTTTACCGCCAGTGCCGCGCAAAGGGGCAGTGTCTGTATAATGGAAACGGGATGATCCGTTGTAATAGCAGTGAGTATTCCCGCTTTGGATAAAATGCCTGCCGTTTTAAAGGCCATGTTCTGCACTTCGATTTTGTTTCTGCTGGCAAGATCCGGCCCTACGATTGCGGGAAATCCGGAATCCCTGATCTCATCCGTAATAAAATGTCCCTCCGAGCAATGGTCCAGGGTCATTCTTACATCAAATTCTTTGGCAATCCTGATTGCCGTCTGGATATCATCCGCCCGGTGTACATGGGCTTTTATGGGAATCTTTTTTTCAAAAACCGGCCGGTATGCTTCAAAGCGTAAATCCGTATCCTGGTCTTTTTTATGTCCCGAAAGATACTGCTTTGCACTAAGCAGTTCCTTACGTAACATAGCGGCAATGGCCATTCTTGTGGCGGGAGATTTGCTCATTCCGCTGTAATTCACTTTGGGATTTTCCCCAAATGCCACCTTTAAGGCGGAAGGCGCTTTCAAAACCATTTCGTCAATGCTCCGCCCGTGATTGTTTACCACTACAAACTGTCCGCCCACCACATTAGAACTTCCCGGCCCGATATTGGCAGCGGTAATTCCCGCCCTTACCGCATTGTGGAAGGCATCATCCATGGGATTGATGGCATCAATGGCGCGCAAAGAAGGAGTAATGGGATCTACTCCTTCATTACAGTCATCTCCTTCCATCCCTTTCTTTTCTTCCGTAATTCCCATATGGCAGTGGGCCTCAATAAACCCCGGCATCACAAAACAGCCTTTGGCATCAATTGTTCGGTATTCCGCCGGAACTTCTTCTTTATTTTCCAGAATCTTTTCAATGATGCCGTCCTTTACCAAGAGAGTGCCTCCGGCTATGACCTCTTTCTCCTTATCCGACATGGTTAAAATTTTTCCATGGATAATAGCAAGCTTCATTCTTTTCATCCCATTCTATTTGAAATAGCCCACGGGATTAACGCTTGTCCCGTTCTGTTCCAGTTTAAAATAGAGATTTGTGCCTTCTATGCTGTAGTATTTTGTAGGAGCCGCCACATAGCCGATGATCTGTCCCTTGCTGACCTTATCTCCCTGTTTCACAGTTAATTCCGTCAGCTGTCCGTAGGTGGCTTCATAACCATCCCCAAGATCCATTATGACATATTGGCCGATTTCTTCGTTGATTCCGGTTTTCGTCACTTTTCCGATGGCTGCCGCCGATACCGGCGCACCCTCTTCTGCACTGATTGCCACTGCCGGATAGTAATTGTACTCGTTCAATGTGGCAAAATAAATTCGTTCGTCCATGCTGTAATTCATAATAACATTTCCGATTACCGGCCATGACAGACCATCTTCTCCGTTAAAATGGAGCACTGCAGCCTCATCGCTTTTGCTGTCCGCCATAGTGGGAACGCTTAAGGATTCCTCATCAATTTCTACAACCTCTGTTTCAGCCACTTCCGCATCTCCGGTCAGGTCCGCCGACAGGGCATCATCCGCCCCTTCTGCTTGTGCCCTATTCTGGGCAAGCTGGGCATCGGTAGGAATATTGCTCTGTCCGTTGTTGGTAACGGGAAGAGATTCTTCCTCCTGTCCTCCGACGGCAAGTTCTCCCATACCTTCGGTTTCTTCTCCGATTATACTTTCAGCGCTTCCCTCATCCTGTCCGATATCAATAATCTGCTTTTTAGAAGGGGACTGGCTGCCCGCATATATACCGGAAACAACACATACGCATACAACCAGTGCGGCTGAAGCGTAAATTGAAATTTTTTCTTTATTCCATTTTGTAAACTTATGTCTTTTCATATTTTTCACCTCAGCAATAGTTTTGCCCGGCAAAAAAAACTTTATACCATTATTTTCTTTAAAATAAAATCCTTAAAAAAATAATCCAGAATCTGATTGTAAGTCCATCCCTGTTTGGCCAGTTCATTGGCATAGTACAAATCCAGTCCCAGCCCGTGTCCCTTTCCTCTTGTGGTTATGATATAAGCTTCCAGCGTTTCTTCCATATCCAGATTAGCCGAAGGTAATTTCATCTGCTCCCTGAAATATTCCCCGCTGACAATGGTTCCGTTGAGATTTATTTCATCCACATATCCTTCTGCATCCTTCTTGACAATGGTTATAGTTCCCCATTCCTCCTTCTTAATTTCCCTTTGGAAAAAGAAATCCTCCGCTTCCATGGACTTATCGCAAAAAACGCTGTCGCTGTCAACTCCTTCCTTTGTTACCCCTGCGCTGGCCGCATGATAATTTCCCTCCAGAATATGATTCCCCGACACGGCTATCAATCCTGTTGTGGCATAAACGGCTTCCTCCATTTTTTCCTCATAAGCTCTCTGGCTGCTGCCATACAGATTCCGCCTTGTGGAAAAATCAAAATAAGGCTCATCCGTTATTATTATCATTTCATCCCCCGTTCTTTTTTCTTCCAGATTTCCCCTGATCAAAATTGCCAGCGCTTTCTGACATTCAATTTCATACTCCGGGTCTATAACCGCCGCCATTGCTCCGATCATATATTCCTCCACCGGAATCACAGTAACCGTCTTATCCTGTTCTATTCTGACCATGACATGCTCTTCCGGCCGCTCTCCGGATAAAAAAATGACCGCCGCGCAAATAATCCCCAACAGTACAACAAAAAATTTCCCACTGCTCGACATGGCATATCCTTTATGCTGCTGTTTGTCAGTATTTTATGAAAAAACAGGTTGGCTCATTCCCTCATATACGGAAACCAAGCCGTACTGCAAAATATTTTCCTGTCATTTCCCGCAAAAAAAGTCCTTATGCTCCTTTAAAGTGCGGAGCATAAGGGCTTCTTCTGTTTTTTTGCAATTACCATATGGATTTATCTTCTCGGATACACGATATCCTTACGAGCAATCCTATATTTCAATGGTTTTTCCGATTTCTGCCATCTTTTTATGTATCAGATAGCCAAATCCAACTGCTGCATGGTTCCGACATTGCCGTTTTCATAGAGAAATACTCCCGTAGAACGAATCTGACCGTTGGCCTGATTGGTTTTTAAAGAATTCAGGGAAAAATCGGTGTTTACCTTAGATAGGCAGATTGCGCCTACTCCCTTATCCTTTAAATGATACAATTCGTCGTTACCGTTCTCATCCTTGGACCAGATTAAAAGCTTGGAGAAAATCTCGTCGTTTTCATCAATCCATCCGTTGCCGTCCTCATCATACATGGCCAGATCCCGGAATCCGTCTCCTGACGATGTGCCGAACAGCTCCGTTCCGTCATTGATTTTACCGTCGCCGTTTTTATCCAGTGCCAGATAACCGCTGCCTCCCTGTAACATGGAAATGCTGTCCAGAATACCGTCGCCGTCAATATCAAACTCGAATTTCTGGTCCGATAAGGACGCAATGTCCGTGTCCAAATTGATTACGAGAGGATCCATCATTTCTACGGCCTTTACGGTCTGAGCGGTAGCCTCATAGTACTCTTCAAACTCCCTGCTCATGGACAGCCCCAGATTAAAGGAAATCTCTCTTCCGTCAGCCGTTACAACAGTTCCCTTTGTGGAAAAAGAAGTTTGTTCCGCCTCCGCAAAATACTGGGATGTGGTTAAGGATGTCTGCACCGTCATAAACTGCGAATTACCGGACGGCATCTGATCTTCCATCAGGGACGACAGTCTGTCTCTGAAACGATCCTGATTTCTTCCGCCGAAAAGCCAGTAAATCAGATACTGAAGACACTGCATTTTAACGCTTTCAATGGCTCTCTTCTCATCCATACTGGACAGATTTCTGGTTCCTGCCACAGAGTAATAGCGGTCCCGCGGGGACAATCCCGTTCCTCCTAAGGCTTCTTCTCCTTCCCTGGATTCTAATAAATCCGAAAAACTTTTTTCATTTCCTTCCTTGGCTACTCCCAGGTCAGCAAACCGTATCTGGTAATTTGACGTTCTGGAAGCAATAGAAGCATAACTTCTAGCGGACTCCATTCCTATTCTGCTGGAATCAATTTTCAATTAATACCCCCTTTTTCGTCCTTTGACAAAACTTGACTGTGAAATTAATTAATTCAGCCTGTAATGTTTTTATCGGACATTTTAGGGGTTTTTCTTACGGTTTTACCGGAATTTCTTTTCCGTCTATTATAACCGCCTCAATTTCTCCGGTTTCCACGATTCCACGGGTCACAAAATTTATATCCCATTCTCCCGTTCCTTTTCCCGTATCAGCTCCACCATATTCTTGCCCATTAATATTCTTTATGAAAAATGATACCCGGCTGCCGTCTTTCATTTTAAGAAATGCCTCACATTCCTCTGCATTTCCTTTGAAGCCTTCCACATATATAGACATGGGGGTAATGCTGATTCTGTCCGCCACATCCGTCTCAGGCTCTAAAACGGTTTTCTCCATATCTCCCATGGAAAATGATACCTGCCAGCCGCCTTTCACAATCTGTCCGTCTTTTACGATTCTTGCCCAGAGCACATAATTACCCAGTTCCTCTGCACCGATATCATATACAAATTCAATATGATTGGAAAAATAACCGCTTCCCGTATTTTCCAAATCTTCCTCCGTTCTGAAATAGTAGTTGTTATGAGGCACCGAATCCGAGTATTCCTTCGGCTCTTCTCCTTTTTCCAACAGCCAGAATTCCCCGTGATTATCAAAGCTTCTGTCCCATTTTGTCTGAATATGCAGTTTTCCGTCAACCATGCCTATATTGCTGATGGTCATAAAATCAATTTCTTCTCCCAAAGACAGACTCATAACATCGGGAACCAGTATGGAGGTATCGGAACCCTCGCCGCCTCCGTATTTATACTCAGAAAGCCCTTCTGTTTCCGGCTCCTTCCCCGCTAAATCCGCCAGATCGATTTCCGTTTGGAACCATTCAAATATGGTTTTATTGAACATCATTTCATTTATGCGGAATACATTTCTCCGGTTTTTATAATTCCCGGATTCATGAATCACATAAAAGGCCGTCTGGGTCTCTTCTTCATAATTTAAAAATTCTACGCCGCCAAGGGTGCTCCCGTTGATTCCTGCAGAGTCCATAAGATCTGCTTTATCCGAGACTCGTCCTTTTCCTTCTGTATCCTGAAGGGTAAAATATATCTCCGCATTGTGCTCATCATTGACGCCTGCCGCAACAGACAGACGGATTCCTTCTTTTTCACAGCTTTCTTCAATAGGATAAAGAAAACCCGCCACTTCCGGGGAAATCCGGAAAATCCAGTTTTGCACAGCCGGCACTGCCGCTCCTAGCACGGTAACGGAAGTCATGCAGAAAAAAAGAACTGCGGCGGCAACGCCTATTCTTCGATAATATTTCCTTTTTCCATCCTTTTTTCTCTGTACTGTCCCTGCTGTTTTCCCGTCATATGCCGCTTCTTCTGCACGGGTTGTTTCTTTGTCATGCACTGCTTCTTTATTATGTGTTTCTCGTCTGTCTTCCGCCTCTATTTTATTAAGAATTTCTCCATAGAGTTCATCGTCTATTTTCACTTCTTTCAGACACTCTTCCAAATGCTCTTTCATTTTATTCATCCAGATACCACCTTTCCAATTTACCTTTTAACTGCTCCCTCGCTCTGGTCAGTCGAACTGTGACAGCCGATTGGGAGATCCCCAGAGTTTCGGCTATTTCCCTGACCTTTAACTCCTGATAATAGAAAAGCAGAACAACCTCCCTGTATTTGGGCTTTAACTGATAAATGGCAAGAATGACCGTATCATCCCGAAAAACAGCTTCTTTAGCCTCTTTTTCCTCATCCCATACAGGATTTAAGTCTCCGTAGAGCACCTTTTTCTTCCACGGCGTGCGCAAATAGGATTTGCACACATTAATGGCAATCCTCGTAATCCATGTTTTTTCCGAGCTTTTCCCATGAAATTCCTTGTATTTACGGAATACATTCATATAAACATCCTGTACCGCATCCTCCGCCAGCTGCCAGTCGTGCAGATATAAATAGCACAGGCGCAGCAGTTCATCTCCATACAGTTCTATCAGCCTTTCCATCTCTATATTGATTTGTTTCTTATCTGTCTGCCGGCTCATAATATCCTCCTTCTGCATATTAGACGTAAGGATTGGCAAAATTACTACAAAATTTTTCTATAAAAATTGGAAGCCGGTTTTATGAATCAATACCCGCTTCCAGTTATCATCTCTTGTCAGCTTTTACAACAGCCCCTGTTATAATCCCAGCTCTTTCAGCCTTTTTACGGCCTCTACATATACATCCACAATATCCGATACCCCTTCTCCTGCTTTTTTGGTCATTCGCCGCCGCCTGAAATCCACCTGGTCGCAATGGGAAATGCCCCGATTGGAATTTCCCCGGTAAACGCCCTGAAAGTTTGTCCATTTTACAGCTCTCGGAGCCAGCAGTCCGTCATTTTCCCCTTCAAAATAATAGACCACCGGGTAAGTCCATGACAGGAAAATATCGCTGAAAGCATTCTTCATGACAAAGCCGTAACTTTGATAATAAATACCTTCCATATCCGGATTCGCCTCATTAAATCTCCTGGCATATTCAGTGGTAAAGGAATTGATTGCCCCATAGGTATCGGGATTACGGTCTCCCAACAGCTTCATCCAAAGGTCGGTACACTTTGAGCCAAACCGGATCAATCCCCCCGGCAGCTTTAACAAAGCATCCACCGTTTCCGAACCATTATGGGGTGTATTCATTGTTGTAACGGAAGCAATCCATTCTCCCATTCCCAGAGTGGAAATGACATACCGAATTTCCATCCCTCCCTTGGAATGTGCAATAACATTCAGCTTTTTTGCCCCTGTCAGCTCAATGACTTCCCGAATTCTCTTCTTAAGCAGTTCTCCGTTGGCTTCCAGAGAACCATTGGCATCCTGCCCGCCGTAATAAATTTTACAGCCCGTTTTTTCCAACACACCGGGAATCCTTCCCCAGTAGTTAATATGCTTTCTGTCACGAAAGCCCATTCCGTGAACCATAAGGACAGGATATTTTAAATTTATTCTGCATATATCATTTTTCATTTATGCACCCGTCTCTAATTCCCCTGTTTCTCTTCCGCCAAAACCAACGTATCCACAATTCTGGCAAGATACCCTTCAAATTCTTCCCGCTCTTTTTCCGAAAACCCGCTATAAAACAACTGATTCATCTGCTGCGATACAGCCTCGTATTTTTCCTCTATGGATTTTGCGTATTCCGTAAGGGACACTATGGTCTGGCGACGGTTCTCCGGATTAATATTCCTTTCCAGAATGCCCTTTTTAACCATGCCGTCCACTACAATGGAAATGGTATTTTTCGCCAGGGAAGTCTCTTTGCTGATTTCACTTATGGTCAGATTGTCCTTTTTCCACAGAACAAACAAAATTCTTCCCTGACCGCCGCTTACTTCAATGCCGTTCTGTGCCAACAGCTTTTCAAAGATCCTGTCCTGAAGCTGCTTAATCTGCGTGATGTAAAATCCACCTCTTGTTTCCA
>CAZDRM010000035.1:0-1071 GCA_964507745.1 uncultured Lachnospiraceae bacterium
GCCGGTTATTTTTTGAAAACTCAAAGACAAGCCCTGGATAAAAACAGTAAAAGTATCAGTGCCCAATGCAGCAGTTAAAAACATGGAAACGCCTAAGTGAGCTACAATAAGACCGAACAGTAAAACTGACAGGGCCAGCAGCCAGTCTTTTTTACTGCGTCCCGAAGTGTCTTTTGCAAAAGTTTCTGCCATTTTTGTCTCCTCTTTTTCTTAATGGTATGTTTACAATAGTCTGCTATATGAATGAATCATAATGGAAATAAACGGGAAAGTAAAGCATTTGCTGATTGAGAACTTGTTTTTTCTGTGCTATACTTAATTCCGAAAAAAGATAAATCCATGGGAAATATACTTATTAGTCAGGGATACTTGGAATAAATGAGGAGAATGAAAAATGGAACAAAGAGAAATGGAACAGATCATGAAGAAAGCGGAGGTCTTAATAGAAGCCCTGCCTTACATACAGCGGTTTAACCGCAAGATCATTGTTGTAAAATACGGCGGCAGCGCCATGAGCAATGAGGAATTACAGAAAAATGTCATTAAAGACGTTACCCTGTTAAAGCTGGTAGGGTTTAAGCCCATTATCGTCCATGGCGGCGGAAAGGCTATCAGTAAATGGGTAGGCAAGGTGGGAAAGGAAGCTGAATTTATCAACGGCCTTCGTGTAACCGACGAGGAAACCATGGAAATTGCGGAGATGGTTCTTGGAAGAGTCAATAAAAGTCTGGTTACCATGGTGCAGGAGCTTGGCGTTAAGGCTGTGGGCATCAGCGGCAAGGACGGCGGTCTTTTAAAGGTTGACAAAAAATACGCCGACGGTCAGGACATCGGATATGTGGGGGATATCAAAGAGGTGGATGCCAAGATTCTCTACGACCTTCTGGAAAATGATTTTCTTCCCATTGTAGCTCCTATAGGACTGGATGATGATTTTAATACCTACAATATCAATGCGGATGATGCCGCATGCGCCATTGCCAAAGCGGTAAAGGCGGATAAACTTGTATTTTTAACGGATATTGAAGGTCTTTACCGGGATATTAATAATAAGGATACCTTTATTTCCAG
>CAZDRM010000035.1:1171-16476 GCA_964507745.1 uncultured Lachnospiraceae bacterium
CGGATATTGAAGGTCTTTACCGGGATATTAATAATAAGGATACCTTTATTTCCAGACTGACCGCTTCCGATGCAAAGGCATTGATAGACAGCGGCGTTATCGGCGGCGGTATGCTGCCCAAGCTGAATAACTGTACTACGGCAATTGAAGAGGGCGTCAGCAGGGTGCATATTCTGGACGGAAGAGTGCCCCACTGCCTGCTTTTGGAAATTTTTACCAAGCATGGTATTGGTACGGCGATTATTTCAGATGATGATAATCTGGCAAAGGGAATCAGGCGGGATAAATTCTGCCAGGAGATAGAATAAAAAGGAAATTCCATTCATGGAGGGAAAGCTTTACGTGAATGGAGAATTTGGTAAATAGTGAGGAGCGAGTAAAATGTCAAAGGATATGAAAACATATATTGATGAGGCGGAAAGCGCCTTGTTACACACTTATAACCGCTATCAGGTAGTCCTTGAAAAGGGAGACGGCGTTCATCTGTATGATATGAACGGGAAACGCTATCTGGACTTTGTGGCGGGCATTGCCGTGTTTGCATTGGGTTACGGAAATCAGGAATACAATGATGCTTTAAAGGAGCAGATAGATAAGATTATCCATACCTCCAATTATTATTACAATATACCGGCCATTGAGGCGGCGAAAAAGCTGAAAGAGGTTTCCGGCATGGACAGGGTGTTCTTTACCAATTCCGGCGCGGAGGCCATGGAAGGCGCCATTAAGGCGGCAAGAAAGTATGCATACAATAAGGACGGAAAAACGGACCATGAGATCATTGCCATGAATCATTCCTTCCACGGGCGCACCATGGGCGCATTGGCAGTTACGGGCAATCCCCACTACAGGGAAGCCTTTGGGCCTTTGATCGGAAATATCAGATTTGCCGATTTAAACGATTTAGAGAGCGTCAAAGCGCAGATTACGGATAAAACCTGTGCCATCATCTTTGAGACTGTTCAGGGAGAAGGAGGCATTTATCCCGCCACACAGGAATTCATGGAAGGCATACGCGCCATCTGTGACGAAAAGGATATCCTGATGATTTTAGACGAAGTGCAGTGCGGCATGGGAAGAACCGGATATATGTACGCATGGCAGAAATACGGGGTTAAGCCGGATATTATGACGACTGCAAAGGCTCTTGGCTGTGGTGTTCCCGTAGGAGCTTTTCTCTTAAATGAAAAGGCGGGCAGTTCTTCTTTAGTGGCAGGGGACCACGGCACCACATACGGAGGCAACCCTCTTGCCTGCGCGGCAGTCTGCAAAGTATTTGAACTGTTTGAAAAAGAGCATATACTGGACAATGTGCAGGAGGTTTCCGCATATCTCGAAGAGAAGCTGGACGCTCTTGCAGAGGAATGTGATGATATTAAGTGCCGCAGGGGCGCGGGGCTTATGCAGGGTCTGGAATTCAACAAGCCGGTAGGCGATATTATTACAAAAGCGATGGATGCTGGGCTGATCCTCATTAATGCGGGCAGCAGCATTATCCGCTTTGTTCCCCCTCTTGTGATCGGAAAACAGGATGTGGATGAGATGATTGCCATTTTGAAAAAATGCCTGTAAAATAACAGGATGGAATGAGATGTTAATATTTAGTAGAACGTATTAAAGCTGCAAGAAGGTTTTTAACATTAATTTGAGGATAAAAGATGACAAAAAAGATTTATGCGGTTCTTCTGGTCATTGCCATGACGGTTTTAACAGCTCTGGCAGGAAACGGAGAGAGCAGAGAGACTGAGACGGCGGGGCTGTTTCAAAAAAAGGAGAATATTGTTATCTGGTATACGGATGATGCTCTGAGCGATTATCTGGCAGGGGCGGCATTGAGATACTATGAGGAAAAAGATGTCCGCGTTACGCCGGTGCTGGTATCAGGTCTGCAATATCTGGAGCAGATTCATGATGCCCAGATGAGCAGTGAGGGTGCGCCTGATTTGTATATTATCAGCAATGATACTTTAGAAAAAGCTTATTTATCAGGACTGGCAGCACAGATTACGGACCCGGCGGGACTGGTAAACACCTCGCATTATTCCGAGGCGGCTCTCCATGCGGTTACCTATGAAAACAAACTGGTGGGTTATCCCCTATATTTTGAAACCTCGATTTTTTTGTATAATGAAACTTATCTGACTGATATGGCGGTTAAAACCATTGAAGCGGAAAGAAATGCGGCGGAGGGAGAAGCAGCCATGGAAATGGTGGAGGCTGCGGAATCGGATGAGGAGCTGGAAGCTCTGGCAAACGATAACGATGCCACCTCGGTCAGCGATATCAGTGAAGAGCAGATAGCGGAAAAAAAGGCGGCTCTTGTTCCGGTTACCATGGACGGCATACTTACCTTTGCGGATGCCTATGATGCGCCGGAAACCGTAGAAGCGGTATTTAAATGGGATGTATCGGATATTTTTTACAATTATTTTATTGTGGGAGACAGTATTGATGTGGGCGGCATAAACGGCGATGATTCGGAAACCATTGATATTTATAATCAGAGAGCCGTTGACTGCATGACCTTGTATCAACAGTTGAACCAGTTTTTCTCCATTGACACAAAGGCGGTTACTTATGATTCGGTGCTCTCGGAGTTTATAGAGGGAAAAATTGTATTTACCGTTGCTACCACCGATGCCATCGGTAAGCTGGAAAAGGCAAAGAAGGACGGTACCTTTGCCTATGAGTACGGAGTAACGGCAATTCCCGCAGTCAGTGATGCCTTAGATTCTAAGAGCCTGTCCGTAACCAATGCGGCAGTCATAAACGGATTCAGCAAAAACAGCGCTCTGGCAAATGATTTTGCATCTTATCTGGTTGCGAATCAGGCGGCAGATTTTTATACAATGACTGATAAAATTCCTTCCAGATATGATATAGCCTATGAAAATCCTGCAATTTCCGCAGCGCTTTCGGAATACGGTGCATCGGTGCCTATTCCCAAAATGATGCAGACTTCCAATTTCTGGGCGCAGCTGGAAATCGCCTTTACAAAAATCTGGACAGGTTCTGATGTCAATGAGATTTTAAGCAGTCTGGATGAAGGCATAAAAAAACAGGTATAAAGACAGATATAAAACAGGTATCAGAATATTTTCAACCGGGCATGGGTAAAATAATCCAAATAATATTTGGAGGGATTTATCCATGCTTGGTTTTTTTATTGCAATTTTATCCGGAGCGCTTATGAGTATACAGGGGGTTTTTAATACGGGAGTGACAAAAAACTCCTCCATGTGGAGCGCCAACGCCTTTGTACAGCTGACGGCATTTGCGGTCTGTATTCTGGCGTGGTTGTTTACAGACAGAACCAGCTTTACGAAGGTAGTGCAGGTACAGCCCAAATATATGCTTTTAGGGGGAGTGATTGGTGCTTTTATTACTTACACGGTTATTATGAGCATTAATCAGTTAGGGCCTGCAAAGGCGGCAATGTTTATTGTCATTGCCCAGCTGATTGTAGCCTATGCCATTGAGCTAATGGGAATCTGGGGAATGGAGAAACAGACTTTTTCTTTAAGAAAAGCGGTGGGAATGCTGATTGCCATTATAGGAATTGCCATATTTAAGTGGGAAACACAGCAATAATGCCTGTTTATTATGAAAATGTTACAAAATTTTTAAATTTCTTAAATTCTTCCTTGTAAACTGATTTTTTTTGGAATACAATAGAAACACGATTAGCATAGAAGGACCTTCTGTTTATAAAATAGGAGGTTATGTTATGAATCAGGAAAAAGAGAAAATATTTCACTGGGGTCGGAACGGTAAAAGAATCTGGATTCTGTTGATTGTTTTACTGTCATCCGGCTTGTTTGGGTGTGGGAAGAAGGACGCTTATACGGTTTCCCTGGAGGGACAAGGTTTTACAGAAGTATCAGAAAGCCCGGAGACTGAAGAGAGAGAAACGGAAGCAACTGCTGCATCAGAAGACAGTGGCAGCCGGATCTATGTATACATATGCGGAGCGGTAAAATATCCCGGCGTCTATGAGTTTTTCGGAGATACCAGGGTGTTTCAGGTTGTGGAAAGAGCCGGCGGGCTTTTGCCGGAGGCATGTGAAGCGGCGATGAATCAGGCTCAGGCTGTGGGAGACGGGGAGCGTATTTATGTTCCTACTCTTGAAGAATGGGAACAGGGGCTTGAAGAGACTTTAGAAGAAAGCGAAGCTACGGTAAAGGATGACGGGCTGGTCAATATCAATACGGCGGATGAAATGGAGCTTTGTACTCTGCCGGGAGTAGGAGAGACCAGAGCCCGGGCAATTATGGAATACCGCAGAGAGCATGGAGATTTTGAAAAAATCGAGGATATCCAGAACGTATCCGGAATCAAAAGCGGTCTTTTCGGTAAGATAAAGGATTTAATTAAAGTAAGGTAACAGATAGTAAAAAAACGACTTAAATGAAGGCAGAATGTGGATGGAGAGAAAAATGAGTAAAAGGGTTTTGGTTGTAGATGATGAAAAGCTGATCGTAAAAGGAATCCGTTTCAGTCTGGAGCAGGACGGCATGGAAGTGGAGTGCGCCTATGACGGAGAAGAGGCGCTTAAGATAGCAAAGGAGCAGAAATTTGATATTATTCTTTTGGATGTCATGCTGCCGGGGCTCTCGGGGTTTGAAGTGTGCCAGCAGATTCGGGAATTTTCCAATGTTCCCATTGTGATGCTGACAGCCAAGGGAGAGGACATGGACAAGATTCTGGGGCTGGAATACGGGGCCGATGATTATATTACAAAGCCCTTTAATATTTTGGAAGTAAAGGCAAGAATCAAAGCTATTATGAGGCGGACCGGGAGAAAGGAAAGCCCTAAGGTTGAAAACAGCAGTATTGTTGAGCGTGGCGACATGAAAATAGACCGTGAAGGCAGAAGGGTCTACATTGAAGAGAATGAAATCAATTTAACGGCAAAGGAATTTGACGTATTGGAGCTGCTGATTTTAAATCCCAACAAGGTATACAGTCGTGAAAAGCTGCTGACTCTGGTGTGGGGAGCGGATTATCCGGGAGACGTGAGGACCGTGGATGTGCATATCAGGCGCCTTAGGGAAAAAATCGAGAAAAACCCCAGTGAGCCCAGATATGTGCATACAAAATGGGGCGTGGGATATTATTTCAAATAAAGGGTGTTTTCGTGAAAGCAGATATCAGAGCATTTTTAAAAAAGATTTTATCACGCCTGACCTTTGTCAAGAGCCTGAGGTTTAGGATTTTTGTTATTGTTATTATTGTAAGCTATGTGCCTACCCTTATTATGCGTTACGGAATTTTGCAGAATTATGAGGACAGGGCTGTTTCCCTGCGTATTTCCGAGGTGGAAAACCAGGCCATGATTCTGGCCAATCATCTGGCGGCCAACAATTATCTGCAGGACACTTCTTCAGAAACTATTAATGCAGAGCTTTTGCAGCTTTCAAATCTCTATGACGGGCGTGTGCTGGTTATTGATCAGAACTTTAATGTAATACGGGATACATATGGTATCAGCGAAGGTAAGACCATTATTTCGGAAGAGGTCATTCGCTGTTTTAAAGGCAGCAATACAAGTAATTATGACGGAAATAACCGCTTTATTGAAATGACTACGCCTATTACCATTACGGTAAGCGACGGGGAAAAGGACGAGAATGCTGCCGGAGAAGAGGAAACCACCCGGATTATCGGCGTTATGCTCACAAGTGTTTCCACGGATAATATTACCACTAACATATCGATTCTGGATGGAAAGGCTTCCATTCTTCAGTTTCTGATGATGATTCTGGTAGTGGCCCTTTCCTGGATTACTTCAAGAGTTTTAGTAAAGCCTTTTGAGCAGGTTACGGCGGCAATCAGGGCGGTAAAGGACGGATTCGAGACGGAAGCCATTGAAGTATCGGATTATCTGGAGACCGAACATATTATTACGGCCTTTAACGACCTTTTAAACCGAATGAGGGCTCTGGATGAATCCAGACAGGAATTTGTATCCAATGTGTCCCATGAGTTGAAAACACCCATTACCTCCATGAAGGTGCTGGCGGACTCGCTGATTGCCCAGGAGGAGGTACCGGTGGAGCTGTATAAAGAGTTTATGACAGATATTGCCGATGAAATCGACAGAGAAAATAAAATCATTACCGATTTGCTGTCTTTGGTTAAAATGGATAAAACAGCGGCGGATCTGAATATTGAAGCGGTCAACATCAATGAACTGATTGAATTGATACTGAAGCGTTTACGTCCTATAGCAGGACAGAAGGATATTGATGTTATTTATGAAAGCAACAGAGATGTAACTGCGGAGGTGGATGAAGTAAAGCTTACCCTTGCCATTTCCAATTTGGTGGAAAACGCTATTAAGTACAACGAAGAGCATGGCTATGTAAAGGTAACCCTGGATGCGGACCACCGGTTCTTTACAGTTGCAGTGGAGGACAACGGACTGGGAATTCCAGAGGAGGCCAAGGAGCATATTTTTGAAAGATTTTACCGGGTGGACAAATCCCATTCCCGTAAAATCGGCGGAACCGGCTTAGGGCTCGCCATTACCAGAAGCGCTATCCTGATGCACAGAGGAGCCGTCAAGGTGGAAAGTGAAGAAGGAAAGGGCACTACCTTCCTTGTAAAGATTCCATTAACCTATGTTTTAAAGGGATGACACGTTTGGAGAGAATATGAAGAAAATCGGATTATATTTATGCTGTATCTGCATCGGTCTTTTGGCAGGCTGTGGCAGAAACGGCGATAATGAAGCAAAAGAATATACGGTTTACTATGTAGACAATGAGGAAAACAAAGTATCGGGCCAGAGTGTGGAGATTGAAGGGGAAGATACACAGGAAATCCTTCAGGCATTATTTGCCCGATTGGCAGCGCAGCCGGAAGATGCCGGATACAAAAGCGCTATACCGGAGAATGTGGAACTGGAATCCTATGCTTATGAAGATTATCAGCTTATCCTGAACTTCAGCGGGAACTATTCCACTATGAGTCCTACAAGAGAGGTGCTTACAAGAGCAGCAATTGTGAGAACTCTTTGTCAGGTAAACGGGGTAAATTATGTCGCTTTTAATGTGGGAGGAGAAGCCCTTGTGAATGTAAGCGGCATTCCTGTGGGCTACATGACGGCAGACCAGTTTGTGGATAATGAAGGAAATGAAATCAATGCTTATGAAAAGGTCAGTCTGACCTTGTATTATGCGGACAGGAGCGGCACCAATTTAGAGGCTCATCTGGTAGACAGAGTCTATAACAGCAATATTTCCATGGACAGACTGATTGTGGAAGAGCTGATTGCGGGGCCGGAAGACGGAGACGGTGCGGAAAACGGTTTTGCGACCCTGTCTCCCGAAACCAAAATAGTCAGTGTTACCACCCGTGACAATACATGCTATGTGAATCTGGATGAAGGCTTTTTGAACCTTCCGGGGAATATTACGCCGGAAGTGGCCATTTATTCCATTGTCAATTCTTTAGTGGAGCTTTCCGGCGTCAATAAGGTACAGATTTCCGTAAACGGAAGCACGGACCTTATTTATATGGAGACCATACCTTTGTCACAGGTGTTTGAGAGAAATCTGGAGATCATGCGTGCACAGTAAGGAGCGCTATGAGGAGACCTTTATGTCTGCTGTGTTTATTTTATGTGGCGGGGTTGATTCTGATTCTTGAGCTGTTCCCGGCTTTTAAAGGGGAAAATGAACTATTACAGGATAAGAAAAAGTGTACACTTTCCGGAGAAGTGTACAGAATGGAATACAAAAATGACAAATCTGTTTTATATCTAAACGCTTCAAAGGCCGGAACTCCCGGTTTGAGGGCAATCTGTTATGTAGAGGACCGGGAAATTTTCTCAAAAATAAAAATAGGAAATCGGGTATCGGTAAGAGGAACCTGCCGTTTATTTGACGAGGCGTCCAATGACGGACAGTTTGACGGAAGAATGTATTACAGGATACAGGGCATTTCCGGCTTTATGACAGGGTGTCAGGTGTCTTTGGAGGATAAGGCCTTTAAGCCTTATGAACAGGGGCTGTTTGTCATAAGATGCTATTTGTCCCGCATTCTTGAAAGGTCGCTGCCGGAAAGATATGCGGGAATTATGCAGGCGATGTTTCTCGGAGAAAAGGGCGGACTTGACCGGGAAATAAAAGAACTTTTTCAGAGAAACGGCATTTCCCATATTCTGGCCATATCAGGCTTACACATATCCTTTCTGGGAATGGGCTTATTCCGCTTCCTTAAGAAAATCAGAATACCGCCTTTGGCAAGAGCCGTCTTTTCCACGGGCTTCATTGTCAGCTTCGGTATCATGACGGGCAACAGCGCTTCCACAATCCGCAGTATTGTGATGTTTCTTTTGTTTATACTGGCTGGATTATGCGGGCGTACCTATGATATGCTTACGGCGGCGGCTCTTTCGGCGGCACTCCTTCTTTTAAAACAGCCTTTATATATCTATCACAGCGGTTTCCTGTTGTCCTTTGGGGCGGTTACGGGAATTGCCCTGCTTGTGCCGTCTGTGGAGAAACTGCTGCCTGCGGAAGCCCCTGTGGAAAGCATGATTTTAAACCGGGGAAAAAAGGAAAAGACGGTACGATTTTTGAAGCAGAAAGTAAAGTCTTCGCTTACGGCAAGTTTTTCCATCTCTCTGGCGACGCTTCCCATCCAGCTTTATTTCTTTTATACCTTTCCCTTGTATTCTGTTTTCTTAAATCTTTTCATCATTCCCCTTACGGGTATTCTTATGGTCTCAGGAGCCGCAGGACTTTTTCTTTCCTGCCTCGCTCCTTTTTTGGGAACCGTATTTATGATGCCCTGTAAATGGATATTATTGATCTGTGAAGGACTTTGCCGTTTTTTTGACAGTCTGCCGGGAGGAAATCCGGTTTTGGGGAAGCCAAAGCTCTGGCAGATCATGCTCTATTACGGCCTTCTTTTGGGGATGATTTTTATGAGGGAGTCCTCCGGGAAAGCATTCTATGGGAAGACTTTCCCGGGGAAAAGGTCTTTGAGAAAAAATAATTCCAACAGGAAAAGGTATATATTTATCATTCTTGCAGGAGTATTTCTGCTTTGTATCAGGCCTCGGGGAGCGACTACTTTAACCATGCTGGATATCGGACAGGGGGACTGCATGGTAGTAGAGGAAAAAAACGGATATAACATTCTGGTTGACGGAGGCAGCAGTGATGTATCAGAGGTGGGGCAGTACAGGATGATTCCCTATCTGAAAAGCCATGGCATTGCCAGTCTTGATTATGTATTTGTTTCTCATGCTGATTCCGATCATATATCGGGTATTTTGGAAATGCTTTCGGATGAAGGAAAAGAAGAAATTAAGATAAAGCATCTTGTGCTGACTAAATTTGCCATGAGCGATTCTGCATACGAGAAACTATTAGCATATGCTAACCAGAAAAACGTTAAAGTTCTTATGGTATCGGAAGGAGATCGGTTTGAAATCGGAAACACCTGCTGGGAATGCCTTTATCCGGAAATGAATGAAACGGGAGAAGGAAATGATCAGTCCATGGTTTTGTTTATGGAGTGCGGCGGCGTAGGAACATTATTTACGGGAGATCTGCCGGGAGAGAAGGAAGGAAAGGTGCTGGAAGAAATGGGGGACAGAAACATCCAGATTCTGAAGGTGGCCCACCACGGTTCAAAATATTCCACTACTGAAAAGTTTTTGGAAAACAGTCTTCCAAGAACTGCTATTGTGTCTGCGGGAAAGAACAATTCCTACGGTCATCCTCATAAAGAAGTGCTGGAGCGTTTGGAGGAAAACGGCTGTAGGATTTACGGGACTTATTTAAAAGGGGCAATTACCATCCGATATGAAAAAAGGAAATATTCTGTTTTGACATACAAAAAAATGTGATATACTCTTATATGACGGCAGTTGAAAATATACTATGCAGCTGAGAGTAAATTCCGGGTTTCCCGGCTTGGGGAGAAATTGTGCAGCGGATTAATGAGGATATCAAAACAGGTAATTTCAAACAGATGTATCTGCTTTACGGAAGCGAGGACTATCTCCGCAATCAGTACAGGGATAAGCTGAAACAGGCATTGCTGGGAGATGGAGATGCCATGAACCTTTCCTGCTTTGAGGGAAAGGACATTAATCAGTCCCAGCTTGTGGATCTTTCGGAAACAATGCCTTTTCTTGCAGAGCGCAGGGTCATTGTCGTTGAAAACAGCGGGTTGTTTAAAGGCGGCAGCGATGTGCTGGCGGATTATTTAAAGGAGCCTTCCCTTACAACCTGTTTCGTATTCAGTGAAAAGGAAGTGGACAAACGGAATAAGCTTTTTAAGCTGGTAAAGGACAAAGGTTACGCCTGCGAATTTGGAGAGCAGGATGAGAATACCCTGACCCGCTGGGTTCTGGGTCTTGTCAAAAAGGAAGGCATGGAAATAGACAGAGCCGCTGCGGCCCTTCTTCTGTACAAAACGGGAACGGATATGGAAAATATCCGCAAGGAACTGGAAAAGTGCATTTGCTACTGCTTAAAAAGAGGCAGAATCACATCTGAGGATGTGGAGACGATTTGTACAGAGCGGCTTTCCAACCGGATTTTTGATATGATTAATTTTATTTCGGCGGGAAAGAAGGAACAGGCTCTAAAGCTTTATTACGATCTTCTGGCATTGAAGGAGCCGCCTATGCGTATTCTCTTTTTGATTTCCAGGCAGTTCAATATGCTGCTGCAGACCAAAATGCTGAGGGAAAAGGGCTATGACAAACGGATGATCAGTGAGAAAATGGGAGTTGCACCTTTTATCGCGGGGAAGTATATGGACCAGGCGGCACGTTTTAAGCGTTCGGTTCTGCGCAGGGCTTTAGAGGACTGTGTTCAGGCGGAGGAAGATGTTAAAACAGGAAAAGTGGGAGACGTTATGAGCGTTGAGCTGCTTATGATAAAATACAGCAGTATTGCCTAGGAGGGAAAAGAAATGATTATTGGGTTAATTTTACCAACTATATATTGTCTGGTTGTTGTGCTTGTTGTACCCTTTTGTATTGTGATCAATATCAATAAAAAGAAGAGAGAAAATAGTAACAGGAATAACGGTCAGAATACCAGTAATACGTACAGCCATTCGGGATATGTGCCGGGAAATACATATCTGGCGGGAAATACACAAAGGAATGTGCCGGGAAATACATACGTGGCGGGAAATGCACAAGTACAGAGAAGTATTGAGACGTGGAAACATCATGGTCACGTGGCAGGGAGGAATGTACCCGGGAATGGGCAGAGTAGCATGCAGGGAAATGTTTCGGGAAATGCATCAGGAAACACTCAAAGAAATACGTCAGGAAATACGGCGGAGAAAAAATCCCAGACCCGGCAGAGCGGCAGTACAAGGGAATATCTGGAAAAGAAAGCCATGGAGGACCAGAGGGAGCACGTGGCGGAGAAAATGGAGGAACAGCGCCGTGTCAGCGCCAAATACGGAAATATGCCCATAGCCGGAAGGCATATTTTGGGAGACCCGGTTCCTTCGGGCATGAGGCTTGTCTGCTGTAAATACTGCGGTGCGGAAAATGAAGTGAAAATGGGCTATCGGAGCGGTCTTGCATGTTACTTTTGCAGGACGGAACTATAAAAATATCAGGAAGGAAGGACTTTAAAATGAGTAAAATTGATGAAATCAGAGCACAGATGGTAGCGGCCATGAAGGAAAAGGACAAGGAGCGCAAGGATTCCCTTTCCATGCTGTTAAGCGCCTTAAAAAATAAGGCAATCGATAAGCGGGAGGATTTGACTGAGGAAGAAGAGAACGAAGTCATTAAAAAGGAAATCAGGCAGACAAAAGAAACCTTGGACTCGGCGCCGGCAGACAGGGAAGACATCAGAAGCCAGTGTGAAAAGCGTCTGGCTGTTTACAAAGAGTTTGCGCCGGAGGATTTAAGCGAAGACGCTATCCGGGAGATTATCGGGGAAGTATTAAAAGACCTTGGCATCGAGGCCCCCACTCCTAAGGATAAAGGAAAAATCATGAAGGAATTAATGCCCAGAGTAAAGGGAAAGGCCGACGGAAGCGTTGTAAACAAAATTGTCGGCGAATTTATTGCATAAAGACCGTTTTATAGTACACACCTTCTGTTAGGATAGGGATAAATCAATTGTCCCGGTCTTGACAGGAGGTGTTTTTTATGAAGACAATGAAGAGAAATGCGGTATTTGCAGCGCTGGCACTGGTCCTGATCACAATCATATTCTTTTGCTTTTCCCAGTCTGTTTACAGCCAAAGCAGGAAAGGATTCGGCGATTCAAAGCAGGAGAACATGGAGAACCTTGAAAGCGAGTATATGGAGCAGGTTGCAAAGCTTATGAAGGAATATGGCTGTGAATACAGCGGCATTACCATGACCAAGGTGTTTGAGGCGGACGGAAGCAGAAGCTATGAAGTGCTGATTCATCACAGGAATCTTTCTTTTTTGAGCGAAGAAGAATTGGGAGAATTGGAAGAGCGGCTTACAGAGTTTTCCGGAGACTTTCAGAATGCGGAGTTTACTTACGGCTTTTCTTATTTATCATAAGGAAAAAGCATGACAGCATAGTTGTTTGGGATTATAATAGATATAACTTTTTATAAAGGAGCTGTGACTATGAGAGATAATCCCAAACCATTTGAAATATTTAAGCATTTTAAGGGAAAAACATACCAGATTCTGACCCTTGCCAGGGATGCCGGAGACGGACATGATGTGGTCGTATATCAGGCTTTATACGGGGACTACACCGTATATGTCCGGGATTTGGCTGAGTTTATGAGCCCGGTGGATAAGGCAAAGTATCCGGATGTCTCCCAGGAATATCGTTTTGAGAGACAGAGCGGAATGAATGCGGCGGAGAAGGCAGAGCAAAATGCAGAGCAGAAGACAGAAGCGGGTGCGGGGCAGGCAGCAGGACAGGAGCCGGCACAGAGTGCAAAGGAAACGGTAAAACAAGAGACAGGACAGGAAACAAAACAGGAAGAGGGAGATTCCACAGGAGGGTTTTTAGACCCTGTAGTAGAGGAGTTTCTGGATGCAGAAAGCGTTTATGAAAAACTGAATATTCTGGCGGGCTTGCATCATCGGATTACGGATGACATGCTGGATATCATGGCTGCCGCATCGGACATTGAGTTAAATGAAGGCAGCACTCAGGAGAAATATGCAGAATTAAAAAACTGCCTCCTTATGGCGGAAAGATATGAGTGTAAACGTATCAGGTAGCCCGGGGAGGGAATAGAGGCGGTTTTTAAAAGCTGCTCTTTCCTACAAGAGATAATTTTTAATGGAGAATACTTATGAAAACCTCTCTTCAATTATTGAGAATATATGCTTTTTTCACAGGATGTTTGTATCTGGCTTTTTCCGGGGGATTTATTCCTGCAGACGGCGCATTGTTTGGTCTGTGTGAGATTTTTTTTGCATCATAAATCGGCATTCCTTTTGCGGTTTCTTCCTTTGTGTGTCTTGCTGTGAAAATCGGCTTCTCTGTTTCTTTCGGTTTTTTACGTGATTTTACCAAGACGTTTTTGACAGGAATGATTGATGAGAGATATTCCTTTCTATATCAGATATTTGTATTTTATCTTATGGTGCCCTTTCTATCAGGCATGCTGGAGGCTCTGAATGATAAATCAAAAAAAGCGCTGCTTATTCTGATTGTGTGTTACTTTGCCTTTTTTGATATTTGGGTTCTGACGGACATGAGGCTTGCAATACGCGGCTATCCCTTTTTAAACTTATATGCCTATGCCATAGCGGGATATCTGGTTTTCCATATGGAATTTAGCGACAAGCATCATAAGGGACTGATTCTGGCGGGAGCCGTCAGCCTGGCGGTTTCTTCTCTGGAGTTTCTGTTTTTGGATGGAAGGAACTGGGCGCTTGACACCTATTGCCCCACAAGATTTTTTATTTGTATCGGGATTTATCTGCTTTTTACCCGGATGCATATACCGGATGGAAAACTGAAAAAAGGAATTGATACAGCAGGGAGGATGACTTATTATGCGTCCCTTCTGGTTCCGCCGTTACTATGCTTTTTTACCTAAAGAGAAACGTTTTAATGAGGATTGTTAATGGGTCAGACAAAAGAAAAAATTTATCAAACAGGATATGGGCTTCTTAGGATATTAGCCTGCTTCAGCGTGGTGCTTCATCATTTCTTAACGAGTAACCAGGCATATATCGATACGCTGCAGGACAGATGGTTATTTGATCTGGCAGATAATTTTCTGATGTGCTGCAACGGATTGTTTTTTATGCTCAGCGGGAAATTTGCGTTGGAAAACTACAGGGGAGATATCAAAGCTTATTATATGGACAAGCTGAGGAAAATCGTACTCCCTTTTTCAGCATGCTTTTTATTCTGATGGGATATTTAATTGACCATATAGGTATGTCGTCGAAGGAGGAACTGTTTTTATACGGTGCTTCGCTGGCGTCTATGGCGGCTTCCGGATATCAGATCCTCTTCCTGAAGGGCTGGAATCCTTCCCTGCTGGATGACTGCCTGTCAAGAGTCATCATGTGTCTGGGATTTTTTGTACTCATTAGCAGACATACGGATAAGCTTACCGGATTCTGCCGCAGGCAGATTAAATGGATAGGCGGTTACACTTATTACATATATCTGATTCATTGTCTGGGGCAGGTGTTTTTTTACAACCACATGTGGGATGTGTGGCTTACGCTTATGAAACTGCACTTTTTAGCGGCGCTGTTTCTGGGGGCTGCAATCATATTTATTGTATCCCTCATTTTTGCAGTTCTTCTGGACTGGTCTGCAAAGGGGATAAAGTATGCCTTGTCCGGAATTGCGGCGGTCATAATCGATAGGGTCGGTAAGGGTAAGCAAAGAGAGGGACAATTGTAAAGTTTCTAATTTTATAACTAAAGTTTTTGCATATGATAATATCAGACCGTTTTATAGGACTTACCTCCTGATAGAATAGAGATAACACAACGATCTTTGTTCTATCGGGAGGTATTGTTTTTCCGCTGCTGCATACAGCCAGTCCGTGGAAAGAAGCACTTTTGAGGATAAGGAAGATAGAAGGAATAGGAGGCGGTTATATGGCATTTAATCTGAGCGATAAGCTGGTAGTGGGAGTCAGCACCAGGGCGTTATTTGATTTGACCATGGAAAGCAATATCTATGAGACCGAAGGCGTGGAAGCGTTCTGCCGGTATCAAAGGGAGCATGAAGAAGAAATACTTGCTCCGGGACCGGGATTTATGCTGGTAAAAGCATTGTTGAAGCTGAACACCCTGCCGGGACAGGAAAACAGGGTAGAAGTCATTATCATGTCCA